>NZ_JALNTY010000001.1:902500-1006512 GCF_023161965.1 Anaerosoma tenue
GCCGGTGCGCATGCGGCACGGGCAGTACACATCGCCGGTCTCCTCGAGGATCTCGAGTTCCGATGAGAGCACGGCATCCACGAACTCGACATCGGGGTTGAACACGTAGCCGAGCGATGCCGCATACGGCCCCATGTACGCCTTGAGGTCCTCCGCCGAGGTCCCGGGCGCGAAGCGTCGGCGCACCGGACGGTCGTCTTCCCCGCTCACAGGTCCAGCTGCTTCTTCATCGCCGCCTTGTTGAAGCCCACGATCACCTCGTCGCCGACCAGCAGCACCGGGAACGAGGTGCCACCCGACAGCCGCTTCACCTCGGCCACCACGGTCGTCCGCTCATCGCCCTCGAGCAGGTCGACGTCGATGGCGTCGTACTCGACCTCGTTGTCATCGAGGTACTTCTTCGTCATCCGGCAGTACGGGCAGGTGGAAAGCGCATACAACATGACGGACACGGCTGCCTCCTTGCGTGGGTCGGCTTGTCAGTTCGTGAACGTGCTGACAGGCGGTTCGTCCTTCTCCATCTCGATCTTGCGCCAATGGTAGAGATACAGAGGCCCTGCGATGACCACGAGCGCGATGTTGCCGGCGAGGTCGAGCACTCCCTGGCGCGTGGACTGCGCCTGCCAGCGACGCTGCTGCTCCTCGATGTCCGCCTCGGTCATCTCCCCGCCGACCTTCACCGGCGCATAGGGGTCGAAGTACGCCCCCGGGTCGGGATACGCAAGCTCGACGGCGGTGCGGACCACGCCGGCGGCCCCGACGATCACCATGATGAGCGTGATCAGGCATACGACGTACAGATAGATGTTCCTCAGCGACCACCGGGCGTCTGACACGGCAACCACCCTCTCACGCCGCGCCGGGGGCGGCAGGCTCTGTGGACCGGGGCTTCTCCAGCTCGATCTTGCGCCAGTGGTAGACGTAGATGGGGCCCGCGATGAAGACGTACGACAGGCTGCCGACGAGCGAAATCACCGCATATCGCCTGGCCGAGTCCTCCTGGGTCTTCTGCTGGCTCTCCCACTCCTCGTCGCTGTAGAGCGGGTCGCCCTCCTCGTCCACAGGCCGCTCCATGTAGTAGCCCGGGTCCGGATAGATCATGTCAACGATGCTCCGCACCGCCGTTGCCGCGCCCACGATCACCATGATGAGCGTGATCAGGCAAACCAGATACAGGTAGATGTTCCTGAGCGACCACCGATCGTTCGCCATCACGCGCTCCTCGTCGTTCCGGGTGCCGGCGCCGCGCACCCCGCGCGGACCGAACGGACGTGTGGATGTCCGTGTTGCGAGTGTATTCCCCCAGCGGGCCGGAGAGCCACACCACATGTCAGGCGGACGCGGTACAATCCCTCGCATGTCCAAGCACATCACCATCGAGGCGCACCGGTGCGCCTGACCATTCTCGCCTCCGGTTCGTCCGGCAATGCGGCCCTCGTCGAGTCGGGCGGACGGGCCATACTCCTGGATGCGGGCATCTCGGCCCGGGAGACGCTGCGCCGCCTCACCGTGGCGGGCGGCGCCGACGCGCGCATCGAGGCGATCGTGCTCACCCACGAGCACTCCGACCACGTGCGCGGCGTCCGGGTGCTCGCACGCAAGCTCGGCGTACCCGTCTACGGCACTGCCGGCACGCTCCAGGCGATCGCGAGCTCGCTTGCCGACGTGCCGGAGACCGTGACGATAGACCGTCGCGACCGGTTCTCCCTGGCCGGCATGAAGATCACGGTGTTTCCGAGCGCTCACGACGCCGCAGACCCATGCGGGTACGGCTTCGAGAGCAGACGGGGGCATCGTGTGGTGGTCACCACCGATACGGGCGTGATCACCGCCGAGGCCGCCGAGGTTCTCGCAGGCGCTCATGTGATCGGCATCGAGGCCAACCACGACCGCCTGATGCTCGACACCGGGCCGTATCCACCGTTCCTCAAACGGCGGATCGCGGGAGGCACCGGCCACCTCTCCAACGACGCCGCCGCGGACGCCCTCAGGGCCGCTGCATGGCGCGGGCTCTCGCAGGTCTTCGCGATGCACATCTCGGAGCAGAACAACTCCCCGCAGGCGGCCCAGACGGCTCTTGCGCGCACGCTCCGCAGCCAGTCGCAGACGGCGCTCGAGATTGTGTGCCGGGGGCAGATCGCGGGCTGCTCGCTCTAGAACTCGATCCCCTTGCGAGCCGCCACGCCCTGATCGAACGGATGCTTCACCAGCGTCATCTCCGTCACGAGGTCCGCTCGCTCGATGACGGGCTCCGGGGCTCCCCGCCCCGTGAGCACCACTTCCACCGTGGGATAGCGTGCATCGAGCACCGCGAGCACGTCGTCGGTCTCCACGAGGCCGTATCGCATCGCCACGTTGATCTCATCCAGCACCACGAGGTCGTACCGGTCGCCGGAGAGGGCGTCTTTGGCGATCGACCACGCCTCGGCCGCAGCGGCACGGTCATCGTCATGGATGCCATCGCCGAGGAGACCGGTGGGGCGCTCGGCAGGACGCTCCACGCGCACGCCCATACGCTCCAGCACGCCAAGCTCGCTCGAACGGTCGCCGCCCTTGACGAACTGCACGAACGCCACGCGCAGCCCCGCACCCGCCGCCCGGACGGCAAGCCCCACCGATGCGGTCGTCTTGCCCTTGGCGTCTCCTGTGTAGACCTGTATCAGCCCGCGCTCGAGCGCTGCCATCACGCCTCCGTCCGTATGAGGCGCTCCACAGCGCCCGCCGCCTCTGCTTCTGTGTCTACCCGCACCGCCCCATGCGCGAGCGCCGTCTCCCAGAGACGGGTCGCCACGCCGCCGGTGAAGTCGCGGCCGCCGTCCATCCCGCCCACCAGCACGAGCGGCCGCCCGCTCGCGACCGCCGCGTCCAGATTGGGCAGGTTGGCGCCGCCGAAGGGTGTTGGACAGACCACGACGCACGCACAGCGGCCGTAGCCCTCGCGGACACGGATCGACTCCGCTTCGCCGATCTGCCCGAACGCGGGCAGCAGCTCGATCACCGCGCCCACGGCCTCGGCCACGGCCTGATCCACGTCGCCCTGGTTGAGCGCGCCCGCGTACAGCGGATGGCCGGCGAGCGCGAGCTGCCGCATGATGCCCGCACCCGTCCCGGAGCCGCAGACGAGACCCACCGGGGGCCCGGCCACAGCCGGAGCGAGGTCGGCGCCACGCACCACCGGGGTCACCGCCACGCTCCCCGTGACAGGATCGGTGCGCACCACGGCCCTCACGCCGAAGACATCGGAGACCACTTGCGCATCAAGCGCTTCGGCCGGGGGCGCCGGAGAGGTGACCCCTCCGTCCGCCACGATGCTTATGCGGTCCGCATAACGCGCAGCCAGGCCGAGGTCGTGGAACACGCCGAGGACCGCCATGCCGTCATCGGTGAGCGAGCGCACCAGCTCGAGCACCTGGAGCGCGTGGTTGAGGTCGAGGTGGCTCGTGGGCTCGTCGAGCAGCAGCACGCGCGGCTGCTGCGCGAGCGCCTGCGCGAGCGTGAGCCGCTGCAGGTCGCCGCCCGAGAGCTCATCGGCGGCCTCATCGGCCAGACGGGCGGTGTCGGTGCGTGCCATCACGTCGTCCACGATCGCACTGTCAGCCGGACCCGGATCCGCCAGCCTCCCGAGGTGCGCGTGGCGTCCCATCTCCACATACGCGCGCGCTGTGAACGCGAAGGACGCGGCCTGCGTCTGCGGCACCACGCCCACCAGTCGCGCCCGCTCCCGCTCGGCCATACGCACGAGGGAGACACCATCCCACGTGATGTCGCCCGCGGTGACCGTGGCGTTGCCCGTGACGGCGCGCAGCAACGTGGACTTCCCCGCCCCGTTGGGGCCCACGAGCCCCACGAACTCGCCGGGGGCCACCGCGAACGAGGCGCCCGTCACCACGGCGCGCTCCCCGTATCCCACTGACGCATCGCGGAACTCGAGCGCGTGGCCGCTCATCGCGCACGCTCTTTGCGAAGCAGGATCCACAGGAAGAACGGGCCGCCGGCGAGCGCCGTGACGATGCCTACGGGGATCTCCACGGGCGCAAGGACGATGCGCGCCAGGAGGTCGGCCACCACGAGCACGATCGCCCCTGCGAGCACCGAGGCGGGCAGCAGCAACCGGTGCCGGGGACCGAGCGCGAGTCGCACCATATGCGGCGTCATGAGGCCCACGAAGCCGATGAGACCCGAGACCGACACGGCGCCTGCCACGACGAGCGAGGCCGATGCCAGCACCACCATCTTGAACCGCTCCACCGACACGCCCAGCTGCCCCGCACGCTCGTCGCCGAGGAGCATGAGGTCGAGCTCGCGATGGTAGAGCGCGGGGACCACCGAGCCGATCGCGAGCATCACCGTGAGCGTGCCCACGTGCTCCCACGAGCGGTTCTGCAGTCCGCCCATCATCCAGAAGACGACGCTCGTCATCGACTCGCGATCCGACACCAGCACGAACGAGGTGAGCGCCGAGAGGATGTAGGAGACCGCCATGCCGGCGAGCAGCAGCGACGTTGGGTCGATACGACCACGGCGCGAAGCGAGCCGCACGACAAGCAGCATCGTGAGCCCCGCCCCCACGAACGCTCCTGCCGGTACGCCGATAGCGCGCAGCGCGTAGCTCGAGCCGAGCGCGTACATCGCGAGCGTGGCGCCAAGCCCCGCCCCCGACGACACGCCGAGGATGTACGGGTCGGCGAGCGGGTTGCGGAAGAGCGCCTGGTAGAGCACGCCCGCCAGCGCCAGCGCGGCGCCCACGAGCGCGGCCAGGAGGACTCGCGGCAGCCGCAACTCCATCACCACGGCGTCGGAAAGCGCGCTCCCCTCGCCCGCGATTGCGCGCCCCACCGCCCCGACGACCTCCCCCGGCGAGATCGGCACCGCGCCGAACCCCACGCCCGCGATGATGGCGAGCGCGAGCACCACGGCGAGCCCCGTGATGACGGCTGCGGTACGCGATCTGCCGGGGACGGGCGTCATCGGCTACTCGTCGAACGCTTCGGGATGGAGCGCCTCGGCGATCAGGCGGAGTCCCTCGGCTATACGCGGACCGGGTCGGCTCACCAGGTTGTCATCGAGCACGTAGACCCTGCCTGATGCCACCGCACTGATGGCGTCGAACCCGGGACGGCCCTCGATGTCGCTCGGGTCGCTCATCGAGCCGAGCGTGGCGAGGTAGACGTCGGGGTCGGCCTGCACGAGTTGCTCCACCGAGTACGCCACGTAGCCCTCCTCGGTGACCACGTTCTCGCCGCCGGCGTGCTCGATCAGGTCGTTCAGCAGCGTCCCTGAGCCCACCGTGAAGAGCGGGTCCTGCGCGATCTCCAGGAAGCACCGCACCGGTGCGCCCTCTACCCGCTCGCCAATGTCCTCCACCTGCAATTCGATGGAAGCCACGGTGTCCGCCGCCGCCTCAGACTCGCCGATCACCTCGCCCACGGTCTCGATCGCGCGGCACACGCCGTCGATGTCCTGCGGGTCGATCACCACCACCGACGCGCCCAGCGCCTCGAGCTGCCCCACCACCTCGGCCTGCACCCCGGTGGTCAGGAGCACCACATCGGGATCGAGCGCCGCGATCGCCTCGAGATTGGGGCCGATGAAGTCGCCCACCTTCTCGATGTCGGCCACCTCAGCGGGATAGTCGCAGTACGTGGTGACTCCCACCAACCGGTCGAGCGCGCCCAACTCGGCCACGATCTCGGTGTTGGCGGGCGCCAGGCTCACGATGCGCGCTGGTCGCGCCGCGATCGTCACCTCACGTCCCACGTCGTCGGTCACCGTCACGGGGAATGCGGCCCCGGGAGAGGCCGCCTCTTCCGGCTCCGCGCCGCCGCTGCAGCCGGTGAGCGCGGTGAGCGCCACCAGGAGCAGTGCGGTCCATACAGCGATACCGGTTCGGACCGTTCGTGCCATCGTTCCTCCTTGCGTCTCAAGCCTGCACTTCGGCCGAAGTACTGACGCGCCCCGGACACGAAGAAGACCCTCGCCTGATGGCGGGGTCTCCGTGTCCGAGGTCTCGGTCTCGAAGCGCTGGCTCGAGCGCTGCGATCATGCCTCGTACCACGAAGGCCGCGTCGCACGGTGTAGGCAGGTCTCCTGGCTCGAGGCTCGTTCGCCTCTCACAGTGGCGGGTCCGCGCCGGACTTGCACCGGCTTCCCTATTCTCCCGGTCTCCCGGGCACCTACGCCGTCTTCGGTTGTCCCGGCCATCATAGACCTCTCGCCGAGGCCTGAGAAGTGCGGACCGTTCGGGCGCGCCGGTGAGCCGACGACCGGCGACATCGGCGCTCGCACAAACCGTTACAATGGTGCGACGGCGCTCTGCCGGGGGGCACATACCCGCACGAAAGGCTCACATGGACATCTTCCAGAAGACTACCGACTTCACCGAGGCGCGGGCGGCGCGGGCGTCGGGCTACTACCCGTATTTCCAGGTGATCGAGTCGGAGTCGGACTCCAGCGTCTTCATCGACGGCCAGGAACTGGTGATGCTCGGCTCCAACAACTACCTCGGCCTCACCACGCACCCGCACGTGCGCGAGCGGGCCGCCGAGGCGCTCGCCGCATACGGCACCTCATGCACGGGATCGCGCCTGCTCAACGGCAACCTCGACATCCACGAGGAGCTGGAGGAGCGGCTGGCGCGGTTCGTGGGCAAGGAGCGCGCGCTCGTGTTCTCCACCGGCTTTGGCGCCAACATCGGCACGATCTCGGCGATCGCGGGCCGGCACGACACCGTGGTGATCGACAAGGACGACCACGCCAGCATCTACGACGGCTGCAAGCTCAGCTACGCCAAAGTGGAGCGCTTCGACCACAACAGCGTCGACGGCCTCCGGGCCGCTCTCGACCGCGCCTCGCGCAACGCCAACGGCAACGGCGGCGCCCTCGTGGTGGTGGACGGCGTGTTCTCGATGGAGGGCGACATCGCGCCCCTGCCCGAGATGCTGCCGGTGCTGCGCGAATATGGCGCTCGGATCATGGTCGACGACGCGCACGCGTCGGGTGTGCTCGGGCCGCAGGGCAACGGCACCGCGGCCCACTTCGGCGTGACGGACGACGTGGACCTGATCATGGGGACGTTCTCCAAGAGCTTCGCCTCGCTCGGCGGCTTCATCGCCGGCGACGAGCTCGTGATCGACTTCATCAAGCACAACTCGCGGCCGTTCATCTTCTCGGCGGCCATGGCGCCCCCCAGCGTGGGCGCATGCCTCGGTGCGCTCGACGTGATGGAGAGCGAGCCGCAACACCGCGAGCGGCTCTGGAAGGTCGTAGACCGGATGCAGGCCGGGTATCGCGAGCTGGGCTTCAACACCGGCACGAGCGAGACGCCGGTCATCCCGATCATCCTCGGCGACGAGATGCTCGTGTTCGAGTTCTGGCGCCGGCTGCTGGGCGAGGGCGTTTTCGTGAACCCGGTGCGTCCGCCGGCGGTGCCCCAGGGGCGCGCGCTGCTGCGCACGAGCTACATGGCAACGCACACAGACGCGCAGATGGAGCGGGTGCTCGAGGCGTTCGCCAAGGTGGGGCGGGAGCTCGGAGTGCTGCCCGCGTAGCGGCTACTCGCTCGTCGGCTGCTCGACGCTGCCCCGGCGCGCCACCAGGATCACGATCGCCAGCGCCGCCACCGCGATGCTGCCCACCATGCCGAAGAACCCCACGATGAACGCCGGGTCGCCCGAACTGAAGACCGGGCTGTCGGGGTGGAAGAGGTTGGGCAGCACGAGCACGAGGTACCAGAGCGTCCCGGCCAGTAGCGCGTCGAGCGCCGCCGGCACCTTGGGATGGTCGAAGATGAGCTGCAGCGCGAGGATCACGATCGCCGCGGCCAGGATGCCGAAGGTCATCAGCAGTCGCGGCTCGTCCCACAGGATGCCGCCCCACAGAAGCTGCATCGACAGGATGCCGAGCACGGTGTTCACCACCCACAGCGGCAGCGAGAACCAGCGGAACGCCTCGGCCCAGCGGACGGCTCCCTTCGCGCCGAGCACGTATGCGATGCCGAGGACGCCGGCCAGCGTGAAGGTGCCCATGTTCACCCAGGTGGACGCGCCGTGGAACATCACGAAGCGCACCATCGTACCGAGCCTCGCATCGGGCGGGATGCTCAGGATCGAGACGGCGCAGCCCACCACGGCGATCGCGATGGCTGCATAGAGCGCGGTGCGGGTGGTCTTGACGAGCGGCACGGGGTCTCCTCCGACGATGGGCGCCGCCGGATCGCGGCGCACAGGTGTGGTGCTGGGGCACGGTCAGGGGCATTCTACCAGGACAGCGGCGCTGACCGGACGCGCGGGTCCCGGGTAAGCGCCGAACGGCCGCCGTGCGGTCGCCACCTGCAGGCTACGCGCGCCTTCGCGCCTTGCGGCGGAGCCGTGGCAGCGCGGCGCGCATCGCGATCTCCCCCTGCTCGACGGCGAACGCGACCCGGCCGTACTCGATGCCGGCGAGGTCGTGGACCTCCGGCGAGATGGCCACGTCGGCCTCGCGAACCGCGTAGTGCGCGAGCCGCCCCTCGAACGCCTCGGACACCGCGCCGAGCACGTCGAGCCCCGACGTGCCCCGTTCCACCGTGCCGTTGCCGGTGACCACGGCATGGAGGTCCTTCAGCTTCACCGCGCCGAGCTCGTCCTTCTCCTGGGGCAGCCCCACCGTGCCCGAGCCGCAGACCTCGACCGCGAGCACGGTCTGTCCGCCGAGGTTCCGGGCGAGACTCACGGGAACCGGCTCGGACACATAGCCGTCGACGAGGAGCATGCCGTCCATCCGCACCGGCACGAGCGCGAGCGGCACCGAGATGCTGGCCCTGACCGCGCTGATGAGGTCCCCCGAGGTGAAACGCACCGGCACGTTGCGCACGAGATCGGTGGCCACGCACCCAAAGGGCATCTCGAGTTCCTCGAACGTCTCGGGCAGATGCTTCCGCAGGAACTCCTGCACCTTCTGTCCCGAGAAGACCGCGCCCTTGCTGAGGGCGATCTCGCCGACGCCGGTCACCGAACCGGGGTCGAAGTCGAGTGCGATCCGCTCGATCTCGTCTGCGGGGATGCCGGCCGCGTAGAAGGCGCCCACGAGCGCACCCATGCTGGTGCCCGCGATCACATCCGGGCGCAGCCCCTCGGCCTCGAGCACCTTGAGCACGCCGATGTGCGCGAGTCCGCGCGCGGCGCCGCTACCGAGCGCGAGCCCGATACGCCTTGGCCCGAACAACGACATCGTCGCTCACTCCCCGATCCTGGCCAACTTCACCGCATACTGCCATGACGTCACGAGGAATACCCCGGACAGCGCGATCGCAAGCACGATGCCGATGATGTCGAAGGGAAGCAGGTCGCCAAGAAGGGGCGCGCCGCTCACGAGAGGCGTGAGGAACCATCCCTCGGCGAACATGATCGCGATGTTCACGGCCACGATGATCGCGCGCATCTCCGTGGGGCCGAACGTGCCGAAGCTGATCTTGAACACACCGTCCACGGCGGTGCGGATGTAGACGTGCACCGACATGAGCAGGTAGCCGATCATGGCGAAAGCCGCGATGTCGAGGCGCAGGAACGGCGACATCCCGATGCCGATGATCGTGAGGAACTCGGTGACCGCGTCCACGGTGTGATCGATGTAGAAGCCGAAGCGCGGACGCTCGATCTTGCGGTAGCGCGCGAGCGTGCCATCGAGGCTGTCGCCCACCCAGTTCACGAAGAAGCCTGCCGAGGCGAACAGCAACCACCACACGCTCTGACCCGAGAGCCAGTAGCCGGCGAAACACATGGCCGAGCCCACCACGCCGAGGCCGGTGAGGAAGTCCGGTGTCACCCACCGCGGGGCGCGGGCGGCCATCCACTGCAGCGCGGGCCGCTCGAGCGGACCGAGGAGCGTCTGGTTCACGCGGGTGTGCTTCTTGATGTCATTGGTCTCGGACATGCAGGCTCTCCTTGCTGGTGGTGCGTGGATGATGATCCGGCGCGGCCGGACGGCCGGAAGCCCTGTCAGAAGCGTACCGCACCCGCGCCCGGACGTGTGCACGGGATCGGGCGGCGGCGCATCATGGCGCCTCCACGTCGGGCCACACCACGTGGGGCATGGACCACTGGACGGGGTCCTCTGTGATCCAGCGCTCCACCGGGGCGAGCACCGCCTCGGCGTTGGCGCGCAAGACATCGGAGGTGGGGCGGTCGCCCACCATCGGGACCGGATCGGCCTGCAGGAGCTCGTAGCGGCCGTCGGGCCTCCGCCGGCCAGTCATGGGAACGACCGGCACGCCCGCGCGCATGGCCAGGCGCACGTGCAGGAGCGGGAGCGGCGCGGGGCGGCCGAAGAAGCGCGGCTGCACCTTGTCGGGCTCCGGCAACGGGCGGTCCAGGCCGGTGAGCACCGACGAACCCGACGCGAGACGCCGCGCCGCGGTCTTGAGCGAGTCCATCGACACCGGGGTGACCTCGAAACCCGCCCGGTTGCGCATCTCGTTCTGCCACTGATAGCTGCCGCCGGGGTCGGCCACGGAGAGCACCTGCATCCGCCATCCGTTTCGGCCCAGCAGGCGTCCCACCAGGTCGAAGTTGCCCATGTGCGCGCCCACATAGACGAACGGACCGTCGGTGCGGTCGCGCTCGATAAACGCGTGGAACGCCTCGTCGCGCACCACCGCGGCGTCCTCGGCGGCGTCCCTGCCGAGGACCCGGTAGAGGTCGTAGAGGAAGAGCGCCATCGCACGCACGTTCTCGGCCACGGCGGCATCGAGGGCGTCGCCCGTGAGCGTGCCGCCAGAGGCGACGTACTGGTTGGTGCGTGACGCCCTCGCGAGCGCGGAGTCGGGATCGCGGGCGATCCGGCGGGCCGCCGCCGACGCGAGAGTGCGGGCGAAGCCGGGTGGCGCCACACGCGCCGCCCCCACCGCAACGCGCATCCCCGCACGACCTATGACAGCTGCCACACGCCTCACGCGTCCTTCCCGGATATCAGCACAGTGTACCAGCACCACACGCAGTGCTACGCTCGTTCGCGACACCTGCGAAGGAGGAGCGATGAACGAGGCGGCCGGCCCGCTCCGGATCGACGAGATCCCGCTCGGGGACCCGCGGATGAAGGAGTTCGTGGCGTTTCACTGGAAGCTCTACGAGGGCAACACGCACTGGGTCCCGCAGTTCGACGCAGACCTCCTCGGCAACAGGCTCCTCGGCCTCACCGGACTTCTCACGCCGCAGCACCCGTACCACAAGTCGTCGGTCGCCACGCACTTCCTGGCCCTGCGCGGCAAGGAGACCGTGGGGCGCATCTCGGTGGTGGTGAACAACCGCTTCAACGAGTACTACGACGTGCGCGTGGCGTTCTTCGGCTTCTTCGAGTTCGTGGAGGACTACGCGGTGGCCGAGGCGCTGCTGGATGCCGCGCGCGAGTGGGCCACCCGCCACGGGGCCACCGTGATGCGTGGGCCGGGCGAGTACTGCAACATCACCCATGAGCGGCAGGGCTGCCTGATCGACGGCTTCGATCAGGACGTGTACGTGGAGCACACATGGAACCCGCCGTATTACCAGGAGTTCATCGAGCGGTACGGCTGCGAGAAGGCGATGGACTACCACGCGTACATCATCGACCTCTCGAAGCCGATCACCGACCGGCTCGACAAGGTGGCCGACGGGGTGCGCCACCGGGGCCACCTCGAGGTGCGCCCGCTCGACATGTCGCGGTTCAACGAGGACCTCAAGCTCGTGATCGACATCTACAACCAGGCCTGGGCGCAGAACTGGGGCTTCCTGCCGATCACCGAGTGGGAAGTGGACGCGCTGGTGGAGGCGCTGAAGCCCATCATCGACCCGGGCCTCTGCCGGTTCGCCTACTACAAAGGCGAGCCGATCGCCGTGCTCGGCGCGTTCCCCGACCCCAACTACGCCACCCGGCCGCGCTGGAAGCTCTACGGCGACAGCGACTACGCCCGCATCGCGCGGCTGTTCGCCACGCGTCGCTCGA
Source organism: Anaerosoma tenue (assembly GCF_023161965.1). NCBI lineage: Bacteria > Bacillati > Actinomycetota > Coriobacteriia > Anaerosomatales > Anaerosomataceae > Anaerosoma > Anaerosoma tenue. The sequence goes on from NZ_JALNTY010000001.1 coordinate 914,456, forward strand.
TCCCCCGCGTGAGGCTCATCTTCTTCGGCATCCTGCCGGGGTTCCGGCGGCTCGGCGCCGACTCGCTCCTCTACCAGGAGGTGCACCGCTACGCGGTCTCCAAGGGGTACAAGGCCGTGGACGTGTCGTTGCTGCTCGAGGTGAACGACCTCGTGATCCGCGCTGCCGAGTTCATGGGCGGTACGCGCTACAAGACGTGGCGGATCTGGGATCTCCCGCTCGAGGAACCCGGCGGGGACGGCGCCGCCAGCTGACGCGGGCTGATCACCGCCCGGCTGCGATGCCCGTGACCCGGGCGACGATCGTCCGGGGAAGATCGCCGGTGTCCACCGTCTCCTCCGCTGCGCCGAGGCCGATCGCGGCCTCGGGCATGCTGGCCGCCGCCGCCGAGCGCGGTGACTCGACGATCGTCCGGCCGCCCGCGCGGCGGATCTCCAGCAGTCCGCGGGCGCCGTCGTTGCCGATGCCGCTCAGCACCACCCCGATCACGCCGTGCCTGAAGACCGCCGCCGCCGAGGTCATGAGCGTGTCGATCGAGGGGACGTAGAACGCATCGCCGCTGTCGGCGTCGAAGCGGATACGGGCCTCGGCCGGGGTGCCCACGATGCGCATGTGCCGGCCGGCCGGCGCCACGTAGACGGTGCCCCGCACGAACCGCTCGTGCTCGCGCGCCTCGCGCACGTCGAGCCAGCAGAGCTTGTCGAGCCGGGCCGCCCACTGGGCGGTGAAGCCGTCGGGCATGTGCTGGCAGACGGCAACGGGCGCCGGAAGGTCCGCCGGGAGTGCGCGGAGCAGCGACTCCACCACCGGCGTGCCGCCCGTGGATGCGCCGATCACCACCGCCTGCATGGCGAAGCCTGTGAAGGCTTCCATCACGGCCCGGCTTTCGAGCGCGGCGTGCGGGCGAAGGCGAGCGTGCCCGCCGTGACCACCGCCGTGAACTGCGCCAGCGGGCCCGCCACGAAGAGCAGCACGAGCCAGGCGATCTTGGAGGGCTGTGAAGCCCACAGGAGGAGCGGTACCCCGAGCTCGGCCGCATCGACCGCAGGGTCGAGGAAGACCGGGATCGCGCCCGCCCACACGAACACCAGGACGACGAGGGTCACCACCGCGAGCGCGGCGGCGTGCGCGAGAAGCGAGCGGATACGCGCGCGTTCCACGGCGGGGCCCCCGGTCTCGGGAAGGCTCTCGGGCAGCACGTGCGGTCCCCGCCTCACGAGCCACCAGCCCACGCCGAAACCGTAGAGGACGGCCAGGATCGGCAGGCTGAGACCGATGCCGATCGCGAAGACGTCGATCAGGGCGATCACGATGTACGGGAAGTTCTGACGCCAGAACGGTGCGCCTGCCATGGGACACCTCACATCGCAGAGGGCGGTCGTCTAGGTTGTAGAGGCCGATCGTCTAGAACGGTAGCAGACCCGGTGACCCCGCGTCGTCATACCCCCGCCTGCCGACGCATCTCCTCAAGAAGGCACACCATCGCGTAGGTATCCAGACCGCAGTACTCCGTGAGGTCGCGGACGGTGGCCGCGACCTCGTGGGCATCGGCCCTACCGGTGACGATGCGCAGATAGCGCACGCTCGCGGTCTGGCCGTCGGCGATCGGCATGTCAGCGTACGAGAGCGTGGGGCACCACGCCGGCAGCACCTGCTTGATGCTCGTGCGTCCCACGGTGGCAGGGTGACGCGTGTTGGCGCTGATCAGGGGCGCGAGGTCCACCAGGCGCTCGATGACGCGCCGGATCGCGGGCGCGAGGCCGGGCAGAGCGGTCGCAAGAGCCTCGAGCTGCGTGCGCTCGTAGCGCGTGTAGTGCGTGACGGAACCCGTCTCTCCGACATCCGCCAGCAGGTGCTCGGCGAGCTCGCGCCGCGGGTCGCCGGGGCCGGCATGCAGGTACTCGCTGTGCTCCACGTCGCCGCCCTCGTGATGCGTGTGGATGGAGTACTGGAAGGGGATCTGTTGATACGGCCGCGTGCCCTGCCAGAGCGGCAGCGCGGGATTGACCGTCTCGAAGTCGAGATGATGCACCGGCCACCGCAGCCGCGCGAGATCACGCGCGAGCCCGGCGGCATCCACGTACGGCTGTCCGGTCTTCACGACAGCCACCACCTCGCGTTGGGCCGTGGTGAGGCCCGGGAACGAGTCGGGCACGTCACGGATGCTCGTGACCCCCGCATCGAGCAACGCGTGGAGCACGGGATCGGAGATCCTCGGCAGCGCTGTGACCGGGTACTCTACGGGCAGGAACGCATGGCAGTAGCCGACGAAATCGCAGGTGTACGGCGACGAGCACTGCGAGCCGATCCGCACCTGCGGCTCGGGGCCCTCGAGCATCGCGCCGAGCCGCGCCAGATCGCCGGGCACCGATGCCATGGCAGCGCGGGCGCGATCGGTCACGTCGGCTATCGTGAAGAGCGCACCGGGGTCGTACCCGCCGCCGTCGTAAACATACGACGTGTCGATGTGGACGATGTTGATGGTGCGGAGCGGCAGACCCGACCCCTCCACTGCGTACGCCTGCACCGCGGCATCAGTGATGTGAACGTCCTTGACCGAGCCGCTCGACTTCACCTCGTAGAGGTCCCATCGGCCATCGCCGGCGGCAGCGAGGATGTCCACACGCGCGAACGCGCCCCCGTACGAGAAGGCCGGTTCGTAGAGCGCGGTGGCCCCTTCGGCCAGCAGCCGGCGTGTGGTGGCGAGAGCCTCGTCCGGGTGCCGGTGGTCCTCGGTGACCTCGACGCCGCCCGGGAACAGCTGCTGCGCCAGGCGGCCGACCTCGCTGCCCTGGTCGAAGATCCACTGCTGCGACTCCGTGACCGGCGCCGCGAGATCGCGCCGGTGCACTGCAAGCCAGAGCGCCTTGGGGCACTGCAACCCTTTCTGGAACCGCGACTTGGAGAGACTGCTCACTCCCACACCCCCTTCATCGCGCCCATCGTACCGCTCGGCTATGACACGGTCCTGCACTCCAGACACCCGGATGCGTTGCCGATACACTTGGCGAACAGTCGTATACGCAGAGCGGGCCGGTGACCGTGGAGACTGCACAACATCAGATGGGGATGCGCCGCTTCACCATACAGTTGGTGGTAGCGGCTATCGTCTTCACCGCTCTCACGTTCACCGCCATCTACGCCCGATCACGCGCGCTCCTCTACGAGTCGCTCCGCGACCAGGCGGCGAACCACTTCGATCTTATCGTGACCGCTCGCGCATGGAACGCGCATCAGAACGGCGTGTGGGTGGTGATGCGCGATGGCGTGGAACCCAACCCCTACCTCGACGACCTCGGCGTGGACGCGGTGATCGAGACGACAGACGGGCGACAGCTCACGCTGCGGAATCCCGCCATCATGGCCGATGAGATATCGCAGCTTCTCAAGACGCGGCGGGGTATCACCTACCACCTGGTGGCGCTCGAACCGGTGAACCCCTACAACACGCCGGATGAGTGGGAGCGGGATGTCCTGCTCGGCTTCGACGACAGTGACGAGCCGCAGTGGACCATCGACCACCAGGAGCAGATGTTCCGCTACATGCGTCCGCTCAAGGTGGAGGGCGCGTGCGTGCCGTGCCACCAGGCGCAGAGCTACGAGATCGGCCAGGTGGCGGGAGCCACCACCGTGGAGATTCCGATGGCGTCGCTCAACGACCGCCTTCGCGGCAACGTGGTGACGCTCGTGATCCTCGGAACGCTCTCGGCGATGGCGGCGACCGGCTCGATCCTGCTGATGACGCGCAGACTGAACGCGCAGGTGAGCGATGCGCGCAACCGGCTCGTGGACGTGGCGCGCACCGACGAGCTCACTGGCCTGCTCAACCGCCGCGGAACGCTCGCCCGGCTGGAGACCGAGGTTGCCCGCTCGGCACGCACGGGCACGCCGCTCGCCCTGGCGATGCTCGACCTCGACCACTTCAAGAACGTGAACGACACGTTCGGCCACAGCGTTGGCGACGAGATGCTCCGCCACTTCGCGCGGCTGGTGGATGACGAGAGCCGTTCGTACGACATCGTCGGCAGGCTGGGCGGCGAGGAGTTCCTGCTCATCGCGCCCGAGACCGACCTGGAGGAAGCGGCGATCGTGGCCGAGCGCATCCGCACACGAGTGGCCGCTGAGCCGCTCCGCATGAACGGCGAGCCCATACCCATGACCGTGAGCATCGGCGTGACCGAGCTGACAGACGGTGAGGATATCGACGCGCTGTTGTTGCGGGCCGATGCGGCGATGTACGCCGCGAAGGACGCCGGGCGCGACCAGGTGGTGGCCGGCTGACGGCGACGGCACGGGCGCATGCGGAAAGCGCTCCGGGGTGCTGCGCGGGGAATCGGCCGAACGGCCTGAGAATAGAGGTGTCCCGAGAAACCGCTCCTACGAAGATCCGGTACTCACTAGCTTCCCGTTTCTTACCATTGGGCGCTGAGAACATCCGGCCAGCTTGCGCGTGCCTTCCGATCCAACTCCCGCCGGCAGCTACTGGTACGCTACCTTTCGCGGTTCTCCCGGCTCGACCTCTCGGGACAACCACGACTCTACGGCATGCAACGGAGCTGCGCAAGGGCAAAATCGCAAAATGTCGAGGATGCTGACGAACGGTATCTACTCGCCGTTCTCCGGCTATCTTGGAACGACAAGCGGTTTCCACCGAGGACGGGCGGGCGACTGCACACGCCACGGGGCGTTTTCGGGGTCTGAACGGCCGCTTCACGCATCGGGAGCCCGCAGGCTACACTCTTCACAGCGTTGGACGACTCTCGCCGAGGAGGCCGCCATGAAGCGGATCGCAGTGTTGGTGCTTTCGCTCGTGCTCGTGTTCCTGGTAGCGGGATGCAGTGGCGGCGCGGAGCCCGCGGACACGGGCGCAGCCGACGACGACGGCGCTCCGGCGTCGTCGGGCGACATCGACATGCTTGCCACGGTCGACGACCTGAGCGCGGCGCTCGAGCGCGACCACGCGGACGCCGAGTGGTACGGCGACATCACCGACATCACCGTCGACACGATGCTCGGCACCCAGGTACTCGTGGTGCATGTGGCGTGGGGCGGCACGGACCCCGACTATGAGACCACCAACCGCAAGGCGCAGGGCATCTCGGATGCGCTCTTTGCCTACAGGCAGACTATCGCGCCCAATTACGCGCTGATGCATGCCGACGGGAAGACGCTCTACATGGGCTCGTCGAGCGACCTCGACGCCACGCCGATGGACTCGGTCTTCACACTCCCGGCGGCGCCACAGACGGCCGAAGAGGTCTCGGCATGGTTGGATACGGTCTACGGGTCCGGTGGCATCGTGACGCTCGGCCCCGATGAGACCTGGTACGGCACGATCGAGTCGATCACCGTCTCACAGAAGGATTGGGGCTCCGGGCCGACAACGGTGCTCGAGGTGACCACGTCGCCAGCATCGCCCACCGACGTGAGCCTGCTTGGCGTCGCCCTGCAGACCACCGGCTCGCCGCTGCTGGCGAACTACAGCATCGTCGTGCCGGACGGCTCCGGCCCCGGCGGATCGGCCACGACCAACGGCCCGGGGACGGCCGGCTGGTTCTACCTGGCCGAGTAGCAGCCGCTGCTGACCGGGCGCGTCCGGCGCCCGGTCGCGCGACCGCCGCTACTTCTTGAACATCTTGCCCACGAAGCCCATCACGTCGTCCACGGCCGAGCCGTCCTTGTCGGCATCGAAGGCGGTGTTGAGTATGCCGAGAAGGTCGGGCGCGTCCTCGGCATCCTGTTGTTTGGCCGAGCCGAGCATGGAAGCCAGTCCGCTCGCGTCGAGCCCCTTCTCACGCTGCGTCTTGCCGAGCATGCCCATCACGAGCGGCGCGGCGATGGTGAGGATCTGGCCGATCTGATCGCCGGACAGACCGGTCTTCTGCGAGAGGCCCTTCTCCACCACCGGGCGCTTCTGCCCGAGCGCGTGCTTGAGGATGCCGGGCCCCTCGCCCGCCTGCGGATCCTGCAGCAGCCCGCCAAGGTCGCCGAGCACGGAGCCGTCGTGGTCTTTCTGGAGCGCGCGGAGCAGGTCGTTGGCGCCGGACGGCTCCGACGCGTTGTTGGCGAGCGCGGAGACGAGCAACGGCATCGCTGCGGAAAGCGCGGACGACGCCTTGCTCTCATCGACGCCCACGGTCTTGCCGATCTCGGAGAGAGCGCCCGAGGAGAGCTGCTCCATGAGGTCACGGGTGAGTACGTCCATATGCGTCCTTTCAGAAGCCCGCTGTGCGGGCACGGCAGTGCTATACGATAAGGAGAGCGGCGCGCTGAAGCGCTAGCGCTTCTTGATCATCCCGTAGACCACGAGCACGAGCACGGCGCCTGCGGTGGCCACGAGCAGCGTGGTGAGGTTGAAGCCCGTGATGGCCTCCTTGCCGATCAGGCTCATGATGCCGCCGCCGAGGAGCGCGCCCACGATGCCCAGGCCCGTGGTGAGGAAGAAGCCGGCTTTCTGATCGCCCGGCATGATCCACTTGGCGAGAAGCCCGGCGACGAGGCCGACGACGATCCATGACAAGATGCCCATGAGATGCCCCCTTTGGGTGGCTTGCGGTTACCTGGAGTACATACCCGAGAAGGGCCGCCGCAGAGTCTCGAGGCGCGCAGACCCGGCAGATCAAGCGGCCGGCACCTCGCCCCCGGCGCTGCCCATCTTCGGGTATATAGGCCACACAGGCGCACCGGCAGCTGTCCGGGAGAACCGGCGCGTGACATCACGACCCACGGGGGGTGGGCTCCATGTCCGATCCTGCAGCCGCACGCGCAGGCGAGATTCCCGGCGTGCGGTCTACGACCACTGTGTTGCGCTCCGGCGCGCGCTGGGCGATCGCGATGATCGTGGCCGGCGCGCTGCTGTATCTGCTCATGGGAGTCTTCTCGCTCGCGGTGCTCGTAGCAACGATCGGTCGACCTGACCCGAGGACCGTGCTGCTCGGCGTCGAGTGGGTGACGATCGTGCAGAATCTGCTCTACCTGGCCGGCGGGATCGTGGTGCTCGTGTGGCTCAGGGGCGTGAACGTGCGCCTGCGTGCAGCCGGACGCCAGGGGATGAAGTTCTCTCCGGGCTGGACTGTGGGGTGGTTCCTCATCCCGTTCGCCAACTTCGTGTTTCCGCCACAGGTCATGCAGGAGCTCTGGCGCGCTTCCGCACCTGAGGCCGGACCCAACACGTGGCAATCATCGAAGGGCTCACCGCTGCCGGCGCTCTGGTGGTATCCGTTCCTGGCGGGCAACATCCTGGGGAACGTGGCGACATCGCTTGCCCCTGTGGTCGGCACGCGCCTGCTGCTGATCGGGAACGTGATCACCACGGTGCTCCTGGGCGTGGGAGCCTTTGCGGCGGTGCGCTACATCCGGCAGGTCGGCGCCAGGATGTCCGCTCTCGAAGGGACAGAACGCGCCGAGCGGCCATCGGCGGGCCTCGCACTCCTTGGCGCCGCGGTCGGCGGCGCAGTGAGCGTCGGCGCGTACACCATCCTGTTCAACACGCTGGGCATCATCGGGCTTCTCCGCGGGTCCAACGTGCTCATGTTCCTGGTCGCGTTCATCGCAGGAGCGGTGGTGGGTTACTGGACCGCCTTTGGCGCAGGCGGAAGATCCCCCGTAATCGCAGCGATCGCCGGTGTGACAGCGTATCTCGCGCTGTCTTCCAGCGAGGTGATCCAGGAGATGAATCGCTTCATGGGATTCGCGTTCGATCTCGAACGGTTCACCAGGTTCTCCGGAACGATCCTCCTGCGAACGTTGACCAACCCTTACGTCATCGGGGCGTCGATCGCGGCCGCACTGGGTGCGGTCGTCATCGCACTCGTGCGGCTGCCGTTCGATCCGTGGCGTGTGCGCCGGGTGGCGTCGACCAGCCCTGCAGCGGTCACGGAGACGCCTGCGCCGATGGCGGCGGCAGTGAACGCCGTACCGCCCGTTGCGCCGAACGAGGCGCAGACCGCTCCGGCCGCCCCGCAAGCCGAGACCACCGCCGCGCCGATGCCGTCGGAGGACCCCGCCGCCATCGCACGCAAGCGGCGCACCGTGATCATCGCCGTCGCCGTCGGCGTGGCCCTGCTCCTGGGGTGCGGACTCTGTGCGACAGCGGCCCTGGTGGTTCCTCAGATCATGGCCGATCGCGGAAGCGCGCCTGCCGAGGTGACCGCGCCTGAGGTCCCGGTGGAAGTGCCCGCCCCCGAAGCGCCCTCCGAGCAGGTGGAAGAGGTGGAGGAAGAGCCGTGGGAGTCTGCCGAGGAACCCGTGGAGCCGGACACGGCGTTCATGGCGACGCTCCTCCCGGATCAACTGGTCATCGTGCTGTATGCGGCAGCGTCTGCCGGCGACATGCCTGTGGTGCAGGCGGCGTTCGCGCAGCCCTCGGACTTCGACCCCGCGATGCTCGCAACCTGGGGCGATCCCGACTTCGCGGTCGAGGAGGTCACCGACGGCGAGGTGGGCGACGAGTACCTGCTGCAGGTCCGCGAGGCGGGCGGCGGGATCTCTGACGAGGACACCGTGACCTACACCGTGCGCCGGATCGACGGCAGTTGGCTCATCGTCGACTGGAGGCCGGGCGGATTGGCCGAGTAGCGAAGGCCGAGGGGTACGCCGGACCCTCCCGAGGGTCGGGGTGAGGCCGGCTGCGCGCCCTGGTATCCTGAGCGCGGACAGCCTCGGACCTTCGAACGGAGACCGCTGTGGGCCTCTACTCGATCGGCTACATCGCGTACGGGTTCCTGCAGGCCGCGCTGGCCGTGTGGGCGTTCACGCTGTGGCGCCGCGACCGCACCGCCGGCGCGTTCATGCTGATGCTGCCGATCGCCACGGTCTGGTACGACAACCTCATCATCGGCCTGGGCAGCACGATCGGCGCAGGCGCCACGCTCGAGGCGCTCACGTTCCCGCGGTTCCTCGGGCACTCGCTCTTCACGCCGAGCTGGATCGTGGCGGCCGTGATGCTGGCCACGCGATTCGGCGCGTTCCGCGGCCGCGAGCGCATCGCGAAGATCGGGTCGTGGGTGCTGTACGCCGCGATGGTGGCCGTGGGATTCCTGAACGAGGTCATCTCGTTTGAGGGCGAGCTCGTGGCCGAGGCCGACGTGCTCTACTACACCAACGTGGGGCGCCTGTTCACGCCTCCCCCGCCCTCGCTCACGATGACGATCGTGGTGCTGCTCGCCGGCATCTACATCGCCATCCGCACCAAGGGCCGCTGGCCGTGGATGGCGCTCGGCGCGGTGCTCGTGCCGGCAGGACAGTTCGTGAACGCCGAGGGGCCGATGTTCTTCGTGGTCAACTTCGGCGAGATCCTGATGTCGGCGTCGCTCGTGGCCACGCTCGCGTACGTGATGCGGCGGGAGCGGGCGGGAACGCGCGAACGATAACGGGTGCGATCCCTCGCATCCGATGTTAGTAACAAGCGATGTTAGTAACGTGCGATGTGAGTGAAGATGCCACGAGCCGGAAGCCATCGCTGCGAGGCCTTACCGGCAGTTGTCGCTACGCCTTCTTCCCGCGCTTGCCCTCACCGGCTTTCTGGCGCTGCTTGTACTCCTCGTACTCCATCGCGCCGACGGCCTCGAACTCAGGCGTGAAGAACGTTTCGTTCGCCAGCAGCGCCGTACCAGCCCGCCGGTAGCCGCGTACATTGCGCGACATCCGCAGCATCGTGGCCGACGCCTGCTCGGGCGTGGCCTCCCAGTTCATGGCACGATCGGGTGCGATGCCGATCCGCTGGCTCGCCGCGTAGGAGTCCTGGTTGGCGCCGAGGTAGATGAACTCGTATCCCTTGTCCTCGCGGCGATCGCTGATCATACGGAAGACCGCACGCTGGTCGAACTCACGGCTGGAGTTCTCCTGGCCGTCGGTCATGATCACGAAGAGGACCTGGTCGGGGTGATGCTGCGCCACGTAGTCGTCGGTGATGCTCATGGTGTGCGCGATCGCGTCGTAGAGCGCGGTCATGCCGTCTGGGTGATACGTCTCATGGTTGAGCGGGGCCACGTGCCGCACCGGCACCGCCGATGCGACCGTCTCGAACCGCGTGTCGAACAGCGTGAGCGTCATGCGTGCGTCGCCGCCCTCGCGCTGCTGATCGCCGAGGAACTCGTCGAAGCCCGAGATGGTGGCCTCCCGGATCGAGCTCATCGACCCGCTCTTGTCGAGCACGAAGTTGATGAGGATGCTCCGCTCCTCCTGGCGCCTCGGTGTCGCGTTGCTGACCATGGTGGACCCCCTTCTTCTCATCCGCCCTGCCGAGTATGGCCGGTCGGTCTGACATCCCTGGCAATAGGTGTTTGCCAACCCTGTCAAATGGATAGTACCCACCCTTTGTCATTTCTGTCAAATCATTTGCCAGAGGTGTAGAATGGGACCGTACGGAGCAGCGAAACGGATGCGGGGGTTGGTGATGAGCGAACTCGAGTTCGGCCGGAAGCTTCGCGCGCTCAGGCACGAACGCAGCGAGACGCTCGAGGACGTGTCTGCGGCCACGGGGCTCTCCGTGGCAATGCTCTCGCGCGTGGAGCGCGGCCAGCGGCTCCCCTCCCCCGAGAGCGTGGAGGCGCTGGCGCGGCACTTCGGTCTGCCCACCGAAGAGCTCATGCGCGAGACGATCGCGAGCAGGATCGTGAACAGTTACGGGCGTGAGTGGACGGGGACTGTAGCCGAGGAGGCGCCGGCCGGGCCGGTCCTCGCCAACAGGCTGGGGTCCTACGGGGACATCCTGCCGAATCGTGCGGTCGCAGCGCCGAGTGTTGCGAGTTCTGCGAACCGGGCGCCGGAGGTTCATCGCATGGAGTTCGCAGATTCGCTACAGCCCAGGTCAGCGGATGTGCGAACCACACCATCGAGACGCGCCGGGACCGTGTTCAGCGCGCGGCCCGTGGAGGAGTTGTTCGAGGGGGACGCCGCGCGCGACTCGCTTGTCGACGCGGCCCGCGTGGCCGAGGTGGCACTCGAGAGTGCGATGCGCGCAGTGCGCCGGGCGCAGGCGAGCGGCGACCCCCGGCAGGTGGAAGAAGCCGGGCGGGTGCTCCAGCGGCTGCGGGGGAAGATCGGCTAAGGGCCTGACGCGAGTCGTGGAGAACAGCGGCTACGGCCCCAGTGTAGTCAGGGCTCCTGCAGTCGCAGATTTCGATGTCAAGATCGGGCGATGGGCACCCATGACCGACCCGCTACTCGTCGCGCATGAGTTTGCGCAGAGCGGCTGTGGTTGGCTGAGGGTTCTCGATCAGGTCCCCCACGGCGTCGTACGACTCCGGCGAAAGCACGAGCGTGTCGACCTCCGACTGCACCTGCCCCCACGCGGCCTGGGCCTCGCGGGCGACCTGGATGGTCTCGATGGATCGCGAGAACTGCGGGTGCGCCTTCAGAACCGCCATCGCGGCATCAAGAATCCGAAGCTCCTCGATAGGCACGACCGCGGCCACGTCCGCGTCGTGGCGCGTCACGATGACGCGCTCCTTGCCGTAGGAGGCGCGGTTGAGGATCTCTGAGAAGTCGCGCCGCGCCTGCGCGGCGGTCACCCGTGTCATGGCTGCCTCTATCCCCAGTTCTGGACATCGAGAGAAGGATAGCACCATTGTACGTTTTGTACTCTTTGCACGTTCCCTTGAGCTTCGTGTGCCGCCAGCCGGCTGGTCCATCACGACACCGCGTGGCGCAGCGCCGGATCAATGAGCGCCCGCGCGACCACAGCGCCCTCCTCAAGTGTCGAGGCCTGCAGGCCGAGATCCTTCGCCAGCGCTCGATACTGTGACTCCCATGCACGCCGCGGTTCGGGAAGGTGAAGTGGCATTTCGCACGACAGGTCAGCCTCGAATGTGGCGATGAGCGCCGCACGCAACTCGAGTGGATCAACACTCGCTGTTTCCGCGATCAGGACGATGTCGACCAGGTCCTTGACCCTGCTGTTGTCCCGCCCACCTCGCGGACGAACGAGGGCATGTACCTTCTCCGCGAGATGCTGGCCGAGCGGGAAGCACGGGAACTCCACTGGCGGGATGCCAGCGAACTCAAGAAGCGACGACACCAGAAGATGCGAGACCGCGCCTATCCGTTCCTCCTCACATCCCAGGTCGACGTGGAAGGACTCGAACACTCGGCCGGCAAGCACGGAACGCACGGCGCACCGTAGCGGCGCGTCCACGGTGGATGGGCGCGCCACTTCGAACCTGAAGTGGTCGCCAAGATCGAGCAGAGCAACCGAGACGAGCAGGTTGAGTGCGGTCTCCGCCCGCTCCCGCGTGTGCAAGTCGATATCCCTGGTCGTGCGCGCCCGGTCCTGAAGTCGCAACTGGAGCGCCAATCCGCCCTTGAGAACCCACGCATCCGGCTCCTGCTCGAGCAGCCGTGCAAGCAGCCGATCGAAAGCGACCGTCTTCCGCAGTCGTGAAAGCGCTACGCCGGTGGCAAGCGATTCGGTTCGCAGCCGTTCTTCGAGCGCCATGCGGAAGCACGACGCGCTCTCGTACTTCATCGCTGCGCGCGTTCCAGCAGAGACCGCATTCGTCCGCCACGCTTACGAGCGTACTCACGGAGTCGTGACGTTGTAGTAAGCCCACGGCCGAGGGCCTCGTCGATAGCCTGCAGGACGATCTCGTCGGAGAGTCCGCTGCGAGCAACGTCTGCGATCGTGCGCTCCACAGTCGTGACCCTCACACCGTCACGTTCCGTGATCTCGCCTGCCTCGAGCCTGCCGGTGTGGAGCCTCAGACCGGGTCGACGCCGCGAGGCGGTCCGGGGCACTGTGACATGCACCTCGCCGGGCAGGATGTCCGAGAGGTCCCACAGCACGAGCGCACTCTCGTGCGAGACTGCCGCCGAATCCCCGGTGCGCAGGGAGGCGACCACGAGATCCGAATGCGGAGATTCGGGGTAGCGCCGCAGGCGGTAGATGCCGTGGTCGACCCGCTCCAGATTCCCGGCGGCCGCGTGATGCGCCAGCAGCGCCCGCGAGTATCCGGCCTCCGCCGCCTGCGCCGTAGTGAAGTAACCGGCGCGAGTCTCAGCAGTGAGGTACAGCGCGTCCTCGCTGGGAGAGCCCTCTGAACCGTTGTGTGCGTAATGTATCGCTTTCTTTGACATACCGCACACATTACTCGCGTTGAGAGCGAAGAGCAAGGCTCATGAAACGCGAAACCCGCCAAGATCGACTTACGGCCTGAACCCCACCGGATTCCGCGGCTTCAGCGGCGGCGCTGTCAGGGCTTGGATTGCTTGGATGATGACTCTGAACTGCTCGTCGTAGCGCAATTCCATGTCGTCGAGCCGACGTGCCAGATCAGCGTTCTCCGCGAGGATTTCGCGGAGCCGCACGAACGCACGCATGATCTGCACGTTCACCGCAACCGCATTGGGGCTACGCAGCACGCTGGAGAGCATGGCGATGCCCTGTTCTGTGAAGGCGAGCGGCGGTGTTCGGCGCCCGCCCCAGCCATCGGTGGTCGATGCCGCGCTCCTGAGGGCCGTCCACTCCTCCGGTGTCAGCTCGAACATGAAGTCTGGAGGGAAACGGTCGGGGTTGCGGCGGCGAGGTCAGCATCAAGGATGACCCGCGTATCCCGGGCGACACGAATGCGCAACTCCGCAGCCTCAACCGGTATCAGGGCGGTTTCGTCCGTCATCGCTCCCCCCAACTTGAAATCACAGTTTGTGATGTCAAGATCGTTTCCCCTGGTCACAGGGTTGACTTGAAATCACAGAGTACTCCCCCGTCGCCCATGATAGAACACGTGTTCGATTGGTCAAGACGCCGAAGATGGTGAGCCGCCCCCGCCCCTCTGCTACCCTGGTCTCAGCCCCATCCGCTCCCCCTCACGGAGCCGCCGATGCTCGTGTACCAGGCCACCAAGCGCGAGTTCATGGACGACGTGGAAGCCGACGCCATCGCCGATGCCATCACGGCGGCCTTCGAGCGCAAGCTGCACCGCGCCAACCCTGCCGAGGTGACGAGCTGGCGCAACTCGATGGAGTACATGTACAAGGTGCTCAACACGCCCGCGCTGCCCGACGGCTGCGGCGTGGCGATCGAGTTCAGCGTGCCGTACACGTCGAGCCGCATCGACTTCCTGCTCACCGGCCGACAGGGCGGCTCGCGCGACGCCGCGCGTAGTCAGAGAATCCGCTCGAGCAGCCGCCTCAGCTCTGCCCTATCGCCCGTCGGCTCCAGCGGAATCGCGCCCACGCCCTCCAGCGCTCCGGGTGCAACCTCGTAGAACCGCTCCTCAGTCCCCGGGTACAGAACCCACACCGTCGCGACCCGCGCACCCTCGCTGCCGAGGGCGTCCTTGTACGCATGCATCTTGTGGATGTCCGCGTTCTTCCACCAGCCCTTGCTGGCCACTCCCGCGCGGTCATCGGCCTCGAGCTTGTCGAGCTCCTGGCTGTCGAGCTCGGTCGGCACATCCCATCGATCGACCCGGAACTTTGCATCGAACAGGTGCAGCGTGTCGCCCACCTTGAGCACGATGTCTGGACGGAGCGGCACTGAGTACGAGCGCCACGTGCTGTTCGACCGGGAGAACGAACGGTTGTAGTGGAGCTCAATGCCACGCGGGAACACGGCCTTGATGCCCTCAGCGAGAAACGAGTGCAGATCATCACCGGAGACAAGCGCCTCGGTCGGGCGTCCGAGCAGTGAGGCCAACTGCTCCGCGAGCTCGAAGAAGCACCAGTACTCGTACAGCAGGCTCGCGCTCTTGGTCTCGATGATGCGGCGCAGGTCCTCTGCTGCCACGGGGTACCGCGAGGCAAGCACAAGTGCCTGGTGATGCAACAGCAACTCGCGATAGCCTGCTCGCTTCTGCAGCACTTGCGAGTGGACCGGGAAGCGCTGCATCTGACCGACATCACGCAGGAAGTCCGCGCCTTCCATCGCGCGCAGCTGGCCAACAAGCTCGTCGGCATCTTTCAGCAGCCGCCGGTCGATGCCCTCAGTAGCCAGGAGCACCGCACGCGCACGCTCCGCTAACTCAAGCGCGAGGTCGACGAAGTACTTCGCGAATCGATTCTCGGGGTTGTCGATGCAGGTCTCGGCGGTGACTTCGACGACCTCCGTGGGGAAGTATGTGCGTCCTCGCAAGTCGGTGAGCTGCGAGCCGAGAGCGGTGGTTGCGAGCGGTGACCCGGCGGGCAGATGTGCCCAGGACTCGGGGTGCGAGGCGATCCGCTCGAGCGTCCTGGGCGTCACGCTACGAGCATCCCACGGCGTCACGCGCCGCTCTTCGCGGATGAGCGTCCGGTGCGGGTCCGCAGCCACCAGCGCCCATGACTCCTCGAGCGATGGCCGCGCGAACCACATCGCCCAACGGAGGTAAACGAGCGCGTGATACAGGCGATCACGCTCATCAAGCGCCTCGCGGGCGAACGGGACGAATGACGGCGAGTTGATATCGAACGGCAAGTTCGACACTCGGTCGGTGATTTGCAGCAGCAGGGACTCGAATCCACCGGAATCGAGCTTGGACGAGCGGACCTCGACCAGCTGATCGCCGAGCCAGAGTAGACCGATGTAGTCACCGAAGTTGACCAGCCCACGCCAGATGTCATCGCCTGGGAGCTCGCGCTTGAGACAGCCCTCCGGCACCGTCGGCTTGCTGTCCGCCTCGATCACATACTCGCTCCAGCAGTCGAGGATGATGCGGCCACTCTCGGAGGGGAGGCACTCCTGATCGGAGCTCTTTCCGGCGAGGATGCGCATGCTACTCGACGAAGCTCACGAAGCCGACCGCGCGAACGGTGGTCAGCATCCGACTGACCTTGGCCGCGGACATATTCAGTCCCTCGCCCTCCAGATGCTCCAATAACGCCTCAAGCGGCTTCTCCAACTTCGCTCTGCTGCCCGAGAGCTTGGGCAGCACTTTCTGGAGCACCTGCAGGTCGAGTGCGAAATCGAGCTGGTCTTCGCCGACGAATTCCTTCGTCAGTGCCAGATATCGCGCAATCTCGTTGGCAACCCGGTAGCCGAAGTGCAGGTTGAACTCGGCCATGAGCGAATGGATCGCCCGGATGCGCTCCTGCGAGCGAGTCGAGATGACGGCCCAATCCTCAGGCCCTGGACGGCGTGACGCAGCGAGCAGTGCTTCAAGCGTCACATCGTCACTCAGACGGAAAGCGTCGGCGAGATCCGCTCCACCACGGCCATACTCGTCGAGATCTACTGAGTTGAACTCGATGGTGTTCGCCCGATCCAGCACCTTGGGACTGAACATGTACGTTGTCTCGTCCACGTTGACCGTCCCGGTGAAGAAGACGTTCGTTGGCACCTTCAGCCTGCGGGGAGGCAGTGGCTCCTCGGCGTCGGCCTCGTCGTCCTCGGCGTCGTGCAACACCATCTCGGTGCCCGACTCCATCGCCGAGAGGAAGTCCGAGAAGTAGTACTCCACCTTGGCCAGGTTCATCTCATCGAGCACGACGAAGTGTGGCTCATCGGGGTTGGCCTCGGCGCGCAACAACAGGCTGAGCAGCTCGGTTCCCTGATAGCGCTGCAGGAGTGGATTGAAGTAGCCAAGAAGAGCGCGATTGTCGGTCCAGTCAGGCCGCACGGACAGGAAGGCTACGCGCTCAGATAGCACGCTCTCCATGCGTCGCTCAGATCGAACGACGCTCAGTTCGAGCTGAAACTCGGGGCTATCCGAGACAGGGGTCGTAGCCAGCTCGAGCAGGTCACCCATCTCAGCGTTTGCCCTGAACCACTCGTACAGTTGCGGCTTCATGTGCACCTGGTAGTTGCGGGCACTCGAATGTGCGTACAGACGCGCCTCGAATCGCTGACCACCCGCACGCACGATGAGGTCGCTAATCGAGTTCGGCTCCGGGACGACCACGCCGTCAAGCAGGACGTTGGGAATCGTCAGGCGCCGGTGCTGGAAGGCACTGGGGCGGATCGAGACTCTCACTGCGCCTTCGAGCTGTGGTGCCCGCGAGGGCTCGATCACCACTTCCCTATCCTGCACTGGTGCCACGAACTCGCTCACCAGCTGCGCCATCTTTGTCTTGCCAGTGCCCGAGATGCCCGAGAGGATCACGAGCGGCTTCGTGGCGAGGGAAAGCACATAGTCTGTCACCAGCCAGGCCGGGAACTGATAGCCCTTGCTGCGGATGTGTTCGTACACCGTCGCTGCGTGTGTGTCAGTCTGCACGCGCTCCCCCTCATCCTCAGCGCCTGCCGTCGCCGCCATCGGCGGCTCACCCGCCCGGTAGGCGACCCAGATGTAGCTCTGGATATCCAGCATCGTCTGGGGCTCGAAGGGCGCGAGCTGCTCTCGCAGATCTTCCGCGGCCTCTAGTATCGATGCGTAGACTTCACCCGATGCTTTCGATCCGAGTTTGAGCGAGACTCCCATCTGCTTGAGGAACCACTTCGTGGCCTCAGGCTTCACGAAGATGTCAGTCTCGGGGTACATCAGCATCAGTAGATACGTCGGTAGCGTCCACTTCACTGGCAAGCCCTGCGCCCTCGCGTACGACGCGTAACGCTCGAGGCGCTCAGGGCTCGACCCCTCGCCATGCAGCAGATCGTAGAGTGCGCGTGAGAACGCTGCAGAATCGAAGTCCTGCCAGTACAGGATCGAAAGGTCGCCCTCACGGGGCATGCGCAGCCAGAGTAGGTTCGTCGACTGCGCGACCTGCTCGACGAGCTGTACCACCTGGTCGTAGTCCTCGCTGTCTATCAACTGCCGAAGCGTATCCGCGCCTAAACGTTCCTGAGTCTTCGCCGAGGCATCCATCTTGTAGGTGGTCTCGTCCCGGATGAAGCGCTCATCGGCGAAGCTCTGCCAGCCGGGGTATGCGGCCCTGAGGCGTTCCAGGAGTGGGGCATTCGCTTCCATCACGCCTCCCTGAAAACGGGAATTCCACTGCACGACCAGCTCCGGGATCTCATAGAAATCAAAGCCGGGGCCATACGTCGGCTCCAGTGACTTCCGGATCTCCAGAATCGCTTTGTCCTCATCCATCGCGGCTGCTGCCTCAGGTCCGCCGATGCGGTCAGCGAAGGCATCGACAAGCGCCTTCTTGTCGTTTCGAGCCACCGCACGTTCGAAGGCCTCGGGGAAGACGAGGTGGAGGAGGGCGTTGCGCTGAAGCCAGGCGCTTCTGTTATCAACCGAGCATATCTGCTCCCTGAACGCCCAGGGCTCAGACAGCGCCTGCACCAGCGTCGAAGGCTCCAGGCGCTTCCAGGCGAGCATCCACTCGATGAAGAACCTCAGATGGGTGTCGCGACGGGTGTAGAAGTGCGTTCCGGGAGAAGCGAGCCCATAGTCCAGCGCTGCGTCTATGTCAGGAGGAATGACCACCGGGTCTCGCATCCAGCCCAACACACGCGAGATGCGCAGCCGCTTGGTATCCGCGCTCATCCCATGAACGACCAGGAGATGCATCAGGAGGAGTTCGGCCATGAGCTGCTTCACTGTGTCGCTCGCACCATCAATCTGACGTTCCAGCTTCTGATCAAAGGAGTCGGACGAGTGGTCGGGGCTCAGCACGAATCGCTGCTCCAAGTCCTCCAGCGCGGGAATCGTCCACACCGCGCGGCCAGGGGTCAGCAACGACCCATCGCGTTCCAGTGCCTGCTCGCGGAACAGCTGGGCAACCGCGTAGATCTTGTCAGCACCTTCACGCTTCAGGATTGCCATGCGAGTCCACCTCCGGCCCATCCGCAGAATCGGTGGGCTTGGGCTCCGTTTCCGCCTCTTCCTCTATCCATTGGTCCTTCACTGCGGCCGCCTTGCGCATGATCAGCTGCCGAATGTCATCAAACTCATCTGCGGCGACACCGGCCTCTTGGATCAACAGCTCCGCGATGCTCTCCGCAATGTGCAAGGTCGCGTAGAACGCCTTGTCCTTCGTGGTGAAGTACGCCGGAAACTCGGTGTTGGTGTAGATTGCGAGCCCTTCTTCGGCGCTGAAACTCCACTGATACCAGGCTTCCTTCTCCCCGAGCGGCGCGAACTCGTGATCGAAGTCGACGCTCTTACCTTTGACCTTCACCGCATGACGGGGTTTCTGGTGCGTGACCCGAGGGACTCTCTCACGACTCGACTCCGTCGGTTGGGTGCGGGGAGCCGACGGCTCAGGATTCTCGGACCTCTCCCTTTGCTCGACCTCGATTTGCTCCTGCGCCTCGTCGCTTTCAGAGCGCTCGTACTCGCTCAGGGTGTGCACGGGGGACGTGAAGGGCTTCAGCTCTCGGGCCATCAGCGCCCGTGCGATCGAATCCTTCCAGCGCTCAAGTTCGTTGCGTACCGCCTTGGTGATGCTGTCCGACGAAGCACGCTGACGGGCCTGCCGCAGGAGGTCCTGCACCTCGATTCGCAGCGCGTCAACAGCAGCATCGTACTCCGCGGTCTTCTCCCACTCCCGCTTGTTGTGCGTCGGCTGCAAGTGGTCCAGATGCACCTCGCCGATGATTCGGGAAATCGTCGGGTGCTCACCGATTGCCATCTTGTCGAAGGTGGTGATCATCCGGCCGAGCCGATAGGTGTGGAATCCGTAGAGTCCTTTGTTAGAACCTTGCTTCAGGAGTCCATACCAGCCGTAGATCCGGTTGCCCGACGCGTCCGCGATTTCGAACTCAATGCGCGTATCCTCGAGCAGATCGAACTCCTCTGGCTTGCACTTGCGCTTGTTAACCCGCAGCTCGACAGTACCGTCGTTGATGAACGGCGCGAATCGCTGCTGCAGGTCGCGTTGCACCACATCCACAACGCCGGCGTAGTACTTGTACAGCTTGGAGATCTCCACGATCGTGTAGTGGCCTCCGGGGTCGGCCAGCTCGGTCTCGAGCTCCATCTGCCACGAGCTCCCCGCGCTCACCCAGTCGTCCTCGTCATAGAACACGGAGTAGGCGTGCGGGTCACCGAGCCGCGACGACATCACCTTGAACCGCCTACCGAGGGCCGTGCACGATGTCTTCAACCCGAGACCGAATTCACCAAGCATGTTCCTCTTCGACGACATACCGAGGATCATCGCCTTGTGAATGTCGTCACGCCCCATGCCGGTGCCGTTGTCCGCGACTGAGATCCCGTGCTTGCCTATCTTGACGGCAACAAGGAGCGGGTACCCCTCGATCCGAGCGTCGATAGCATTGTCCACAAGCTCAGCGATCGCTTGAGGGATTGAGTAGCCCGTCTTGCCAAGCTTCGGCATCAGGGTCTGATGCGGAGTGATGTCTATGACCTCGACGCTCTTCGACACGATGACCTCCTCAGAAGTAACCCTTCAGGTGGTCTGGCACACCCCTACCAGGGTCAGCGGGTGGCTCCGATTGCTCATACTCAGGCTTGGCCGGCGCAAAGAGCCCGCTTAGTCCCTCGCGCCAACTATGCAACGACACACTGACATGCTCGAGTCCGTCGGCCAGCTGGTCGATGTGGTCGACAGTGAGCCGTATGCCTTTGCGAGTCGGACCGGTGTAGTTGTCGCTGGTGACGAACTTGCGCACGTCCAGGAATTGCCCGTCGGGCCGCGTATCATGCACCAGCACCTGGACCAGCCAGTTCGCCGTACGCCCGGCATCAAGAGAGGCGTACTCACAGGGCGGAGCGCACAGACCGCGCTCCAGCTCATCAGACAACCGCCTGAGAACGGGAATCAATGCGTCAACCTGATACCGAGGCATGTCGATCCCCGACTTGGTCGGGCCGCAGTACTTGTGGTTGTTGCGGAAGATCCGGGCAGACCCAAGCCGACGCTTGCCGAGCGAGTATGTTGTGAAGCACAACTCGAACTCGTCATCGATACGTGCCGTATGAAGTAGCTCGACTTCGGTTGGCTCCATACCGCCCCCAGCGTCCGAACCGGTCGCCCCGATGCCACCCAGCCTTCACTCAGTACTTCGGCCTATCCTATGACAAGCTTGACTCCCTACCCGTACACGCCCGCCTCTTCTCGTGCCACCACGGTATCGTACAGGCCGTAGTGCGTGAGCCCGGGATGACTGTCGATCCCCGTGTACCGCAGGGACGCATCCTCGTACCGTCGGAATGCGAACACAGCCTGGTTCATCCGTTCTGTGTTGAACACACGCAGTCTCACGAGCAGGTGGAAGTCCTTCACCGTAAGGCCGGTGACAGCGAGGAACAGGTCGGGCTCGAGCTTGGTGATGACATCTTGGAGGGTGTTCTCGCGGAAGTCCGTCAGATACATGAAAGCGGGAATCCGCGTAGCGAACTTGATCAGCTTCTCCTGGACCAGCTTCCTCTGCGACTTGAACTCCTTCTCCTCCGCGGTAAGCTCACGCTTCTCCTTCGCGGTGAGACCGCTCTCCTTCGCCTTGTTCTTGAGTTCTGTGATCTTCTCGCTCTTGTTGATGATGGTCTCGATGACGTTGTCGCCGAGCGCGCGCCAACCCTCGATGCGCTCCACGGCAGCAAGCGCTTCGGGGTCGTCCAGGATCCGGCGCAGGGTGTCGTTGTCGACATTCACCAGCAACGCAGACTCCCACTTCCGAGCCAGCAGCGTTCCCGAGGTACCGGCCATGGCGATGTCGAGGATGCTACCCGCATCGATCTGCATCATGTTGGCGCCGTCGTAGGCGAGCACCGGCAGGAATGAGATCAGGTCCTTGACGGCGTTCTCCGGGTTGGATTCGCCGGGTGAGAGCCCTAGTCCGTACTCTGAGAGCTGCCGAAGAGCGCGCGTGGGCGCGAAGTCGAACACGAAGCAGACCGGCTTGAGGATCTCCTCCTCGTTCGGGTCGTCTCCGTTGGGATTGCGGATCGACCACGGCGACTGCACCCGGAATGCGGCCTGGAAGTAGGTCTCCGGCGAGGTGAGGTTGCGTAGCATCAGTATCGAGTACCACTGCGGCACGGTCACGCCCGTCGTGAGCTTCCCGCAGGACAGCGTGATGGTCTTCGTCTCGAACCCGCTTCCGATCGCTGAACGGACCGGCGGCAACGCCTCAAGGCCGATACCAGCGGACGCGCCGGCTGCGACCACCACTGCGTAGTCGTGCCAGAACGTGTTGTGCTTCTCCGCGAGCAGGTTCGCCATCGCGTGACACGCAGCGACATCAGGCAGGAACCAGAACGAGTGCTGCATATAGGGCAGCAACCGATCATCCGAATACGGCCAGGGTGGCCGCGTGCCGGACTTGAGGTTCTCGATCCTGTGCGGCGCGTATGAACCGCGGATGATATCCAGCCACTTCTGCACGTCACTCTTGTGCTGGAACTGCGCATTCTTGCCCGTTCCCGTCGCAGTGAAGAACGCGTTCAGGTCGAACTCATCGAACTCCCCTGCGCTGGCTATCGCCAGCAGCTCATCAGGCATCTGGTACGTGAGCAGACGCATCTGTGGCAGCGCACTATAGGGATTCCATGCACCAAGGTGCGCCGCTGCGAACTGCTCCTTCGCGCGCTGCTCATCGGTGTATGTCCAGTTGAAAATCTGCTCCTCGATGAACTCGCCCGTAGCCAGTGCCTTGAAAGGCGTGCCTGACAAGTAAAGGTATGCCTTGGTCGTGATGGGAAGGAACTCCGTCTCCTTCTCGGAAAGCTCGCTCAGGTCCTGGTTCATCTCCTCCAGGCTGGCGGTGTACTCGAGCTTGGCCTCCTTCTTGGCTACCGCGTCATCCTCGCCCTCGAAGAGCTCCTTGGCGGTCTCTCGCCATGCGCCGAAGTGGTACTCATCAAAGACCACGAGGTCCCACTCAACCTTGTGCAGCCATTCGTTCTTCGCCTTGATGTTGCCGGCCTCATCGCGGCCCAGAAGGTCCTGGAAGGAGCCGAAGTAGACAAGCGGCGTCCTGCGACTAATCTTGGTGGGGTCCATATCGGAGTGACGGGACATGTACCGCCACCCGTTGAAGTCCGTGTGGGTCTCGAGGTCTGTCTGCCACGCGTCCTCGACCGCCGGCTTGAATGTCACCACCAGGACGCGGCGCGCCCCGAGCTTCTTGGCCAGCTGGTACGTCGTGAACGTCTTGCCAAAGCGCATCTTCGCGTTCCACAAAAAACGTGGAACAGCGTGCATGTCCTCAGCCCATATCGAGTGGAAGTAGGCGTGCGTCTTCTCCACGGCCTCGGCCTGTTCGCGGCGCATGGCAAAGGTCTGGTGATGGGTACCCGCGAACTTCTGGCCGGTGCGCAGCTCAGCCAGCACGGTCTGCACATCAGCAACCGTGCAGCGCATCCACTCCAGGTCGACGTTCTCGAAACCCTTTCGAACAAGCGCTGCGCGCACCTCGTGGTCGGTGAACACGGTCCCATCGTCACGTTCAGCGGATTCATCTAGCTCAATAGTGAAGTTCTTGATGGCGGCTGTCTTCAGCTGGTCGGCGATGCGCTGCTTCACATCGCGGGTGGTCTGGCCGACTTTGAGAAGACCGGCATGGGCCTCATCGTGGATGGTGTAAGCGTAGATCCGCGGACGCGCCTGCGGCTTGGGTACGAGAATGTCCTCGATCGTCCTGGTCATTCTTCGAGACTCCGCTGGAAGTCCATCGGACGCACGAGCTTCTCGATGAAGGCAATCTCGTCTTCAGAGATGCTGTATTTCTCGTAGAGATCCTTGTCAGTCCACACCCTCGTCCATTCCTGAGTCGGCACGAAGGTGTAGACCTTGCGGCTCGTGTGCTGAGAGGGCTTATGCAGGAGTACGAGGAGGCGGGTCAGTCGGCACGTGAGATACGACAGGGCACTTTCGGCCTCTGCCCGAGTATCGAACGGCCCAATGCAGAGGTAGGTCTCCGAAGACACGGTGCCAGGCTCTCCGACGAATGGAGTGCTTAGCACCCTGTGCGGATAGGTATCCCTGTTGCCGGTCCCGGGCGCAGCGGCGCCGACATAGACCTTCCACTTGTCAATCAAGTTAGTACCCGCGGTGATCGAGGATCGGTCGGCATACCCGATTCCACCGTTCTGATGAACGAGAAGGTCGTCGGGTGACTTGGTTGACTTGCCCTGAAAGAACGTGCGGAGTCCGAAGGGCTTGCTCGAGCTGACCAGCTGGTCAAAGCGCTTGCCCTCGGGAAGGGATATCGAATCTGATTGTCCGCTCTCCGCCGCGACAACCTTCTTGAGGATGGAGAGCCCCTCGTTGAAGCGGATGAACACATCCGCGCCGGGCTCGAGCAGCGCACGAGTGCTGGTAGAGACCGGCCAGTCCTTGAAGTGCGTGGAAACGGTACAGGGTCCGGGGTTGTCGCGGTCCCAGAGGAAGTAACACACGCCGCCCTTGAGCCCGACGCCCGGAAAGACATCCGACGCACTGAGGTGATCGTCGATGGACCGCAGGCGATTATCGGAGAGCATCGATTCCCTGAACTCATCGAGGCCCTTGCCACCGGCGAACCAACGCGCGGGTATGACCATGGACAGATACCGCGGCTCAAGCGCCTTCGCTTGGTCAACGAACAGCTGATAGATCGGTGCTGCGCTGGTGCCGTAGCCACCGTCATCCAGCTGGTACGGCGGGTTGCCGATAATCACATCGAACTGCATGTCTCCTCCAAAGAGTTCGGCCACCCGGGCCTTCGTGTCGTCGGCGTGGATAAGCGCATAGGCATGAGTCTCAAGCTGATCGCCTCGCGCCAGAGTCTTCTTACTGGCGCCGCAGTATCGACAGCGGCCGTCGACCCAGGTGTGCTCGGTGCGCTCGAACCAGATGTTGCCGTGGTCGCTCGAGAACGACGTGACGACGGAGTGCTCGCCCTGGGCGTGCTTCGAGCAGTACAAGCTCCTGCGCGCAAGCAGGCTGGTGAGCTGCGTGATCCCGATCCCGAACACCTGCTTGGTCAGGATGTGGTCGACGCGCTCCTGAAGGTCGGGAATCTGGTCGGCAAGACCCCTATTGAGGCGGCTTGTGATCTCACGGAGGAAGACCCCGGATTTCGTGACCGGGTCAAGGAACCTGACCGACGGGTCCGACCAGATGTCTGCCCCGTTGTTGTCGGCCATCCATGCATTGGCGAGAGTGTCGAGCATCCTGTTAGCGAGCTCGGGAGGAGTGAAGACCTCATCATTCGAGAGGTTCGCAATGCACGTAAGCACATCGGGATTGCGACCGCGGAGTGAGAGGTTCGCCTGACCGTTCATTCCGCCCTCCCAAACGTATCGCTGGTGCCCACCTCGGCCAGCTCACGCACCGTCATTGGTGGGTAGGTCTTGGTCGGCGTGAGGATCTCGTGCTTCTCGAGCTGAGAGAAGAGCGACCCCTCAGCGTGGAGCGCAGCCATCTGGGTGAGGGCGTCTAGCCGGAAGTCACGCCGCTGGAACCTACCTTTGCCCAGGTAGCCCCACTCCGCGAAGGTAATGGCCTGGTCGTCGCTGGTGCGCATCGTGAGCGCGTTGCCACGAACCAGGTTCAGCGAGAGCACGTAGGAGGCGGCGCGGTGCAGGTCTTCCGATTCTTCGAGCCGCAGGTAATCGGACAGGACCTCGAGCATGTTCGCGCGACATTCGGCGACGTTGTCTTCGAGAAGCTCGATGCCGTAGCAACACATCAGGGCGAGTAGGGTGAAGTGGCGCTTGTCGAAGTCGGACTTCTCGAACTTCAGCTCCACGGCGGCGAGCTTGCGCTGTAGAATCCGGACGAGGAAGTTGCCACTCCCGCACGCTGGCTCCAAGAAGCGCGAGTCGATCCGCTCAGTCTCGCCTTGCACGAGATCGAGCATCGCATCGACCAGCCACGCGGGCGTGAAGACCTCCCCGTGGTCGACGACGCGCTGTTGTGACTTGATCAGGCTCATGCGACGCGGACAATCCGTCGTGGATCACACGGGCCGTGCGCGAATATGCTGTGTGAACGCTCAGCCATGGACTGCGCTCCCAGTACGCTGCTGATGTGCCTGGGGAAGTTAGATAGC
This sequence comes from Anaerosoma tenue, assembly GCF_023161965.1. Taxonomy (NCBI): domain Bacteria; kingdom Bacillati; phylum Actinomycetota; class Coriobacteriia; order Anaerosomatales; family Anaerosomataceae; genus Anaerosoma; species Anaerosoma tenue. The sequence continues at coordinate 940,260 of NZ_JALNTY010000001.1, forward strand.
CTCGCCACCCCGATTGAGTCTACCTCATGCCGGAGTTGGTGATGGCCAAGGCGGCCATGGCAAACATCATAAGTCTTCGTACTGGCGGAAGCTCAAGCGACAATCGAGACCGCCTCTTCGCCCGCCTTGAGAATGCCACGAGCCCAGGCAGGCAGAAGATCCAGGCCTTCGCGCAGACTTCCGAGCACCGTTCGACCAGCACCCAGCATGTCACCCGCGGTTGCTGTCTTGTGAATCCACTGGCCCTTGACTGGAGGCGCGACACGCCTCGCGTCTTGCACTTCATGGAGTGGGTCTCGGTCGGTGACTTCCATGTAGCTGTCGCCGAAAGCTGCAATTTCGAGCCGGAGCAGCCGCTTGAAGGCGTCCTCAACACCGGTCTCCGCATCGTTAGCCGTGAGAGCCTTGTCCAGTTCGCGGATGAATGCGTCCTGGCGCAGGGCACCACACGCTTCATCGATGAACTGCCGGTAAGCGTTCAGATTCGGCTTCCCGGGGCGCCTAAGGCGGACCTCGAGAAGCGCCTTCAGCGTCGCGACAAACAGCAGCCACTCGCGAGATCCGTTAGGTTCCTGCACTTGTGCCTCCATCCGTATCGACAGAACTCGACAGCAACGACATCCGCCTCACCCTCCGGCTCACCGACGGAGTCGCAACTCCGTGCATGGCTCGCTGCCGCGTGACTGTGGAGGCGCTCGCGCTCATCGCGCCTTCTGCTCGCCGCGACCGAGACAGAGAGCGGAGAATCCCGTGTGAATATCCAACGTGTTTGCGCTTCACCTGAAGCGCGCCCCTTCGCCCTTCCTGCCCGAGTCCACCGGACTCGGGCAGGCTTTCTGGCGAAAGCGCGGATTACCCACCCGTCCTGTCGTACGGGCTGGCCTCATCGAGCACGGAGTCACGCCATGCTGATAGCTGAGGGACCAAGTCCCCGAAGAGCGGATAATCCATAGAGGTGAGGATCTGCAGTGCGTTTGTCAGCGGGTAGGAATCCTGAACTCCCAGCGCCACCAAACCATCGTGGGTTCTTTGGGCGCTGCTACTGAGCGGTTCGGACCACTCGTCGCAGTGCTTCCACCAGTTGGCGGCATGGTTTGTCAGCCGGGCAATCGTTGCCCCCGTAGGATGACAACGCCCCACATCAAGAGAGGCGGTCTTGGAGACCGACATCTCTGAACACACGCCCGTGATGTATCCCTGACACGCTGCGAAACCGAGCCCGATCACGTACTCGATGAGCTCGGGAATGTCCAACTGGTCTGCGAGGTCGAAGTCACTCTCGACTCGCTTGTAGTGACGGCGGAGTGCTTGATCGACTAGTTGACACGCGTGGTCGAGGAACTCCATACCGTAATCGAATGACCAGTCGAGCTTGATGGGGACCAACTCACGGTACCTTCCGATCGGAGTGCCCAACGTCTGACCGATAACCTGCGAGCGAGGCGCGTCCGCTCGACCCCCGGGCTAGGACGACACCGTGATCACTCACCGTCGCCGTCGTCCGACCAGTAGTCCTTGTTCACAACTACATCCTCGAGTCTCTCACTTGCAATCCAAGAGATGAAGCACGAGGGCTTCAGCCATTTGGTGCCGAAGTGTCCCGTGTGAATCAGGTAGCAGCGCTTTCTTGTTCGAGTCAGTCCGACAATGAACCTGCATATCTCCATGTCCTTCACGGCAGCGGGATCGCCTGGGAGTTCGCCGTCGTGAAGGCCAGCGATGAAGACATGCTGTGCTGAAAGCCCCTTCGACCCCTCGAAGGACGTGACTCTCACAAGCGGACGCTCGTCCTCATCAGCGGGGTGGCCCTCCACGTCCACGTCGTCTGGCGGCTCGAAAGCCGCGGCCTCTTCCATGCAGGGCTCGCGGTACTCCGCTGGCAACGTGTCTACGAGGGCCACTGAACCGTCAGCGGTGGCAGCAATGGATGCGCTCCCGAACGACGGTTGGTCGCAATGCAGAAGGATTCTCCATCCTAGGCTTGAGCCCGGGTCTTCCTTCAGGATCGCAAGCCCAGCAGCCCGCTGAATCCCGCTCGCAGGCTCGACCCGCGTCTCGATGCGATAGCCGCTCTCTTGAAGGTGCTCAACAATCTGGTCACGATACGGACGTGCGACTATGACAAGAGCAGCCGGATATCCAGCGGCAGCTGCGGCTTGCACCTCATCCGGCGGGATTACATCAACGGCTTGAGCGATGAACCGACCAATGTAGTTGACCTTCTTGCTTTGCACCGAAGTTCGCACATTGGCGATTGTGGGGTACTTGGCGCTGTCCTCGCCCTTCGCCAGCGGAAAGTGTTTGTATGGCTTGTCGATTCTGCCGTCGAGACAATGCTCTTCGCGAGCTCTGGAGATGATGTCGGCGACTGCATCGACCAGCACTTTCGGACATCGCATGCAGTACGGCAGGGTGAAGACCTCATACTCCCCGGCCTGGCTCAGTCCTCTGATGTAATCGCAGCTTGCGTCACGGAATTGGCTGTACAGTGCCTGGTCATCGTCACCAGCGACCAGCATGTTGCTGGTCTCCCCAAGAGCATCAATGATGGAGGCTTCGAGCCGATTGAAGTCCTGATACTCGTCGATCAGAACCAGATCGTACGAATCTGGCGAGGCGTGACCTAAGGCGTACGCCGCGTGCACGCGATACACAGAGTCGTCAAAATCCACCGCATCGTAGTAGTCCCCGCGGGCGAGATAGAAGTCGAGGTTGTTCCCCTCAGCCAGAGCGCGCATTTCTGACACGAACTTGGGCGCCTCCGTCTGGTGGATTATCTCCCAGTCCTCCGAAATCAACGAAGCCAGGTTTGGACAGCATCGTGCGTCTTGGGTCAGCGCACCCCTGAGCGAGGGAGTTCGGTGCAAGAGCCCTAGGCAGAAGGAATGCAGCGTATGGGCGTGTGCAAGGTGACCGAGATCTGCCTCCAGGTCGCTCTTCAGGTTGTTGATGAAGGTGAGGACGATGCGTTTGTCCGGGTCATCGGGTGAGGACTCGAGAATCAACTTGAAGAGCGTCGTCTTCCCGGTTCCAGGGCCGGCGACGACCAGCTTCTTGGGACTCGGCGACTCCACCACCGCGTCGATTGCGGCCTTGAGTTCCGCTTCCTCTGGAGTGAGTCCGGGCTCGTCCGTCACCGGGCATCCCCCTGTGCTTGTCCTAAAGTCACGGCGCTTCAGCTGTGCGCCACTGACTTCCCTTCACAGCTTACCGGTTGTGCCGTCGGCTGAAGCGCTTGTTAGGCAGGCAAATTCAGAAGGGGATTCGGTCGTCCCAGTCCAACGCATGGCCAATCTCGCGATCAACTCGACTCTCAACCGAGCCCAAGAACCAGACGACCGACGAGACATGCGAGAACACCAGCACACTCTCATCGTGGTCCATCAAGTCGTTGTCGTGCGCCAAACTACGCTCGTTGCGAGCGCTATTGAGATCCTCGAGGATTGAGATCGTCGACCGCAGTATCCGAAGCGTAATCTTTGATTCGATGGGACCCTGTTCACGCACTGCCTTGGAGTACTCGCCCATTAGGCTATGGAGGGGCTTGTCCCGGGTCACCTCTATGCCCCGACGCGTGCAGAGCCGACGCAAGTACTTGACCATGAAGGTGTGCAGCCGATCTATTGCGGCCTCAGGCTCATTACGCTCAATCGCTTCGCGAACGTGCCGTGCCACGGTAACAAATGCCTCGTCTGCACCCACCGGGGCCGCAAGCGCGCTCGTGTCCACCACGGGGCCACATCCGCGCAATCGTTCGATGATCGCAAGTGCCTCTCGAGTAGGCGGCTTGAAGCCAACCGTAGGCAAGTATTCCCAGTTCTCCAATAGTGTACCGAGTACAGTGGCAACGGTGTAGTTGGGCTCAAGCTCCCAGAATGCGCGCATGCGATTGGCCTTCGAGGTCCCCCCGCGAGCGTACTTCGCGTCATAGATGTCTATGTGCGCGACATCCGCGAAGAAGTCGCCGAAACTGGCGTTGGAGAACTCCAGCACGTAACCGTTGTGCATACCGAGCAGCCGCTCTAGCTTCCGCTGCTCGATCGCGCTGAGATCACCCACGGCATACTCCCCGATTTGCTCTGTCGAACGTGTTTCGGCACCACCTGCGGCGCGCCGCTCGATGTCGGCGACTGAAGTCTACCGCACGCGCACCTTCGGCGTGGATGCCGGGTTTAGGCCGACTTCCGAGTTGCCGCCGCGACCTCGAGGACTTCGATGGCGTGCCGCCGGAAGCCATCAATCATCGTTTCGATATCAGCAGGACCCCACGGGCCGAACGTGGTCACTTGGTGCGAGAACTCATCAATGGTCGTCGTCCGACTGAGCGGGTCCGGAGCATCCTTCGCATTCCTCTCGGGGAAGCCAGAGTGCTTCAGGTGATTGACAAGCGCACATAGATCGCGGCACTCGGGTGAATCCCAGAGATTCTTCACCGCGGTTGAAACCGCTTGGAGGCTGCTATCCTCCGCCAGCTTGACTACAACATCCGAGGGAAGCTTCTTACTGTCGCGGTCGACACCGAGCTCGAACACTGCGTTCAGAAGTTGGGCTAGGGCATCGATGCCCGCGTGCAGTGAGCGCAGTGTCGCTTCAGTCAGCCACCAATCGAAGTCCCACCGATGCACACCAGTGAGTGTCTCGTGCGGTGGAACCCGGGAGACATCAGCCTCGTTGAGTTCCTGCGAGTTGAGCGCGGAGCGAACCCGATACTCAAGCACCTCGCTCTTGAAGGCCGCATCGATGGCCCGGACGATGCTCTGCATATCCCGACTCACGTCCAGACCGTCCAAGAGGGTTGGCTGCGTTTCACGCCACCGAAGCAAGTCCGAATGCGCTTTCTGGAATCGCGGAACCATGGTCCTCCGCCTCCGGGCATCGTGTGGGAGTACGGCCTGACCCGCACTACTCCACTTCGCATGACACCATACCGCACCACGCTGACACCCCGCTGCTAGCAGTCCATCTCCATCACAAGCGCAATCGCCGCCAGCACATCGTCCATATCATCAGGACTCAACCCGCCGATGCGCTTGGAGAACCGCTCTAGAGCGATACCTCGCAGTTGTAGAACGTCGACGCACCCGTCCTTCGTCAGTCCGTTGGCCTTAGTGGGTCGCACCTGCACGAGCCAGGGATGGCTCGCTCTGCTCGGCGGTCTGCCGGTGATCGGCGCGATGAGTTTGATTGCGAGCACTCCGACATCGTCGGAGCTCAACACCACGACCGGTCGCTTCTTGTTGATCTCATCGCCCCGAGTCGGCTCGAGGTCCGCCCACCAGATCTCACCGCGAATAGGGCTATTCATGCTCGTGATCCCATTCGCCCAGGTCCGCATCCAGCCACGCTTGGTCGATCATGGCGTTGTACTCCGCCGCATGCGCCTCAGCCTGTGCTCGCATGTAAGCCCTGCGCTCGGCAAGCGGCAGCCTCAGGAGCGCACGGCGGTCGATATCCTCCGGTGCTGTTCGACTGCTGACGGCAGGGATGTACTCGGCCAGCGCCTCCCGCGCGATGAGTCCTTCGGCGGCCGCGCGATGCGCGTGTGTCTCCACCCACGTGGAGTGCTCCCGCGGCTCCTCGCCTGGCTCCTCCGTGCGCCAGCCGGCGCGGTTCACGAACATGCACCACCACTTGTAGCTGGTCTCGTCAATCACCTGGAGATCGCGGAGACGGCGAAGCACACCCTGAACGCTCATCCCCCAGCGCTTCTTGGCGGCCAGAAGCTCGTCGACGGTGACGCGGCTGCGGCGTGCACCGAACTCGGTCTGGACTGCATCCGCCGGGTACAGAAATGCCCCCGCGAACCGACGCGCCGTCGCCTCCTCATCAACGCTCTCAGTGACTCGAACGGCCAGGTGACCGAGCTCGTGTGCGTGGCTCATTCTCTGCCTGGCCTGGGATACCTCAAGGCGAGCCGCGATGCCACATGCAACACGCTTGCCGGTCTCGTCCGTCGCGATCACCGTAAGCCCATCGAACTTCCGCTCGGTATCGACATCGATCAGGTGCACACCTTTGGACTCCAGGGTATCCACGACGCTCGCGATTGGGGCACCGCCGAGATTCCATGCGTGGCGTAGCTCCTCGGCGGCATGTTCCACCTCACGAACATCATCCCTGATCTCCAGCGGTTCACTAAATGGGTACTCGGGGGTGATACCGAGTTTGTCCATGAGGGTGAGCCGACGTTCCAGCTCAAGCTCGACCGCGCTCTCGATCGTCTCCTGCTCCTTCTTCGGCAGTGAGGCCAGCGCGCGGTATGCAACGGGCTCGAAGTGGTACCGCGGCTCGGACATGAGATGTGCTGCCCTCACGTCGAGCGCTTTGGCGAGTGCGATCAGCACCGTGGGGCGCGGCGTGGCGCGATCATGCTCGTACTTGGACAAAGCCTGCTTTGAGACAAGCCCGCCCATGCGCTCGGCGAGCTCGTCGAGCGTGTAGTTGCGGGCCGTTCTGTACTGATGCAAGCGCGCGCCGAGCGACATGAAGCCTCCCCTTGGTTGACGTGCAGATAGACTATACCAACTTTTGTCTACCAAACACAGGTGCGCTTCGAAAGGAGGTGCGCGCAGTGGCGAAGTCGCTCAAGCCCGGCCAGGCAACCCCGGCATCCGGCCAGTACGAGGAGATCGGCCCCCGGGGCGGCCGCACCGGGCATGAGGTCACGTCAACGAAAGGTAACCCTCTGCCCCCGACCAGCAAGACGGGCAACGGATTCATCCTCGTCGACAAGACCAAACACTAGGGAGTGAACATGCGCAGGAGGGGGCTCAGGGCCCGCTGACGGACTGTCGGCGGGCTTTAGACTACCCCCGCCACACGCTCTCGCCGTGCCACGCGAGCAGTTCCCTGCTCGGCTGCATCCACTCGGCATCGGGCACCACCACACGCCGATCCCGCTCGGCGTAGTACGTCCTGCCGTTATGGAAATCTTCAGCAAGCGCGTCGGAGACCTTGAAGCGGTACTCGGGCGTGACTGTCACGTAGCCCAGGTCGAACAGGCGGTGGATGTCGCTTCTGAGCAGCAGCCCGTTGGTGACGTCGTGTGTGCCGCCGTCGGCGTACGGCATGATGTGCGCCGCCTCGAGCACCGGCAGCGAGTGCTCGCCCGTGACCGCGCACGCGCGGTCGTACGCATCGAGTACCGACACCCGGAAGATGCCCTGCCCGAGCCGCGGCTTCACGAGCGTCGGCTCGCCGTAGCGGGGGCGGTCCGGCTCGGCGAGAAGCGTCGGAACGCCCAGCTGCTGCGCCCGCTCCAGGCACTCGGTGAAGATGCGCAGACCCTCGCCGCGCGTGAGGTCCTCGCCGCGCCCGCGCACGATGTTGGGTGCCCAGTCGGCCGGCTCGCGCACCCAGAGCTCCTGCGGGAAGAACACCGGGCTTGCCACCATGATGCAGCCGATCGCATAGTCGCCCGGCCGCCCGGGGTCCGTCGCGCCGCTCCTGCGACGGTAGCGCTCGATCCGCGCGCGCATCTCGTCGAAGTCGGCGGCGCCGTTGGTGCGCCCGAAGCTCTCCCACGCGAGCCACGCCGGAAGCGCGCTGTAGCTCGCGAAGTACCCGAAGCCCGCGATCGCGTTGTGAGGCGACTTGAGGCGGAAGAAGAACGGCTCCCCCGGGCTCACCACGCCGAACCTGCCGCCGCCTCCCGACGGCTGCCAGAAGTTCACCTCGTCGATGTCCGGCTGCGCCGCCAAGAAGCGGTACCAGTCGTAGTCGGTGTTCCCGATGAAGCCGCGCATGGGCGGATCCTCTCGGCGGGCGGGGCGTGATGCCAGTGTAGCGCAGGGGATGCGTGGGGTTTGGATTCCGGTGACATTCCGATAAGCGCCTCGTACGAGACTCGGCCTGTCAGCACCGACCGCATCGCTTGACAGGGACCGCGAGCCGATGGAATATCGTCGTATCTTTACCCCGCTGGATCAGCCCTCGGGCCACTGGCGGGGTCAGTCTTTTCTCGGAGCAGAGCGCAGCGCCGCACCTCCCGTGCCGGCCATCCTCCGCACTCATGTCTTCTTCGACGGCCAGAACCTGTTCCGCTCGGTGAAGCACTGCTTCGGCTACTCATACCCGAACTACGATGTGGTAGCCCTCGCGCAGCTGGTATGCACGCGTCAGTGCCTTCAGTGCGCCGGACTTCACTTCTACACCGGCATCCACAAGCCCGGTGAGAACAGGTTCTGGTACGACTTCTGGAGCCGCAAACTCACCGTTCTGGGTACCCGGGGTGTCGACGTTTACTCGCGGAACCTCGCCTACGCAGACGAACCTGTGATCCTGCCCGATGGTACTCGCGCTTCGGTGCGCATCGCCCGTGAGAAGGGCGTCGACGTGCGGATCGCACTCGACATGGTCCGCCTGGCGCGCGAGGGTGCCTACGATGTCGCAGTGCTCTTCAGTCAGGACCAGGACCTCAGCGGGGCGGTGACGGATATCCACAGGATCCGTGCGGAGACCGGTCGCTGGATGAAGGTGTACTCAGCGTATCCCGTGGCCGACGATGGAAGGCACACGCCGGCAATCAAGGGTGCGGCGCCGCTCCCCATCACGCGCGCGGAGTACGAGCGCTGCATCGATCCGCTCGACTACAGGGGCCAGAGGGACGGCCGCCCCTAGATGCCGTACCAGACAGCGTAGCCGCGCTTACGGAGGCTCAGCGCACGCCGCTCCTCGGCGCGCTCGGCCTCCTCGCGCGTGGGGTAGTCCTGCCAGCTGCGATAGAGCCGGGGCATCAGCCGCGTGCCGTACTTGTGCGCGAACGCGTTCGACTTGTAGCCGGCAAGGTGCTGTTGGAACCGCTCCTCAGGCGTAAGCGCTGTGGACCCGACGTACACGCACGGCTTGGCCGGGTTCCAGTCGGGGTTGGCCGTGCGGAACTTGGCGCTGCTGTACACCTCGTCGTCGAGTTGGATCACGTAGACGGTGTAGACATGCTGCGCAGTCACGAACCTGCCCCCTCGGAAGGACTGACCCGAGTCTAGCGCAGGGGCATGCCGCAGCGCGGGCCCCGGTCACCTCTCAGAAAGCGCCGTGCGGGACACCCGGCCAGTCAGCGCCTACCGCGCCGAAGACGGCCGCAAGCCGCCAACGGCGTCACCCCGCCCGCTACGCTACGACGTACCACTCCCCGCGCTCCGCGTGCGGATCGCCCATCCGGCGAGCCCCACGCCGGCAAGCACCCCGGCCACCGCGAGCATCCACCACGGGAAGCCGGACTCGTCGTCTGCAGGCTCGTCGGCCTCGGGCTCGTCGGCGGCAGCCGCCTCATCGGCGTCTTCGGCTTCGGCATCGCCATCATCGGTATCCTCGGCGGGCGCGTCTGTCTCGGTCGCAGTATCGCTCTGGGCGTCCTCATCGGCGGTCGCGCCAGAATCCTGCTCGTCGGGCGACGTCCCGCCGCTGCTGGTCACCGGAGGGCTGTAGGTGCTCGTGGGCGGCTGCTCATCCGCAACCTCGGCCACTGTGATCGTGATCGTTTCGGAGTCCGACGCAGTGCCGTCCGAGACGGTCACGGTGATGCTGTACGTACCCGGCCCCTGCGCCTCGGTGGGCGTCCAGGTGAAGACGCCCGTGGCGCTGTCGATCGCCGCCCCCGCGGGCGCACCCGCGCCGAGCGAGTAGGTGAGCGTGTTCGCGGGCACGTCCGCATCGGTCGCGCTCGCTGTGAACGTGAGCTCGTCGAGCTCATCCACGCTCTTATCGCCGATCGCGCCGAGCACGGGCGCCGTGTTGACCTCGGCCACGGTGACCGTGATGGTCTCGGAGTCGGTCAGCTCCCCGTCTGAGGCGACGACCGTGAAGGCGTGGGCGCCATTCTGGGCCTCAGTGGGCGTCCAGGAGAACACGCCGGTCGTGCTGTCGATCGAAGCTCCGGCAGGCGCACCGGCGCCGAGCGAGTAGGCGAGCGTGTTCGCGGGCAGGTCGGCGTCGGTGGCGCTGGCCGTGAACGTCAGCTCGGCGAGCTCATCGACCGACTTGTCGCCGATGGCGTCGAGCACGGGCGCGGCGTTGACCTCGGCCACGGTGACCGTGATGGTCTCGGAGTCGGACGCGGTGCCGTCCGAGACGGTCACGGTGATGTCGTAGCTCCCCGGCCCCTGCGCCTCGGTGGGCGTCCAGGTGAAGACGCCGGTCGTGCTGTCGATCGAAGCTCCCGAAGGCGCACCCGCGCCGAGCGAGTAGGTCAGCGTGTTCGCGGGCAGGTCGGCATCGGTGGCGCTGGCCGTGAACGTGAGCTCGGACAGCTCGTCGACCGTCTTATCGCCGATGGCGCCAAGCACGGGCGGGGCGTTGACCTCGGCCACGGTGACCGTGATCGTTTCGGAGTCCACGCCGCCCTTGCCGTCGGTGACGACCACGGTGATGTCGTAGCTGCCCGACCCCTGCGCCTCGGTGGGCGTCCATGAGAACACGCCGGTCGTGCTGTCGATCGAAGCTCCCGCGGGAGCACCGGCGGCGAGCGAGTAGGTCAGCGTGTTCGCGGGCAGATCGGCGTCTGTGGCGGTCGCCGTGAACGTGAGCTCGGCGAGCTCGTCGGCCGTCTTATCGCCGATGGCGCCAAGCACGGGCGCGGCGTTGACCTCGGCTACTGTGATCGTGATGGTCTCGAACGCAGACGAGACGCCGTCGGTGACGATAACGGTGACCGGGTAGCTGCCCGGGCCGTGCGCCTCGCTGGGCGTCCAGGTGAAGACACCGTCGGGCGTCATCGCTGCTCCCGCCGGAGCGGGGATGGCGAGCCTGTAGGTGAGCGCCTGCGCCGGGATGTCGGCGTCGGTGGCGCTCGCTGTGAACGTGAGCTCAGAAAGCTCGTTCACGCTCTTGTCGCCGATCGCACCGAGCACGGGCGCGCTGTTCACCTCGGCCACCGTGACGGTGATCGCCTCGGAGTCCACGCCGCCCTTGCCGTCGGAGACGGAAACGGTGACCGGATAGCTTCCCGGCCCCTGGGCCTCGGTGGGCGTCCAGGTGAACACACCGGTGGCGCTGTCGATCGCCGCTCCCACTGGCGCGCTCGCGTCGAGCGAGTAGGCGAGCGTATCGGCAGGCACGTCCGCATCGGTGGCGGTCGCCGTGAACGTGAGCTCGGAAAGCTCATCGACCGACTTGTCGCCGATCGGGCCGAGCGCCGGCGGCGCCGCCAGAAGCGTGGGAGCCGTGAAACGGCTAGGAGCATCCGCACCGAATCCGAGATGGTCCTCGAGGTTGTAGCCCCACAACCAGGCGCTCCCGTCGGTCTTGAGAGCGCCGGAGTCGTTCACCCCTGCTACCGGGAACGCCCAGTCCGTCCCGATGCCGACCTGCGTGGGCACCAAGCGGTTGTTCAGATCGCCGAGACCGAGATTGCCGGCGTAGTTGTTTCCCCAAGCCCACAGCGTGCCATCCGTGCGCACAGCGATCACGTGCCGGGAACCGCCTTCCACTCCCGCCCAGTCGCTGTCCGTGTCCACCTGTGTAGGCGAGGTGCGATTTGCCGTGTCGCCTTGGCCGAGCTGCCCGGCGGTGTTGTCACCCCAGGCCCAGAGCGTCCCGTCGCTTCGGATGCCCATGGCGAAACTCTCTCCACTCTGGACCGTGACCCAGTCGGTGTCCGTGCCCACCTGCGTGGGAGAGGTGCGATTGGCTGTGTCACCGAGACCCAGCTGCCCGTAGTAGTTGTAGCCCCACGCCCACAACGCACCACCGGTCTTGATGGCGTAGCTCGAATAGCCATTGCCAGCCGCCTGCGCCCAGTCGGTGTCGGTGCCCACCTGCGTGGGCGAGGTGCGATTGACCGTGTCGCCTTGGCCTAGCTGTCCGAAGGGGTTGTAGCCCCACACCCACAACGTCCCGTCAGCCTTGATCGCGAGCGAATGATGCCGTCCCACAGTGACTGACACCCAGTCGGTGTCCGTGCCCACCTGCGTGGGAGAGGTGCGATTGGCTGTGTCACCGAGACCCAGCTGCCCATAGTTGTTGTAGCCCCACGCCCAAAGCGTGCCATCGTCTTTCAGTGCGAGCGAATGTCCCACGCCGGCATAGCCGCCCGCGGCGACCGAGACCCAGTCGGTATCGGTGCCGGCCTGCACAGGCACCAAGCGGTCGGCTGTGTCGCCGAGGCCAAGCTGTCCGTTGTTGTTGTAGCCCCACACCCAGAGCGTGCCGTCGCTCCGGATCTGCAGCTTGTGTCCCCCGGAACCCATCGCGAGACTCTGCCCCCCGGGCGCTGCGTGCGCCAACATGGTCGGCGCGACCGCGAGAGCCACTGCCAGGAGCGTGAGGATGGCGAGGCGCATGAACCCCGCCGGGTACAGGGATCGCGCGGAGCGTTCCCCCTGGAAGCCTGTTCGAGTCCTCGTACCAGTCAGCGAGCCAGCAGCCATTGAACTTCCCTTCTTGTGCAGGAGGCCTGTCAACCGGCGGATCTCCCCCACCACAGACGATCTCTTCCCGAGAGTGACAGAGCGCCTCGCGTCTGTCACGCCGGCTGCGCCCAGCACGCCCGCCACGCTTGCCGTGCACCCCGCTCCGTGCGTCAGCCCCACCCCCCGCCTTGGGTACATCCCTTCTGTACGCCGCTCTCACGAGGGGGACTCGCGATGGGATGCTGTCTGGGTGCCGTTCTGCTTGCGGGCGCGCCGCGCCTGGCACTGGTGCTGTGGTGGTTCTTCGACCCGGCGCGCGTGGAATCCACGTTCAGCTGGACCGTCGCTCTCGGCAGCTGGACGGTGCCCGCGTGGCTCTGGGCCGTGCTCGGCTTCGTGTTCTTCCCATGGGTCGCGGTGGCGCTCGTGTTCACCTCGCCCGGCGGGATCGTCGGGTTCGACTGGGCGATCATCGTCATCGCCCTGCTGTTCGACCTCGGCGCATTCGGCAGCGGACGGGAAGCGCAGCGCCGACGGACGTGACCGCGTCCCCTACTGCAGCCCCGGCGGTTCTGGAAGCTCGCCGCTGTAGCTGCCGAGGATGACGACGGCGCCGGCCGTGGCCTGCACCGGGTAGGACTCGGCCACCGGCCCCTCGAACCACGCCTCCACCACCGTGCCCACCGCGATGTCGTCGACTGCTGCGTCGGTCACCGATCCGTCCGCCGCACGAGTGAGGATCTCCGTGGCGGCGTTCGCGGTCACCTGCGCGGCGTCGTAATCTTCCTGCGCGCCGACGGCGTCGTCGTTCATCCACACCACCCGGAACGACGCCCCGTCACCTGCATCCGAGACCGACGTCACCACGCCCCGGATATCCGGCTCGGTGCTCGGCGGCTCGGGCGCGCTCGTTGCGCACCCCGCAAGCGCCAGACCAGCCGCTACCGCCACGATGACCCACCCGATGCGCTTCATGTCACCCTCCACGATCTCGCATACAGTGCCACCCGTATGACGTTACCCACGGCGCACGGGTTCGGATGGCACTCCCTGGTCAGACTCCGGTGACATCCCGTTAAGCGCCTTGTGTGAGACTCGGGTCGTCCTGCACGAGTCTTCGGAGGTGTTAGAATTCAGACAGTTACCTGATATATCCCACGCCATCCGCGCAGGGAGGCCTCACGTGCTCATCAAGCCGTCCACCGCCATCCGCCAGGACTACACCGGGCTGGCCGAGCTCTGCCACTCGATCGACGAGCCGGTGGTCCTCACCCGCAACGGCGAGGCCGACCTCGTGGTGATGAGCTACGAAGCGTACAGGCGCGCCGAGGCCCGCGTGAAGCTACAGGCGCGGCTCATCGCGGCGGACCGCCAGGCCGGGGACCCCACGGCGCTGCTCGACGCTACGTCAGTGTTCGACCGCATCCGGGCGAGGATCGATGATGCCGAGGCGTAGCCTGCGGGTCGTGCTCACCCGCGCGGCAGCAGACGATCTCGACGAGGCGTTCGCCTACGTCGCGGAGCGCAACCGCCAGGCGGCGCTCGACACGCTCACCCGCGTCGAGACGGCAGTCCGCACGCTCGGCGAGTTCCCCGACATGGGCGCGCCACTCTCCTCCGAGGAGTACGGGCTCCTGCCAGCGGGCATCCGCTTCGTGGTCGTGGAGCCGTACGCGATCTTCTACCGCGCGTCGGCCGATACCGTGACAGTCCTCCGTATCCTGCACCTTCGGCGCGACTTCCTCGGCGAGATGCTCGGGTAGCGCCGCGACAGCGCCCCCTACCGCACCACGCCGTCCACGGTGGCCTTCACGGCGCAGCTCACCGCGCTGTCGCCGCCGAGGTAGCGAAGCGACCGCACCTCGGCGCAGTCCGCCGCCAGCCGCGCACGCACCGCATCGGCAAGCTTCGTGCCCTGCGTGAGCAGCAGCACCGAGCGGCTGCGGCCCTGCAGCACGCCGCCCGCCAACGCGTCGGGGAAGTCGGTGCCCACGGCGATCGCGGCGCCCTCCCACTGGAGCCCCTCGGCCACCGCCCTGTCGGCGATTTTCGCGGCGGTCTCATAGCGGTCGGCGCCGGCGATACGCTCCACAGCAGCGCCACCGAGCCACGCCTCGAGCGCGCTCTCCACCGGCGCGCCCACAACACCGGTGCCGCCCAGCACCACCGCCTGCGACACGCGCATCTCCTCCATCGCGCGCGCCGTGGAGTCCGCGAGGCCGTCCGGAGGCGTGAGCACGAGCAGCCATCCCTCGGCCGCCGAGAGCGGCGATGCGGCAAGCGCATCCGGGAAGCTCGCGCCGGTGGCCACGAAGCACTGCCCGCCGTACCCGTCGCCGAGCGCCGCACGCGCGGCGCGCGCCACGAACACGGAGGTCTCGTACCGGTCCGCCCCGCCGATGCGGGTCACCGAACCCGGGCCCAGCTCGGCCACAAGCGCCTGCTCCACCGCGGTCGACACGGCTCCGGCGCCGCCGAGGATCACCACGCTGCGCGCCCGCAGTCGGCGGATCTCGGCCAGCGTCTCTCCCGGAAGCGAAGCAGTGCGGGTGAGCAGGATAGGCGCGTCCTTGGCGCCCGCGAGCGCGGCCCCGCCGAGCGCGTCGGGCCAGTTCTCGCCGGTCACCAGCACCACTGTCTCCGCCGAGTCGAACGCCGCCGCGCTCATCCTGGCCGCGGTCTCGTAGCGGTTGGAGCCTGCGATGGTGGTGAAGGCCACGGACGGATCCGCGGCGTCGAAGTCGATCGTGAAGGTCACGCTCCTTGTGGCGGTGTTGCCCGCGCGGTCGGTCGCCGTGATCGTGAGCGTGTGCTCGCCCTCGGCGGAGATCGTGGAGCACGACGCGAACGCGCTGCCATCGAGGGTGGCGTTCACGGCGGCGAGCGAGGCGTCGGAGGCGGTGAATGCAGGCGTTATCGGACCCGCGTAGGTGGCGCCGTCGGCCACGCACGCAAGCGTGATCACGGGCGGCGTGGTGTCGGCGGGCAGGTCGTGGAAGTGGATGAAGCCGCTCACGGACGACGCGGTGATCGTGCGCCTCGTGTAGCCGCGGTCCACGCTGTAGTTGTAGTCCTCAACGACGATCGTGCCGTTGGCGTTCACGGCCTCCACGTACGCCACATGGCCGCTGGAACTCACGGTTCCGGCCGCCCACCAGGCTATCGCCCCCACCTCGGGAGTGCGGTCCACGGTGATGCCGAGGTTTCGCGCGTTATTCGCCCAGTTCCCGGCATCGCCCCACCGGCCGCCGTCCATGAAGTTGGTGAAGCTGCCCTCGCCCGCGTTCTGGTTCATCCGCCACGCCACGAACGACGTGCAGTAGCCCTTGTAGAAGCCCCACGGATCAGTACCTGTCTGGCCCTTGAACGGGTAGTCGTCAACGGCCATCGCGGCGGACGGCGCCATGATGAGCGCGGCTGTGATGAGGAGCGCTATGCCGAGGCGTGCCCGGGGCGAACGAGACAGTCCTGGAATGCCGATCACCGTCCTCGGCGAGCGTGCAGTACCAGGCCATTGTAGGGAACCGGACGGCCCGTGCAACACCGCCGAACGGACTGTCACCCAGACGTGTCAAAGGGGGCGGCTGCGCCTTGCCGGACTTCCCCGCAGACACATCCGCCCAGGCATAGTACGATTCCGGCACGGCCCGTATCCGGGGGCAAGGGAGGCGATCATGAAGGCAAACGGCACAACCATCGCGATCACCGGCGGCGGCAACGGCATCGGCAGGGAGCTCACGCTGCAGCTCCTCGACAAGGGAGCGCGCATCGCGGCGCTCGACATCAGCGAAGAGGGGCTGGCCGAGACAGCGAGACTCGCCGGCGCCAACGCCGATCGCCTCACCACGCACGTGGCCAACATCACCGATCGCGCCGCGGTGGAAGCGCTCCCTGCGGCGATCATCGAGGCGCACGGACAGGTCGACGGCCTCATGAACGTAGCCGGCATCATCCAGCCGTTCGTGAAGGTGAACGAGCTCGAGTACTCGGCCATAGAGCGCGTGATAAACGTGAACTTCTGGGGCACGATGCACACCATCAAGGCGTTCCTGCCGCATCTGCTCGAGCGCCCCTCGGCACACATCGTGAACGTGTCGAGCATGGGCGGCTTCCTGCCGGTGCCCGGCCAGTCGGTCTACGGCGCGTCCAAGGCGGCCGTGAAGCTGCTCACCGAAGCGCTCCACTCCGAGCTCACCGACACGCCCGTGCGCGTGACCGTGATCTTCCCGGGCGCCATCGGCACCGACATCTCCAAGAACTCCGGAATCGACGCCCCCACCGCCGCGGAAGCGGCCGAGGGCGGCAAGCAGGAGTTCAAGACCACCTCCCCGCAGGATGCCGCGCGCATGATCATCGAGGCGATGGAGGCCGACAAGTTCCGCGCCACCATCGGCAAGGACGCCGCGATGATGGACAAGCTCTCGCGCCTGATGCCCGAGCGCGCGGCCGCCATCATCTACAAGCAGATGAAGAGCCTGCTGGGGTAGAGAAGCCCGCGAACTGCGATGGCCGGGCGCATCGCTGCGCCCGGCCATCGAGGGTACCTACGCGGCCCCCGCAGGGGTAAGGGGGTGTTCCGCCGTCTCCCAAGGAGGTGTACCTGCGCGCCGGCATGCGCGCTGGTGCTGGTTGAGACGACGGGCGGTCGGCCGCGGCTGACCCTACTGCTCGAGGAAGTCCAGGATCGCCTCCTGCTCCTCGCTGGTGAGTTCCAGTCCGTGCGACTCCTGCATGCGGCTCACGACATCGAGCCACGACGTGCCGTTCTCTGCCTGGTACACCTTCTCCAGGGAGTGGCAGTCGGTGCACTTCTCGGCGATCAGGGTCTCGGCCTCCGAGGGTTCGCGGGATGCGAGGTACTGCACCACGGCGTTCGCCTCATCATCGGTAAGCACCACCTGATGGCTCTCCTCCATCCGCTGGACCACCATGTCCCAGTCCAGCCCTTCTTGCGGACCGCCCACGAACGCGGCGGTGAAGGCCATCTCGCTGTGGCACTCGAGGCAGACGCTGTCCGCCACTTGTTCGCCCTCCGCTACGACATCGTCTTCAGACGTGGCGGGCGACTCCGTTGCGTCCTGGCCGCCGTCAGCAGGCTCCTCGGCAGGGGCGGAACACCCGCCCATCGCAAGCAGTCCCACGATCAGCACGGCCACCAGGACCACGATCATGCTGCGTGTCTTCATCACATCGGTTCCTCTCATCAGCTGCCGACCTGGGCAAGGCGCTCACCGATCAGCGCGCGGGCGGCCTGCATGCACTCGTAGCCTGTGGAACAGGAGCCGTACGCGGCCTTCACCGCCTCGGCCAGTTCGCTGTCTCCCAGGGGTCCGGCGAGCCACTCCACCAGCCCGTCCGGGTCCAGGCACGCGTCGTCGGCGCCGAGGAACCCGTGCACCTGCGCCAGGCTGAAGAGCCTGCCGCCCACGCGGCTCCGTCCGTTGATGCGGAAGGCCGCCACGTAGTCACCCGGCCTGACCGGACGCATCACGCGCTCGGCCACCTCCGGAGTAGGAGTGTTGAGGGTACCCATCATTCACCACCCAGCTTTCCGGCCGCTTCCAGCGTGTCGGCCACGTGGCCGAGGTCCACGCCTTCGAGCGTCTCGCGTGTAGGCCATCCTGTTGATACGTCCCAGCCCTCGAGCTCGTAGAACATCGTCTTGACGTCCTCCATGCGTTCGCGATCGATGACCCTGCCGGTCACGAGACGGTAGTCCCACGTCCCGTCCTCGAAGGTCGGCATCCAGTACGGCCCGTACAGGTGTCCGCCGTACGGGACCTCGTAGAGGTACTCCGAGTACTTGACCATGTCGCGGTGACGGCCCTGGATCGTCCAGATGGCGTTGTCCAGGTTCCAGATACGCCGCCCAAGCTCCATGCCGTCGGTGAAGCTCATGCCGTCGCCGGTCACGGCGTTCCAGAAGAGCGGTTCGCCCTCAGGGGTGAAGCCGCCGCGATCCTCGGTCTTGGGGCTGTAGAAGTCCGCGAACCGGTAGTCGCAGTAGAGCGCCGATTCCTTCCAGAAGCGCGTGTAGTGACGGTGCCACGCGGTGAGCTTGACCTGACCCTCGGAGTACATGCCGTCCTCGGAGAAGTCGAGCATCATCGGGTCGGGGTCGAACGGAAGCATCCGCTCCGCGAACTTGGTCACGAACTCCTCGGCTTCCATCCAGCTGGGGATGCCGTACCACTTGGCGATCGACGGCTTCCAGAACAGGTTGTTGAAGTCGTGCTCGTTGATGTCGCGGTCGCCGAGGATGCTGCCCCAGCCCCAGTACGCCTCAGCGCGAGGGTCGTAGCCGTGCTCGGGCAGACCCCAGTACGAGTAGTGGAGCACGCCGCTGGCGGTGTCCTCCTCCAGGCGTCCCCAGTGCTCGGCGGCGCGCCACATGCCCTCGGCCAGGATGTCGCCCGCCCCTTCGCGGTCGGCCACCATCCTCTGGTAGGTCTCGATGAACTCGCGGCTGCCGTACGTGTCCCACGGCAGGTCGATATCCACCTGCTTGCCTACGCCGGCGATGCCCTCCTGGTAGAGGTGGTAGAGCCAGTTGAGACCGTGGTCGATCTCGTAGACGTTGATGCCCAGGCGCTGCACCATCTCCGCCGAGTACCGAACGGTCGGCGTGGTCTGACCCTGGTTGTACATCATGTCCGCGAAGAAGTAGAAGTACGTCTCCTCGCAGCTCGACTCGTTGCCGAGGCCGTCGCTGAAGCGCGCGCGGCACGAGGAGATGCAGCTCTGGCAGGCCTGTGGGCGCGACCCCACATCGGTGGGCATCGGGTACATGACCGCCGGCGACGGATTGCCCGAGAAGCGCGCCCAGCCAAAGCCGTCCTTGGGCTCGTCCACATTCACGCCAAGATCCTCACGCGCCGAGAAGCGCGCGTTAAGCAGCGCCGCCGCGTCGGCCACGTCGATGTCCTTGGAGCCGATCACGCTGATGGCCTTCAGGTTCTTGGCGCCCCACACACCGCCGAAACCGCCCTGCGCGGCCGCGTTGCCAGCGTCGTGGATGAGAGCGCCCACGCGCGACTTCTTCTCGCCCGAGGGGCCGATCGTGATCACGGCCGACTGCAGCGCGGCGCGCTCGCCCGACTTCGTGCCGATCTCACGCCAGCCGTCCGAGTTGGCCACCTGGAGGTTCCAGATGCGCTCCTGCGTGTCGTAGGTGTCGAGACCCCAGAGGCCGTCGGTCTCCGCGTCGCGCAGGACCACGCGGTCGTTCTCGATCTCGATCCACGTCGGCTTGGAGGCCGCACCTTCGAGCACGATGCCGTCCCAGCCGGCGAACTTCATCATCGTGGCGAACCGGCCGCCCATGTTCGAGCGGGTGAACCATTCCGGCGTGGACTGCACGCCGATGCCCTGGATCTCGAGCCGCGAAGCCGACGGCGCCAGCGTGCCCGCAAGCGGCGAACTCATGATCGTGATCACATTGGCCGGGTCGAAGCCCGAGATCGTCTTGTCCGCGCAGAGGTCCCAGAAGATGGCCGAGCCCATACCGTGGCCGCCACCCCACTCCCGGTACTGCTCGGTCTCGATCTCCGAGACCGTGCCCGCGGTGAGATCCACCCGCAGGATCTTCCCAGCGTATCCATTACCCATAGCGATAAGCGCCTTTCTCTCGTAAGAGTGCGATCGGGCCTAGCCCTCGATGTCGGCCACGTAGCCGAACGAGGCCCAGTTCTCCGTGCGGAGGTTCGGCGAGTAGCCGTCCTCTGTCTGCTCAGGAAGGTCAGTGGTGAACTTGATGGCCCGCATCGGGCACACGCTCTCGCACGCGCGGCGACCATCGATGCCGCCCTCGTCGTCCATGTACGGCGTGTCGAGGCACAGGTCGCACTTCTGAGAAGCGTGACCCTCCTCGCTCCACTGCACTGCGGAGACCGCGCGCGGGCATGCCGCCACGCAGCGCAGGCATCCGATGCACCGCAACTGATCCACGGTACGCACGCCCGTCTCGGGGTCCACGTGCATCGCGCCGGTGGGACACGCCTGAACGCACTCGTCGCACTGCCAGCACTGCACCGGATCGATGTCGTAGGGGAACGCCTTGAACGGGTTCTGTGTGATCTGGATACGGGAAAGCGAGTGGTTCGCCGCGCCATGGTGTGCGATCGCGCAGGCGGCCATGCACGTGGAGCAGCCGGAGCACTTCTTCTGGTCCACGAGCAGGAACCCGCCCGAGACCGGATAGGCGATCACCTCATCGGGAAGCAGGAACACCTGGGCGACCGCGCCACCGATGACGCCGAGCGCGCCAAGGGCGCCGATACCGCCCATGAACTGCCGGCGCGATAGACCTCTGGCGCCGTCTTCAGCCGGATTGACGTCTTTGATGTCCGACATGGCTACGCCTCCTTTCCGGTGGTCGTGCTCTCGGAGGCGCTCAGGCGCTGATACCAGCCGGCGTGCTCCTTCTCCGCGTACTCGCGGGGGACGTAGCCGGTGAACATCGAGCGCAGGACAGGCCATGACATCGGCAGCACGCTCGAGAAGAACACGTGCGCCACGAAGAACAGCAGCATCGCGATCGTGGAGACGCCGTGGACGGGGGTCGCCGCCGACACGAGCCAGGCGGGGAGATCCATCAGGTGGGCGAGCACCTTCACGATCCCGCTCAGGATCACACCCACGCTGGCGAGGATGGCCAGGATGTACGCCATCTTCTCGCTCTCGAAGTACTTGTCCTCGGGCGGCATGGTGAACTTCTTGATGCCGAGGAGCTTGCCGTAGTGCTGCACCGTGAACGAGAACGCGTTGCCGGTGGGCAGGTGCTCCTTGAAGCGATAGGCCGAGACGATCGTGTTGGCCGCGTAGTAGAACGTGCCGAACAGGAACACCACCACGCCCACGAAGTGCAGGTTCATCATGAGCCACACGCCGTCGGTGTCGCGCACGAGCCGGGGCACGAACAGGAAGCCGAGCCCCACGCCGGTGGCGAGCAGCAGGGCCGTGCCGAGGCCGTGGGCCCAGTGCTCCAGGCGAGCCGCTCCGTCGTGGCGGAGCACCCTGTCGCCCTCGATGC
Source organism: Anaerosoma tenue (assembly GCF_023161965.1). NCBI lineage: Bacteria > Bacillati > Actinomycetota > Coriobacteriia > Anaerosomatales > Anaerosomataceae > Anaerosoma > Anaerosoma tenue. The sequence continues at coordinate 961,638 of NZ_JALNTY010000001.1, forward strand.
GCGGATCCTGCCTGCGAGTGAGCCCCGCGGCAAGCACGCCAAGGAACGGTGCGAGGAAGACCAGCCACCAGGCTGAATCGAACAACAGGCCACCGCCCTCGCTGCGGGTAGCCTGCACGGCCCACAGACTGCCGAGCCCGAGGGCCAGCGTCAGGCCGAGCACGGGTAGGACGCCCTTCTTCATACTCTCTCCTTCGTTTGCCGGAACGAACCCGTGTACAAGAAGCGGCGCAGAGCTGTATGCTGTCAATATTCGATAACTGATAGTTTTAGAATCGCCCTGGTAACGTACGCTATTTCAGTTCGATTCAAGTCAGGATTCGGTCAGTTTTCGAGGCTTTCTATCAGTCATTGATAGAAAGCCTCGCGCGGAAGGGAAGCCGCATATGAGTCCCATGCACGACCGAACGCTGCTCGATGGACTGCTCGGCCAGATCGGCGGCACCCGCCTTGAGGACACGCTGCATCGAGCCAACAGCCCGTACCTCTTCCGCACCGAGTTCCAGCGGATGCCTCTGCCGAAGGGAGTGGACCAGGACGCCGCCTGGCGTCTGCTCGACTGGGCGCGACGAGTCTGCCGACGGACGATCGTGACGGTGCCGGGCAGGGACGAGGTGTGGTACTTCCCCACCGACGAGATCACCCGGTGCCTGCATCGCATCGACATGCTCGCGGGCTGGCCGATGCAGTCTGCGCTTCGCGGCCTGGGCGCGGAGCAGACGCGGTTCTCGGGCTCGGCCGCGATGAAAGAAGCCGTTGCGGCATGCATCGACCGGGACCACGCTCACCTGGCCCCCGACCTGGTGGCAGACCTGAAGCGCGGCGCGCAGCCGGAGACGGTGCTCGGGCAGCAGATCGCCAACTACTACGACGCGGTATCGCGCATCGAGGAGTTCGCACGGTCGCCGTTCGACGTGGCCTTGCTGAAGCGGCTACAGGTGGACCTGTCCCGGGGACTCATCCTCACCGAGGACGAAGCGCTGCGGCTGCGAGAGACGCCCAACGCCGACGAGGGCCCCATCGACGAGTGGGCCAAGTCGGGCCCCACGGCCCCGGAGAGGATCGAAGCGGAGATGCAGCGCATCGAGGCGCTCTCCGCTGACTCGGGCGGCTTCCTGCACCCGATGATCAGGGCCATGGTGATCTACTTCTGGCTCGAGGACATGCGTCCGTTCGCGCACCGCCAACCGGGGATGGCGCGGCTTGCGTTCCTCGTGTTCCTGCGCCAGCAGGGCTACGTGAACCTCGAGCTGGTGCCGCTCGCGCAGATCACCCTCGAGCGCGGCGGCGAGCTGCCGCGCGCCTGGCGCGCCGCCATCGTGAACGAACGCGACCTCACCGGGTTCCTCACGTTCAACCTCCAGGCGCTCGTCGGCGCCCTTGAGGACATGCAGCAACGGATCGAGATGGCGTCGCGTCGCTACGACGCCGTCCGGCAGGCGCTGCGCGCGAAGGAGGACCTCAACCACCGGCAGGTGTCCATTCTCGGGCGCGCGCTACGCGTCCCCGGCGCGACGTTCACGATCGCCTACCACAAGCGGGCCTACGACATCGCCTATGCCACCGCACGCGGCGACCTGCTCGATCTCGTGGACAAGGGCTACCTCGAGTACGAGCGCGTGAGCCACGAGTATGTGTTCACGCCTGCGCCGGGGCTCGGCAAACGCCTGAAGTCCGGCGCCGGCGGGTGATGCGAGCCGCTCCGGTGGAGCGGGACGCCGTAACGTCCACGCCCCCCCTACCGCCGTCCAGCGTTCAACACCCGGAGGATGGTGTCGAGCCTGCGGTACGACAGGCGGCCGCCCGAGGCCATCACGAGCTGCCTGAGCGGCATGTCCTCGATCACGCGCTCCACCATCGCCGCGCGCGTGGGATCGCCGCCCGCGATGCCCGCCATCTGCTTGCGCACCATCGCCATGATCCCCTTACGCAGCAACCGTCCGCGCCAGGTCTGCGCCAGGTCGGCGATCGTGGTGTTGCGCCGGTACGGCAGCGGCCCCTCGGCCTCGGGGATGGGATGGCCGAGCATGGCGGCGAACGCCACCTCGCCGGCCACGCGATCGGGGTGCACGGGCGCCTCGGCATCCACACCGTCGCCCGCCACGACGACGGTCGCGCGTACGCGCACATCGTCCACCGATCCGCCAAGGCGCAGCTCGTAGACGCCACCGGGGGTGCGCCACGCCCCGCCCGCGGCGTCCCAGTACTGGAACGCACGTGGCCCGATCTCCACCACCGCCTCGCGGGTCTCACCGGGCTCCAGCCGGAACCTGGCGAAGCCACCCAGCACCCGGTCCGGGCCGGGCACACCGCCTTCGACCCGGCGCACGTATACCTGCGTCACCGCGCTCCCCGCCCTGGCGCCGGAGTTCGTCACCGGTACCGTCACCGATAACCCTTGGCCGGGCGCGATCCTCTCGGCGGACAGCACCGGCGTGCCACCACGGAACGTGGTGTACGAGAGCCCGTGGCCAAAGCAGAACCGCACCGGCACGTGGGCCGTGGTGAAATAGCGGTACCCCACGTTCAGACCTTCCCGGTACTCGACCTGCCTCGGCGCTCCGGGGAAGTTCTCGTCGGCAGGCACATCGGCAAGCTCTACCGGCCAGGTCTCGGCGAGCCGCCCCCCGGGCTCCGCATCGCCAAAGAGCACGTCGGCCACCGCCGACCCGCCCGCTTGCCCACCAAGATACGGCAGGAGGATCGCCGCCGGCTTGTGCGCCCAGGACATCTCCACCGGCGAGCCGGCCATGAGCACCACCACAGTGCGCGAGTTGACCGCCGCGACCTCCTGCACCAATCGGTCGTGGCAGGCCGGCATCCGCATCGTGTCGCGATCGAAGCCCTCCGACTCGTACACGGGCGGCAATCCCACGAACACGAGCGCTACGTCGGCAGTAGCGGCTGCTGCCACCGCATCCGCCACCCCGCCGGACAGCTCCGCGCCGCACACCGGGTCGTATACGGCCGCGTAGGTGACGGCCGCGGTCTCGGCGCGCTCGCGGATCGCGTCGAGCGGCGTATCGAGGCGCGTGGGCGCGATCTCGGAGCTGCCGGCGCCCTGGTAGCGCGGGCGCTCGGCAAGCGCTCCCACCACCGCGATGCTCGACGGCCACCGGAGCGGGAGGACTCCGTTGTTCACGAGCAGGACGGTGCTCGCTGCCGCCGCGCGTCGCGCGAGTTCGTGGTGTGCCTCGGCGTCGTACGGCGCCGAGGGGTCGATCTCGGCCGCGCCCGCGAACGCGAGCGTTGCCACGCGGGTGGCCGCCCGCCGCACGTCGGCCTTGTCGAGGGCGCCGCTCACCGCAGCCTGCAGCACCACCCCGGCGTTCGCCCCGGGACCGGGCATCTCGAGGTCGAGTCCGGCCCGTACGCCGGCCACGCGGTCGTTCACCGCACCCCAGTCGCTCATCACGAGCCCGCCGAAGCCCCACTCGTCGCGCAGCACCCGGGTGAGGAGCCAGCCGCTGTCAGAGCAGTACACTCCGTTCACGCGGTTGTACGCGCACATCACCGCCCAGGGCTCGCCCTCCCTGACAGCGATCTCAAAACCCGTCAGGTACAGCTCCCTGAGCGTGCGCGCATCCACGATGGCGTCCACGGTCATCCGGGCCGCCTCCTGGTTGTTCGCGGCGAAGTGCTTCACGCACGCGCCCACGCCCGCCGACTGCAGCCCTCGCACGAGCCCTGCCGCCATCTTCCCGGAGAGCAACGGATCTTCCGAGAAGTACTCGAAGTTGCGGCCGCAGCACGGATGCCGCTTGAGGTTGAGGCCCGGCCCGAGGACCACCGACACGCCATTGGCCTTCGCCTCGGCGCCGATGGCACGTCCGATCTCCTCGGCCAGCGCGGGGTCCCATGAACACGCCAACGTCGCCGCCGGCGGGAAGCACGTCGCCGGCACGCTCTCGGCCAGCCCGATCTCCGCCGGATCGCCGAGCTGCTTGCGGAGCCCATGCGGACCGTCGGCCACCCAGATGCGCGGCACCTCGGCTATGCCGCCCACGTTCCACATGTCGCGGCCGGCGAGCAGCGCGACCTGCTCTTCGAGCGTCAGCCCGGCCACGAGTTCCTCGGCGTCGGCCGCCGCGCTCCCGGGGAACGCCGTGTCACCCGCACTCACCACTGCACCTCCACATCGTGCGCCGGCACCTCCGGCGCGCCCGCGCTATCGGCCGCGCGGGTACAGCATGCGCTCGGCGGCCAGAGCAAGGCGCGGGTACCGCGCCGCCTGCGGACCGTCCAACGCCTCATCGCCCTGCGCGAGAGCCACGGCCACGGCGGGCGCCGCGGCTACCGTGCACCTGCGCAGGAAGTAGAGCGGGATACCGCCGAACACGAGCAGGTTGAGCAGCCCGGCCGCCAGGCTGATGCCAAGCAGCATGACGCTCCCCCAGGCCACCGCGGTGGTGAACGACGCGCCGCTGGCAAGAAGCCCGTCGGCGATCGCGTGGAACTCCATGTGGCCGATGGGTTCGAGCACGTCTCTCTGGATGGGGAGCCAGGGGATCAGCGCGGCCACCGAGATCGCCGTAGCCGCAAGCCCCGGCCCGAAGCGTCGCGAAGCCTCCAACGCGCTCCGCTCGGCATCGGCGAGCACGGTATCGTCGACTGCAAGAGGCGGCTCCACACGCACGCCCACCGCGCGCGCCATTGGCACCCACCACGAGGCCGGACCGCCGAACACGAGGTACAGCGAGCGACGCTCCCAGCGTCCGATACCCTGCGGACCGTCGTTCTGCGCATCGGCCATCGTCTGTTCCTCTCGCGAGCAAGCGCCGCTTGTCCTTATGTTATCGGACTCCGGGGCCGTTGCCTTGATAGGCGTGACGACTCATTGTGGGTGGGGTACCACCTTCTCTGGACCCCATGCACGATAGAGATTGGAGAACCGTGTCCACATCGAACATACCCGTACTACGGGTGCGGGAGCTCACCAAGCGCTACGGGGAACTCGAGGCCGTCCGCGGCATCGACTTCGACGTGGCGCCGGGAGAGGTCTTCGCCCTCATCGGCCCCAACGGAGCGGGCAAGACCACCACGCTCCGGATGGTGGCCACTATCCTCCGCCCCACCTCCGGAGAGATCACCGTGGCCGGCGCCGATGCCGTGAAGGACCCGGCCACGATCCGCGAGAACATCTCGTATCTGCCTGAAGAGGCGGGCGCGTACAAGAACCTCAAGGCGATCGACTACCTCAAGTTCGTTGCCGACATCTTCTTCGAAGACCGCGCACGTGCGGCGAAGGCGGTGGAGGTGGGCCGAGAGGTCTCGGGGCTTGGCGACCGGCTGAACGACAAGCTCGGCAGCTACTCCAAGGGAATGACCCGCAAGCTGCTGCTGGCCCGGACGGTGATGACCGAGCCGGCGCTCGCCATCCTCGATGAGCCCACGAGCGGACTCGACGTGATCAACGCGATCGAGCTGCGCGAGCGCATCAAGCAGATGGCGCGCGAGGGCATGTCGGTGCTGCTCTCGAGCCACAACATGCTGGAGATCGAGTTCCTCTCAGACCGCGTGGCCATGATCGCCCAGGGCCGCATCCACGCCACCGGCACGCCCGCCGAGCTCAAGGAACGCTACGGCGCCGAGAACCTCGAGCAGGTCTTCGCCCGCGTGGCGCGCGACGGACAGGAGGTGCCGGCATGAGGCGCTTCCTCGTCCTGTTCAAGAAGGAGCTTGCCGAGCTCATCACGCCGCAGATCATCCTGCCGTTCGTGGTGGTGGTGCTCATGTTCGGCATGCTCGGCCAGACCATGTCGAGCATCGGCGCCGAGCAGCCATCCACGTTCCCCATCGCCGTTGCCGACCGCGACGGAGGGCCGCTTGCCGAGGTGGTTCTGGGCGCGCTGGAGCAGTCGGGCTTCGAGCCCACGCTGATCGATGGCGCCCCCGATGAGGACACCGTCGTCTCGATCCTCGATGATCTCGACGCGAACATCGTGATCGAGATACCCGAGGGCTTCTCGGCCTCGCTTGCCGCTGGCGAGCCCCAGCGGATCGAGTCGTGGACGCGCGTACGCAACTTCTCCTTCGTGGGCAACAACGACATCTCGTCGTTCGCCGGCGCGATGGAGGTGGTGAACTCGGCGGTGGCGTCGATGATCGCCGCCGAGGCGGCACCCAGCGTTCCCGCGCAGATGCTGCAGCGCCCGGTGATGGCCGACGAACGCGTGGTCGTGGGCGACCGCTCGGCCGAGACGTCGGCGATGACGGTGATGGCGTTCGTGAGCCAGCAGACGACGTTCATCCCGATCGTGCTGTTCCTGGTGATCGTGTTCGCCGCGCAGATGATCGCCACGGCGATCGCCACCGAGAAGGAGAACAAGACGCTTGAGACGCTGCTCTCCTACCCGGTGAGCAGGGCGAGCCTCGTCACCTCCAAGATGACCGCGGCAGGCCTCATCGCTCTGCTCGCCGCGGGCGCGTACATGCTCGGCATGCAGCGGTACATGGAGGGCATGACGCAGGGCCTGGGTGGTGACGCGGCGGGCGACGCCATGCAGGCATCCGAGGCCGCGATGGCGCAACTGGGCCTCACCTTCGGGCCGTCGGACTACGCGATGCTCGGTCTCACGCTCTTCGCCGGCATCCTGGTGGCGCTGGCGATCGCGATCATCCTAGGCGCATTCGCCGAGAGCGTGAAGTCGGTAGGCGCTCTCATCACCCCGCTGATGGTGCTGATGCTCATCCCCTACTTCCTCACGCTCTTCCTCGACCTCTCGATGCTGCCCGACGCCGCGCGCTACGCGGTGCTGGCCATCCCGTTCACCTATCCGTTCATCACCGGGCCTAACCTCTTCCTCGGCAACTACGGGATCGTGTGGTTCGGCATCGCCTACCAGCTGGTGTGGTTCGCGGTGTTCGTGACGATCGCCGCGCGGGTGTTCTCGAGCGACCGCATCCTCACGATGAAGCTCTCGCTGGGACGCAAGAAGCGGTAGCGGCGGGAGATGCGGCGATCCGTCGGCGGCACGGACGTCCGGGGGCCGCAGGTAACGAGGCCGGACCCACGTCTGGGTCCGGCCTCTTGTATGCACACACAGCGGCCCCGCAGGTAAGGGGGGTGTGGAAGACCCGCCGCTCATTGGACGCCGTGAGCCGGCATAGCATCACGGGTCAGGACGGGATCTCATGCACTCGGGGGCACACGCTGCGTGATACCTGGATGTGTGGTGGATGGGCGGCCAACACCAGGCGGCCCATCCACCATTGAAGCCCCTACTCGAGCTCCGCTCCCGCCGCATCGGCTGTGCCGTCCGCCTCCGCAAGCACCACCGTGGCCTCCTCGAACCTGGCAGCCATCGCCACACGCGCGGGACCGGCCACTTTGAAGGCCGGTACACCCTCGCACGCTTCGTGGATAGCCGCCGCAAGGCCTGGGTCGCCAAGGTTGCCGGAGACCCAGTCGGCCAGCGCGTCAACGGAGAACACGGGCTCGAGCACCTGCGATACCTTGAGGAACTCCTCGGCCGAACAGACCGGCACCTGCTCGAATCCGCCGTGCTTGCCGATCACACTCACGGTGAGCCGCTTGTCGTACGGCTGCCGTGCAACGAGCCGCTCGGCGGCCTCGGGCGTCATCGCAGCCAGTTCCGCCATCGCTAGCCTCCCAGCTTCCCGGCCGACTCGAGCGTGTCGGCGACCTCCGGGAGTCCGACCTCTTCGAGAGTCTCCCGCGTGGGCCAGCCTGAGGCCAGATCCCAGCCTTCGAGCGTGTAGAAGCGGTCCTTCCACTGCTCGAAGCCGTCGATGTCGAGCGCGCGGCCGAGCGCGTTGATGTACGTCCACTCCCCGTCCACCTTGCCGGCGAGCGGGTAGAACGGGCCTACGAGGCTCGTCTCGAGCGGGACCTGGTACATGTACGGCGCAAGCTTCACGATGTCGCGGTGGCGACCCTGCAAGGCCCAGATGGCGTTGTCGAGGTTCCATATCCTGCGGCCGAGTTCGATACCCTCGGCATAGGTCATGTCGTCACCGGTCACCGCGTTCCAGAAGAGCGGCTCACCATCGCCGGTCATACCCACATCGTCGGCGGCGGCGAAGTTGGCCAGGTCGGGCCAGCGGAAGTCGCAGTACAGCGCGCTCTGCTTCCAGAAGCGTGTGTAGTGCCGCTGCCACGAGACCAGCTTGGCCATCGACTCCGAGTAGATGTTGCCGGTGCTGAAGTCCACCATGTCCATGTCGCCCTCGTAGGGGACCATCTTGGCGGTGACGATCTCGGCATATCGCTCGGCGGAGATCGGCACGTCGAGCCCGGCGCCCATGTGGTTGATCACGGCCCAGAAGTGCGCGTTCAGACCATGCTCGTTCATATCGCGCTCGCCCATGATCGAGCCGTAGCCCCACTCCACCTCCGTGCGCGGATCATACCCATGGTTGGCGTAGCCCCAGTACGGGAAGTCGAGGATGCCCGTCTGCCAGTCTTCTTCCAGCCGGCCCCACTTCTCAGCTGCGCGCACGAACCCTTCGGCTATGTCCTCGCCGATGTCCTCGCGCATCGCGACCTTGGTGATGAAGTCCACCGCGAATGAGGTCTCGCCGATGGTAGAGAAGTCGAGTTTCGTGTCGATCTCGAGACCGGGGCCGAGGATTCCCATCTGGTTGAGCGCGTACAGGTAGCTGAGACCCCGGGCGAGTTCGTAGGAGTTGATGCCATACCGCTGCACGAGATCGGTGGCGATCACCGACGCGTCGGTGTGCGCGCCGTGCTTGAGCGCATCGAACGTGGTGTACACGCCGGTCTCCTGGCACGACGACTCGTTGGCCAGCCCGTCGCTCCAGCGCGGACGGCACCCGGCGATGCAGCCCTGGCACGCTTGCGGGCCCATCGTCACCTCGGTCTTGCGCTTGAAGAACAGCGTGGGTGACGGAGCCCTGCCGAGCGACGGTCCGTTTGGCGGGGCCGGCTGGCCCGTCTCGGCACCGAACTCGTCCTTGGCAAGCATGCGGGCGTTGAACAGGGCGATCGGATCGGCGATCTCCACCGAACCGGTCCCCACCACGCTGATCGCCTTGAGATTCTTCGAGCCGAAGACCGCGCCGAAACCGCCCTGGCCAGCGCCGTTGCCAGCGTCGTGGATGAGGCAACCGAGGCTTGAGAGGTTCTCGCCAGCGGGACCGATCGTGACGACCGCCGACTTCTGCGTGGTGCGGCCCGCATCGCGCGCGGCACCCACGTTGTCCCAGCCGTGGGCCTCGTCGTCCTTCTGCCCCCAGATGAGCTTCTGCGTCTCCTGAGTGTCCTTGCCCCACAGGTCAGCCGCATCGCGGAACTCCACGGAGTCGTTCACGATGTCGATCCACACGGGAGCCTCGGACTTGCCGGTGATCACGATGCCGTCCCAGCCCGCGTACTTGAGCTGCCCGCCGAACCGCCCGCCGAAGTTGGAGCGGGTGAACCAGCGGATGGGATACCCCGCCGCGCCGATGCCCTGGACCTCCACACGTCCCGAAGCCGACGGGACCATCGTCCCGGAGAGTGGCGACGTCATCATGGTGACCACGTTCTTCGGGTCGTCCCACGCGACGTTCTTGTCTTCCACGAGATCCCAGAAGATCGCGGACCCCATGCCGTGACCGCCGCCCCACTGCTTGTACTGCCCGGTGTCGATCACCGAGTGCTCTCGAGCGGTGAGATCCAGCATGAGGATCTTGCCGCTGTAACCGTCCTTCGCCATTGCATTACCTCCCGGTAGTCACTGCGTCATGCAGCGCGTGTTCGCGTGGTCGTCTAGTGCGAGGCCGTGGCGGCCGCGGGGTTCTCCGTGCCGGCGTCGTCGATCGGGTAGCCGATCTTCGCCCACCCGGCGTCGCGCAGATTCACCACGTAGCCCTCGTCCGACTGCAGCGGAATCTCCTTCGTGAAGCTGATGGCGCCCGTGGGGCATACCTGCTCGCACGCACGCTTGCCGTCGGGTCCGCCCTGCTCGTCCCAGTAGGGGGTGTCCTTGCACAGGTCGCACTTCTGCGCGTGCTTGTCCTCGGTGTTCCAGATCACTCGGCTCGTATCCATCGGGCATGCGTTCACGCACTCCTGGCAGCCGATGCACTTGGCCACGTCCACCGTGCGCACGCCTGTCTCGGTATCCACGTGCATCGCCCCGGTGGGGCACGCCTCCACGCACGCCGGGTAGGGGCACTGGCGGCACTGGATGATCGCCTTGTCGTTGGGGAACGACTCGAACGGGTCCTGCACCACCTGGATGCGGCTGAGCGACAGGCTCTGCACGCCGTGATGCGTGAGCGAGCACGCCATCATGCAGGTGCTGCAACCCTGGCACTTCATGGGATCCACCAGCAGGTAGCCGTCCGAGGCCGGTATGGCGATCACCTCGTCGGGCAGGAGGAAGCCCTTCACCACGAGGCCGCCGAGGACCAGGCCGAAGCCCGCCCCGCCGACGCCGGTGATGAACTCGCGGCGTGAGACGCCCGTGCTCTCGGCGGCAACGCCGGTCGTCGTGTCCTTGTCCACCATCAGTCGTTTCCTTTCGCTCTCGTCGGCCCTGGGTGCGCCGGTGTGTCGTGAGATGCCTGGTGCCCTCCCGCTGCGACCACCGCGACGGATGGCTCGTCGCCGAGGGAGGCCAGCCAGCCGGCGTGTTCGTGGCGTGCGTACTCCAACGGCACGTAGCCGGTGAACATCGAGCGCAGCACCGGCCAGCTCATCGGGAGGATCGCGGCGAAGAACACGTGCGCGAGGAAGAACGCCAGCATCGCGATCGTGGCGATGTCGTGCGCCGGCGTTGCGACGGCCATGAGCCAGCCCGGTACATCGACCGCGTGAGCCGCGACCTTGAGGAACCCGGTGACGATGATGACCGCCGTGGATACGAGCGCGAGGAGGTACGCCATCTTCTCGCTCTCGAAGTACTTGCGCTCGGGTGGGAACGCGAGCTTCTTGAACCCGAGCAGCAGGCCATAGTGGCGGCGCGTGAAATCGACCGCGTCGCGCGTGGGCAGGTGCTCGCGGAAACGATGCGTCGCGAGCAGCGTGTTGGCCCCGTAGTAGAAGGTGCCGAACAGGAACACCAGCACCGCGACGAAGTGGATGTTCATCGCCGCCCGCACCGGCGCCCCGCTTCCAAGCAGCGTGGGTACGAACAGGAAGCCCAGAGCGATGCCGCTTGCCAGCAGCGCCGCCGTCCCCACGCCATGGGTCCAGTGCTCGACGATCGCCGCGCCATCGTGCCTGAGCACGCGGTCGCCTTCGATCACCGGGTCCCTGCGTCTCGTGAGCCCGGCGGCCAGCACACCCGCGAACGGTGCCAGCCACACGAGCCATGTCGCCGAGTCGAACAGGAGTCCTGCCCCCTCGGCCGATGCCGAACGCACCGCGTAGGCGATGCCGACGATGAACGCCAGCACTGCGAGTGCTCCGGCGATGGCACGTCGTGCCATACGCACACCCCTTCCCTTGTTCCATTGACGGACTGGCCGGATCCGTGAAGCCACCCCAGCAAAGCAGGGTCTGAACTACTAGTCAAGGTCATACTAGTATTTAAAAGGCCCCCCACCCCGATTCCGGGCCTGGAAACGGCAATCTGCAGCTACCGTTGTCTTCACCAAGGTGTACAGATTCTAGGTTCAAACAGCAGAATCCAACCTTCAAACCCAGCGCTCGCTTCCATGGCAGGAACCTTTTCCCCTAGAATGTCGATTATGGTAGTTGGCGAGTACACCAGCGCACCTCATGCCGCAGAGCGCGCGTCGAGGAATAGCCAGCGTGATACGCTGCGACCATCGTCTCAGGGGACACTGATCGAGAAGGGGCTCCAGCGCTCGATGACTGAGGACATCGACAGAGATATCGCGATGCGGGTCATCGAGGCTTTCGAGTCGGGACGCCTCGACTACCTGTTCGCGGAGACGAACATCCAGTACTTCGACCGTGCCGACTTCGAGGGCATGCGGTTTGGCACCGGACTACCACGCGACTCGATCTGGCGGCTCCTCGCCTCGGTGCGCAGGGCAACCGGTCTCGTGGTCTTCGAGAGCGCCTGGGGCGACGCTCAGGTACGTGTCTCACTCACGGCACAGCTCCTCAAGGCACTCTCTGAGATCGACACCTGGCCGCGACGCAGTCTGTTCGGCCGCAGTGGACTCCCCGCAGACGAGGAGGGGATCGTCAGGGATCGGCTGCTTGTTGAGGAGGCCACCCTGATCGGGCTGTTCAAGACCGGCGCCGATCCCACTGCCAGCGCAGCGTTGGAGGAGGTGCGCTCATCGGTGATCGCTTCGGTCTATGACGGGATACCGCCCGCCGACGAGGCATCATCGATCGCCACACGCTTCTACGAGATCTCGCGCGAATTGCCACACCTGCTCAACGACCCGCCAACACCGGATGACATCCGCGGCATCCATGCACGACTCCGAGGCGACGCGCCTGACGCCGGCCGCTTCCGAACCGCAGCGGGCGACCCGGACGGCCTTCGTTCCGCACCCGGTGTTGCGCCCGAGCGGATCGAGCGTGAGATGGATATGCTGTGCGCGTATGCCGGCAGCACAGACGTTCCATTCATCCACCCGCTCATCAAGAGCATCGCTATCGCCTGGTGGATCCGATACGTGCAGCCGTTCGACGAGTACAACTACCTGGTAGGCCGCCTCGTGTCTCTCGGCTGGATCGTGCATCAGGGCTACACGCTGCTGGGCATCGCTGACCCACACTACCGCTTCAAGTCGGCAACGGTCGCTTCGGGCGACCAGACCGCGAAGTTCATCCGCCATCTTGAGGTCATCAGAGACGCGGCGAGTCTCGGTGAGGAGCGCCTCGAGGAGCGTGTCGAACGCTATGCGATCGTGATGGGTCGTTTCGGTCATCTCGACATCAACCACAGGCAGGCGTTCATCCTCGACCGTGCCACGCAGCGCCCGGACACCGAGTTCACGATCAAGCATCATGCGCGCACGCGACAGCTGTCCTACGAAACGGCGCGCCAGGACCTCCTGCGCTTGGTGGAGATGGGATACCTGGAGCAGAGCAAGCGCGGCCGCGCCTTCGTGTTCACGCTCGCCCACAGCATGGTGGACCAGCTCGGCCGGGACGCACGGGGCTGACGCCAGACTCTACCCGAGCGCGCGCACGATCCGGTCGAGCGCCTCATCGAGCACGGCGCGCGTGGTGGCGAAGTTGAGGCGCGCGAACCCGTGGCCATGCACGCCGAAGTCGGGCCCTGACCCGAGCGCGACCTTCGCGTGCTCCACGAGCCACGCAGCGGGATCGTCACCCAGGCCGTGGTCGCGCAGGTCGAGCCACGCGAGGTAGGTGGCCTCGGGGGGTGTCATCCGCACACGCGGCAACTCCGCCCCCACTCGCGCCCGAACGTGGTCGCGCTGCGAGGCGAGATAGCGCACCGTCTCCTCGACCCACGGCCCGCCCTCGGTCCAGCCCGTGTACGAAGCCACAGCGCCCGGCGTGCTCACCGCCCCGAGCATATGGCCCGGCAACTCGGCGATGCTCGCTTCGATCTCCTCCGCGCCGATGTGCGCCACCGCGCACCTGAGGCCCGCCACGCTGAAGGTCTTGCTTGCTGCCGAGGCGGTGACGGTACGCGCTGCCGCCCCGTCTGAGAGCGATGCGAACGGGACGTGCTCATTCCCGTCGAAGATGATGTCGGCCCAGATCTCGTCGCTGATCACCAGAAGGTCGTGCTGGAGCGCCACCTCCGCGATCGCCTCGAGCTCTCCCCGGCTGAAGACGCGGCCGGTAGGGTTGTGCGGATTGCAGAGCAGCACCGCGCGTACAGGCGTCCCGGCGCGTTCCGCCTCCGCTATCGCCGCCTCGAGCCGGCCGGACTCCAGGCGCCACGTGTCCTGATCGAGCGGACAGTCCACCGCCACCCTGCCGATGCTCTCCACACAGCGGAAGAACGGCGGATAGACAGGGGTGAAGAGCAGAACACCGTCGCCTGGCCTGGTGCCGAACCACAGCGCAAGATCCACCGCCTGCAAGACGTCGCTGAACACGCGCACGCGCTCCACGTCGGGCCGCCAGCCGTGACGTGCCGCCTGCCACTCGGCCCAGGCATCCGGAAGCGCGGCGGGTGCGCTGAAGTTGTAGCCGAGGTCGCCCCGCCTCACCAGGTCCGTGAGCGCTTCTGCGATCACCGGCGCGGTCCCGATGTCCATGTCGGCCACCCAGCACGGCAGCACGTCATCGGGATAGCGGTTCCACTTGATGCCGGTGAGGCTTCGGAGCCGCGCGAGGTCACTGGCGAGGTCTGTCACTGCGCTACGTCCCCTCGCTCCGGCCCCACTCGAACGCCATGGCGTCGATGCGGTCGATCAGGTCGCCGGCCGAAGGGCTCTCGCTCGACGACAGTTCCTCGGTGATGATCCGCATGGCCTCAACGAGCGGCGCATCCTCGGCGTTGGCGGTGTGGAAGACCAGGCACGTGACCTCGGCCATGCCTGCGGCGAGCAGCTGGAGCAGCGACATGAGCACACGATTGCCGCCGAACGCGCCGCAACCCCAATAGCCGGTGTGGATCGCAACGGGGGCGCCAGGCGCCAGGCGCTCCGACTCGGCCACCGCGGCGGCGAATCCCGTGTACGCCGTCACCAGGATGCGCTCGATCATCGAGCGCTCGTACCTTCCGTTGCGGTAGGTGGGCGCGGCCATCGCGATGATGTTGGTGATCGTGGGCGGGTCGATCCGCTTGGTGGCGCGCTCAACGGCCTCGGGAGAGGCCACGGCGAACTCGTTGCCGTAGAGTCCGCGCGGGCGGCCCTTCTTGGCGTTCATGTTCGTCTTGACCTTCACGCGACGCTCCACACCGGTCACCAGCACGGGGGTGGGGCCGTCGGCGGTCTCCGTCACGGCCCTGTGTCCGTCGGCACGCAGCGCTTCCACGAGCGCGCCCAGCGCCGGATGCTCGGCACACTGCATCTCGTCCTGCGCGAAGAGACCGGAACCGTACGCGAAGAACAGCATCTGGTCGGCGAAGTTCACGTGCCATTCCACCACGCCCGGGAGGTCTTCCACCGGCTCGTAGTCCATGATGCCGCAGCGGCTCTCGAGCGCCTCAAGCCCGACAGCGGGCTTCACGTGCTCCGGCAGCGGGAACGCAGGCCACTGCGTGTAGCCGATCTCGCCCGAGCACTCGCGTCCTTTGCCGCACGCGATCTCGAACACCACGCGCTTGTTGGGGTGATGGATGAGCGGAGGATGCTCGGCCATGAGGGTGGCGACATCGAACGTCATGCGCTCGAGGGGCTCGGGAAGCGGCATCTCAGGCGTCCTCTCCTTCGTGCGTCAACGCGGGCCGATGTGACTGCATACTAGCACGCGTGGGACCCCGGATATCCGGGGTCCCACACCGCGAGCGGCCACCTGCTCATCCGCTCACTCGAGCGGCGCCTCAGGCAGCGGCGCCTGCACGCGTACGGCCATGTACGAGCCGTTCTTGCGCGTGGAGGTCGTGTCGAGCACCTCGATCCGAGTGCCGGAGTGCGGGTGGTCCACGCTGTTGAGCGGGATCGCCTCGTCGTAGTAGTCGAGCGCGTCATCGAAAACGGGGTTCGCCCTGAGGCTCGGGATCCTGTACTCCCTGCTGTAGTAGTGGAGCGTGAGCGCATCGGTGTCCTCAAGACCGAACGTCGCGTCGTAGGTCTGTACCCGGTTGCGCCACGCGTTCTTGCCGTCGCGCATGATCGCGTCCGGATGGGCGTCCACCGGCAGCGCGATGCCCTGCCCGGGGTGGTTCGCCGTATCGTTGTTCGGCTGGGACGTGTCGCAGTACCACACCAGCAGCCCGTCCTGATACGCGAACTTCTCGTTCCAGTCGGGCTCCGCATCCCTGCCGTACAGCCACCCGAAGTTGTAGCAGTTGGCCAACGCCACGTCGTAGCCCCAGTACTGCCGGTACTCGGCCAGGTAGTAGTGCCAGTACCAGCCGCTCTCGTAGCCGGTGGTCGTCTTGAAGCCGTCGAACTCCCATCCGGCTTCGGTTTCAGCGCCATCGAGCGGCAGGCCGGCGACCACGATGTCATCCACCATGAAGCCCACCTCGGCCACACCACCGTCGGTCACGTACTGGAACCCGAGTTCCACGTCCTGCCCCGCATATGCCGAGAGGTCGACCGTGAGCGGCACCCACTCGTCACTGAACCCGTCGATGCCGTTCTCATCGACGGTCGAGTTCGAGAGGCTCGTGGGCACGGTCTGCCACGGACCGCCATCCACCGAGACGATCGCCGCCGCGTAGTCATACCCCTCCTCGATGCCGTACCGGACCATCGCGCTCAGACCGGCGCCGGTGGCCGGCAGGCTCACCGGCTTGGTCATGCTGTTGCGCAGGTTGTCGCCCTGGCCGCTGTAGTAGAACGCCTCGCCGGCGTACGGGTCCCCGATGTCCCAGTCCTTGAACTTCTTGCCGAGGTCCACAAGCAGCGCCTGCGGCTGCGTGGAGTTGTACTCGGCGGGCCCGAGCGTGAGCTCCGTGACCTCGCCGGGCGTGGCCACCTCATACGCGAGCCAGCCGAGCTGCAGCTTGATCCACGCGTCCTCGTGGCACGGCGCCGACCCCAGGTCGTAGTCGTTGTCCGAAAGCCACGAGCCGCTCGACATCAGCGTCCAGAAGCCGGTGCCGTTCTCGCCATAGTAGTCGTAGAGGTCCGGGGCGCCGAGGTCATGCGTGAACTCGTGCGTGAACACGCCCACGCCGCCGTTCTCGGGCTGGATCGTGTAGTCGCCGATCCAGTAGCTGCTCTCGCCCACGCGGATGCCGCCGAGCAGGTACTCGGCCGACGGACCCGTGGTCCCGATGTCCTCGTAGCAGGCGTACCAGCTGTGGCTCCAGATCGCCTCGTCACCCAGCGCGCCGCCGCCCTCCTCTTCGCCCTGTCCCGCATGAAGCGACTGGTAGTGGTCGATGTAGCCGTCGGGCTCGTCGAAGACCCCGTCGCCGTCCCAATCGTAGCGATCGTACACGTCGAACTGCGCGAGGTACGCGTCGATCTCGGCTAGCGTCTTGCCGGCAGCGAGCTCGGACTGGTACCAGCTGTCGAGGCTGTCCTCGAGGAACAGCCACACGTTCTCGGAGGTGTCGTTCTTCGCATCGCCGTCGTCGTAGACCTCGTGCGTCTCCGGCACCATCACCCAGTCGACGCAGTCGCCGTCCACTGTGTAGCGCCCGCTCGACTGCTCGAGGAAGTACTCGGCCATCGAGTTCACGTCGACGCCGCGCGCATACAGCATCTCGTCGTAGTACGCCTCACTGAAGTCGTCCATCCACAGCGTGGAGTTGTCCACGGAGCGGTCCGGCTCCTCGATGCTGTTGTGCGGGTAGTCGGGGAACTCCCCGGGGACCGTCCACACCATGCCGGCGCCCTCGAGCTCGAGGTCCACGAACTTGCCCGGAGCTGCCTCGTACACCGGTCCCGGCGCGTGGCCCGACACCCGGGCCTCCAACGCCACGGTCCGCAATGCCGCCGCCTTCTGGCCGAGCGGGTGCGGACGCTTGTCCTGCCTCATCTGTCCGGCACGCGTGCCGACCTCGTCGCGCGGCACCGCGCCCATGGCGGCCGCTGCCGAAAGCAGCAACGCGAACGCCGCCACGATCGCCACAAGCCTCGTCGTTCTCCTCGTCATCGCTCTCTCCTTGCCCCTCGATCGTCACCATCCGTGAGCCGGGTGCAGCGTTCACGGCGAACGTGGTGGAGAGGGGCCGGCACGCCGGCGCGCGCGAAGGAGGCGGGAGCGTGCGGAACCGTGGAGACCGTGAGCCTCCACCGGCGCGGTGCCGCGGGAACGCGCTGACCCGATGCGCAGGGAACGCATCACTCCGTACCCCCATGCCCCTGGAGTGCCCCCTGTGCGTCCGTTCCCCCGCAGACGTACTGATTACACTACTTCCCCATCGCGGCCGTACACTCACGCCGTTCGTCAGGTCTTGCGCGCTATCTGTCGGCCCAGAGGCCCCGTTCGACGGCGCGAGCCTCGGCCTGCAGGTCCTTGAGCACGCCCGTGTACTTGACGTTGGGCGGGTACGTGTACGCGTTGGCGTACCCATCGAGGACGATGCGCGCGTTCAGCATCGTTGTCCGAACCTCGGCGGCGTCGCCGGCCTGCGGCCGCTCAAGCCAGACGTACGCGAGCAGGCGACCGTACCGGTCGCGACGTTCGGCGTCTGTCTCCAGCCACACGGTCGCGCCCAGCGGGATCGCATCGGCCGTGTACGCCGCGGCCTCGCGACCGTAGGGCTCGGCCCGCTCGCCCACCTCAGGGGTATCGATGCCGATGAACCGCACCTTCTCCTCGGCTCCGCCCTCCAGGCGGAAGTGCGCGGTATCGCCGTCGGTGTGGCGGATCACCACCGCTCTGGTGACATCCGGCGCGCCGGGGAGCGGGTCGGCCGTGCCGCTGCCGGTGGCATAGCACCCTGCGAGCATGGCGAACATGACGGGGACGGCTGCGGCGAGGAGTGTGCGACGGATGGCGGTAGGCATGCAGCGATTGTAGCGCAGCGGGTATACGTAACCATCGGCCCAGACACCCGAGGAGGAGCCATGCGCGGATCGCGGATCACGATAGGCGTACTGGTGGCGCTCGCCGTGGCGCTCGCGGCGCTGGGCGCCGGCTGCGAAGCCGAGGTCACGGAGCCCGTGGCCGAGGAGACGACCACGCCGCCGCCCTCCACGCCCGAGGAGCCGCCTTCGGCGGAGCCCCTCCCGCTCGACGAGATCGAGATCGCGCTCGAGCCGGTGCTCGACGGCTTCTCGCAGCCCCTGTACGTGACAGGCGCGGGCGACGGGTCGGGTCGCCTCTTCGTGGCCGAGAAAACCGGCCTCATCTGGACGGTGGAGAACGGCGAGCGGACGGAGGTCTACCTCGACCTCACCGGCGTGGTGAGCACCGAGAGCGAACAGGGGCTTCTCGGCATGGCGTTCCCTCCCGGCTTCAAAGACGGTGAGGACCAGGTGTGGGTGAGCTACACGCGGGCCGACGGCAGCAGCGTGGTCTCGAGCTTCGCGAGCGACGGCGTGCTCGACCCGGCATCCGAGCAGGTGTGGCTCACTGTGGAACAGCCGTATGCCAACCACAACGGCGGCATGATCGAGTTCGGGCCCGACGGGTACCTCTACGTGGGCCTCGGCGACGGCGGCAGCGGCGGCGACCCGCACGGCAACGGACAGAACACGCTCACACTGCTCGGCTCGATGCTGCGCATCGACGTGAAAGCCGACACGGACGACCCCCGGCCGCCCTACACCGTGCCCGCCGACAACCCGCTCGTGGGACAGCCCGACGTGCGTCCCGAGATTTGGGCGTCCGGTCTGCGCAATCCCTGGCGGTTCAGCTTCGATCGGGTCACCGGCGACATGTGGATCGGTGATGTGGGGCAGAACGCGTGGGAGGAGATCGACTTCCAGCCCGCGTCGTCCGGCGGCGGCGAGAACTACGGATGGAAGGTGTTCGAGGGCACCCACCCCTATCCGCACGATGCCGAGCCGCCCGCCCCGGAAGGCTTCACGATGCCCGTGGTGGAGTACGATCGCGACGCCGGCACCTCGGTCACGGGTGGCTACGTGTACCGCGGCGAGAGCCAGCCGGCGCTCCGGGGGACCTACCTGTACGGCGACTTCTCGGTGGGGCGCATCTGGGGGCTGCAGCAGGAGGTCGACGGCAGCGTGCGGACGCGGCTGCTTCTGGACACGGACATGATGATCTCGAGCTTCGGCGAGGACGATGACGGGGAGATCTACGTCGTGGACTTCAACGGCGCGATCCACCACGTCGTCGCTCAGTGAGCGAACCGGAGGCCGCTCCCGGCGTCCCGCACGCGCACGCTAGCCGACGAAGCGCTTCTCCACGTACGGAGACGTGAAAGCGGCCAGCGTCGCCGCATAGTTGGGCACGAACTCGATCGCTTCACCCAGGCCGGGAGGCTCGGGAAGATCGTGCACGTCCACCACGAGATGGTCGCTCGACGCGCCGAGGACGACCACGCGCGGATCGACCGGCGTGAGCCCCTCGGGCACAGTGTCCTGGCGGCCCATCGCGAGGATCGCCCGGCGGCGGTCGCCACGGTCGAGGAAGACCGGACGCCCTCCGAACGCGTCCTGCGCGGTCGTTCCGCGCGGCATGCTCGGCTTCACGAGGCATTCGATCACCGGCGCGCTCACGGTGACAGCGTCGGTGTGGAGGTCGAGGATGGGCTCGCGGGTGACCGTTGAGACGCCGAGCAGGATGGACTCGCCGATACGCAGACTGTCGATCCGATCGGGCAGGATGCCTCCCACCAGCGCATCGAGCGAGCTCGACATGCCGCCGCTCACATGAAGGCGCCTACCGAGGCTCGCTTCTGCGGACTGCGTAAGCGCTACCAGCTCGCCGAGGTTCCCGGCGTCCGGCACGATCGCCCCGTAACAGGTGAGGCTGGTGCCGACGCCCAGGACCTCGATGTTCGCGAGCTCCCCGGCCGCCTCCAGGAACGCCGGCAGGTCGGCCGGCATCATCCCCTCCCGCAGATCGCCGAGGTCGACCATCGCGATGATCCGGTGCGTGGCGCCGAGAACGCGGGCCGCCACGTCGAGCGCCCGAACGGTCTCGATCTCGCTCTCGAGCGACACGTCGGCAAGGCGTACCACCTCTTCGACTCCCACAGGCGTGGGAGCGCGCAAGCTCCAGAACTCGGCATCGATGCCCGCCTCACGCATCCGGGCGATGTTCTCCAACCGGGAATCGGCGATACCGGCCGCGCCACCGGCGAGCATGGCCCTCGCCACCTCGGGAGCGCCACACGTCACCTTGGTGACGCCGTACACGTCACGCCCCCCGAGCGCATCCACCACCCGGCGCGTGTTGGCGATCACTTTGACGAGGTCCACGGTCACGGAAGCTCTGGCGCTCACGGCTGCTCCTCGGCGCATAGGACTCACCGGGGCGTGCGCCGCCGGCATCACCATGGTACGACAAAGCAAAGGAGGCCCCGCGGCATCGGGGCCTCCTTGGCGTGACGGTGAGGACCCGGCCGTCCTCCCGCCACAGGGGAGAGGGGTAGCGTGGGTCGCATGTGCGACCTTTGCCGCCTCGTCTCCCGGGCGATGCCGACGATCCCGGTCGGGGAAGAAAGAAGCCTTCCCCGCTACGGGAAAGGCAGTCCGGAGCGCCAGGCGCCCCTTGGATCTCCTTTCCAAGCGGGAGGCCAGCCGGTTTCCCTGCTGACCCTATCGGCCTTGCGACCATGGGGATTCGCTTCCTGTAGGTCGCAACGCTCGGAGACATCTTTACTCTAATGCTCTCCTTAGCGTCCGTCAACATGGGTATCTATGGTGATGGCGGCGTCTGACCCCGGCCGGTCGGCGCACTCCTTCAGGCAGGCTGTCGCGCACCGGCGCGGGCCACCGCCGCACAGCACTCGCACCGCGCCTCACCGCGCGGATGCGGGCGTCTGCACCGTACCGGCTGTGCGGCATGGAGGAGGAGCTATGGATGGCAACTGGGGTGTAGCGTTGATGGTGGACCTCGGCACGGGCGAGGTGTCGCGCCGTGAGCTGCCGGAACAGTGGTTCGACGAGTACATCGGCGGTGAAGGTGTGGCGATGCGCCTGTTCGCCGAGCTGGTCGACTTCGATGACCTGCCTCTCGAACCCTCGCAGCCGCTGATAGCGGCGGCAGGACCCCTCAGCGGGACCGCCGCTCCTTCCTCGGGACGCACCTGCTTCGTCTTCCGCTCCCCCGCCTCCGGCGCGATCGGCGCGTCCAATGTGGGTGGCCATCTGTCGCCGGCGATCAAGAAGGCGGGGTACGACCTCATCGTGTTCACCGGGGCCGCCGACAACCCCGTCTACGTGGTGATCGATGACGACACCGTGGAGGTGCGGAACGCGATCGGCCTCTGGGGCAAGGGGGTGCAGGACACCGAGGCCGCGATACGCGAGGACCTCCACGGAAAGGGTTGGCAGCTCGCGGTGATCGGCCCCGCCGGCGAGAACGGTGTGATGTTCGCGTCGATCATGACGGACACCGAGCGGGCCGCCGGCAGGGGCGGAAGCGGAGCAGCCATGGGCGCCAAGGGGCTCAAGGCGTTCGCGGTACGTGGCACCAAACCGCTCCCGATAGCGGATCCGGATGCGCTGAAGGAGGCGTCGAAGAAGGCCCGCGAGGAGTTCCTCACCGAGGAGTTCGTGGCGGACGAGCTCAAACCGTACGGCACGCCGAGCTTCTACGACTCGATCAGCGCGCTCGGCATCCTGCCCACGCAGAACTGGAGGCGGACGACCTTCCCGGAGTCGATCGAGACACTCGGCCATGAGGCGTACCACGCGAACCTCGACGTGAAGCCGTACGCCTGCTACGCGTGCCCTGTGGCCTGCGGACGCGTGACCACGATCAAGACCGGGCCGTATGCCGGTGAGACCGGCGGCGGACCCGAGTACGAGACGCTCGGAGCGTTCGGCGCCAAGTGCTTCTGCACCGACCTCAACGCGGTGGTGAAGGCGGGGCACCTCTGCAACGACCTGGGACTCGACACGATCGCGGCCGGACAGGTGATCGCGATCGCCATGGAGTGGTACGAGAAAGGCATCCTCGACACTGAGACCGCCGACGGGTTCGACCTTACCTGGGGCAACGGCGAGGTGTTCCCCGCGCTGCTCGAGAAGATCGCGCGCCGAGAAGGGCTGGGCAACCTGCTGGCCGACGGCTCGAGGCGCGCGGCCGCTGCCCTCGGCGGCGATGCGGGCGACTACACCTTCGAAGTGAAGGGCGTGGAGCTGGCGAGCTGCGGGGTGCGAGCGAGCAAGGGCGAGGGCGTCAGCCACGCGGTATCGCCACGCGGCGCCGACCACCTGCGGCCGTACGCGTCGGTGGTGGATGCCTTCGGGTATCGCAACGAGGAGCTCGGCCTCACCTACGACGTCGACTTCCTGGATGACGGCAACCAGCAGTGGGTGAAGCCCTTCATGGAGTTCTCGATGGCCACCAACCTGCTCGGGGTGTGCCTCTTCTCGGTGATCACGCTCGCCGTGCAACCGTCCACGTGGGCGGCCACGCTCTCGGCGGCCACCGGTCGCGAATGGAGCGTGGAGAGCATGCTCAAGGCGGCCGAGCGGGTCATCAACCTCGAGCGGCTCGTGAACGCCCGCTTCGGGTTCACGCGCGCCGACGACACGCTGCCCAGGCGGATCACGAGCGAACCTGCTCCTGACGGACGTGGAGAGGGCCAGGTGGCCGATCTCCGCGTCTCGCTTGACAGCTTCTACGCGGCGATGGGCTGGGACCTCGAGAGTGGCGTCCCCACTCAGGAGACCATCGACCGGCTCGGGCTCGCCGGCGTGGTGTAAGGCATGCGGCACAGCTTCGGGGCGTCTCGCGTTATGCGGGGCGCCCCGTACGCGCGTGCGATGGGCCAAGGCGCCCGGTCAGCGCGAGAGCGCCGAGGTGGCCCCGCCGATCGGATCGGGCATGAAGATGGGCGAAGCCATATACCCGTCATCGGACGCGTAGACCAGCGTGAGGAACACCATGCCGTTGCCGTCGGTGTCGGGTCCGATCACGCGGAATCGCACCGGCCATGCACCGCTCTGGCCGTCGGTGGGACCCACCGCGAGCACCTGGACCGTCGTGCCGGGCTGCATGCCGAGAAACGCCTCGGCGGTCTCACGGATCGCGATCTCCGCCGAGTACGGGTCCGGTGATCCGGGCCAGTAGGTGCCCGGGCCCGAGAACAGGAACTTGATCCAGTCGCCCGCACCGCCCGCATCGGGGGCGCCTCCGTCTACGTCGGGGCCGCCATCGGGCACTACCCCGCCGTCCGCCGGAGTCTCACCCGGCGTGCCGTCACCCGACACGGCGGCGTCGTCGGGAGGCGTCCAGCCGAGATGCTGTGCGATCGCGTCGTCGACCCAGTGGTTCCGGTAGGGGTCGGAGCCGGCTGCGGGCGTGTCTCCCGATGTCACGACATCCATAACGAGCTGCGTCGCGGCAGCGTCCACCTCGCCCGGATCGAGACCCGGATCGGCTCCGGACACGGCAGCCCGTGCACCCTTGAGCTTCGCCTCCACGATCGCCTGTTCCACCGGGGTCGACAGGTCGCGAGGGACCTCCAGGCCGCGGAGCTGCGCCAGGAGCGGATCGGCGCCGGGATCCGTGATCCCCCACGAGCTCATAGCCGTGTCGCCGAGCTCCCAGCCGGTCTTCACGTCCCAGGCGAACTTGGCGGCCGTGACCACCGCGCCACCCTGGATCGGTGTCAGGACCGCATCTCCCACGTTGTTGGTGACCGCCACGAGCAGATCCTTGTCGGCGGCGCCTGAGAGAGACCCGGCAACGGCATCCATCTTGTCGGCATGCGCACGCATAGCCTGGGCCTGCGCCGAGTCGTCCCCTGCCGTGCGCTGGCGGATGTCGGCGGCCACGCCCTGCATGTGCCCGGTGGCTTCCTGGATGTCGCTGCGGTTCATCACCGCAGCCGTGGTGCTCGAACCGCCGACGATAACGGCCGTGGCAACGCTGGTGATGAGCAGGATGGTCGTGATGGCGAACCCGTCGTCACGTGAGAGCGTGGTCCTCACTCGGCCACCTCCGTCACCTGGATGGGCGCGGTTTCCGCGGCTACCAGCCCGCCGTCGGCGAACGTGCACGAGACGACCCCGCTCCACACCATCGTGCGCACGTCCTCATCAAGACCTGCATCGAGCGTGGCCTCGCCGCCCGGCGGATGTCCGAGCATCGCGGTCACGTCGCTGGCGCTCATCCCCTCGGCGAACGATACGGGCGACACTGCCGGATACGCGAAGGCGGCCCGGTCGAGCACGGCGATGTCACGTGTGCCCACCACCGCGCCGTCGCGGAACAGGACCCGGACGCCCATGGTGTGGTAGTCCCACGCCTCCACCCGATGCGTCGAGGGGGCCTCACCGGTCCCGGCGCTCTCCACGTCCTCCCCGTGCACCACCGAGAACGTCTCGGGCAGCCCGAACTCCTCGGCCACACGCCGTTGATCGGAAGAGAGCGAGGCCGTCTGCACACCGTCACCGCCAAGCAGCGAGAGCAGGCCGCAGGCGGCGGCGCATGCGAAGAGCACGCCCAGGCAGCCGAGAGCCCATGCCCGTCCGCGCCGGCGCGGGCGCTGCGGCGGGACCTGCTGGTGCTGCGCGGGCGCGGGAGAAGGGTACGCCCCCGGAGGCTGGGCGGAGGGTGCGCCAGGGGATTGTGCAGCGGGCGCTCCCGTGGGCTGGGCGGGAGGCGTGCCGGCGGCTGGCGCTGGCGGCTGCTCAGCCGCCTCGAACCGCTGACCGCACTGCGTGCAGAAGCTCTCCGTGCCAGCCCTCGGCGCGCCGCACGAGGTGCAGAACTGCTCGCCCATAGGAGACTCCTCGATCGTGGGTCTGCTCAGAGCATAGCAAAGGGGACCGTTCCGAACGCGCCACCGGCACGAAGACTACTGCCACCACTCCAGCCCGCCGCAGAACTCCAGGCTGTGGGTCTGGTCGCCGATGTCGGCGAAGGGCACCCCCGCGTAGATGCCACCGCCGGGGCGGGGGTTGCTCATCATGCCGTAGACCGCTTTGCGTGCCTCTTCCTCCGAGGAGAACGCGCCGGTGAGCGGCACCTTCACGAGCGGCACATCCGGGTCGATACCGCCGCCGGGGTATGTGTACGCCATCTCGTCGGCCTTGAACCGCTCCACGGTGGTGATGTAAATGGGCTCCCAGCCGAAGTCCTTGCAGTACCACGCGATGTAGTACGTCTCGCGCGCCTGCTCCACCGGGACGCTGCCGTCGGGCGAGACCGCGGCACCCACTCCCTGGTTGTTCAGCGTATCCGCCGCTTCGCCTGCGACCTCTCCGGCCGACTGCCCGCCCGCTCCCGCCGCCGCGTTCGCATCCGCTCCCACGTTGGCCTCCGCCCCCGCACCGGCGCCCTCATACTGCTCGATCGCCACCTGCGCGGCCGACATCGCATCGGTGAAACCGATCCCCACGGGGTTCACGGGTAGATCGGGAGACGCGATCGTCTGCGCGGCCATCGCAACCTTGGCGGTGCCCACCACCGCGTCGGTCATGCCCTCGGTCCGGGCCTTCTGTATCTCGTCCATGTCGGTGGACTCGTCGTGGAACCGATCCTCCACCGTCCGGGCGGCGCTCGCGTAGCGGCTCATGCCGCCGCCGGCCTGTATTGCGCCGAGCGCGAGCGCGGTAGCGGTGAGCGCAACCAGCATCACCTTGCCCGCTAGCACCACCAACGCAACCATGCCGCACCCTCTCAGTAGGTCTGGACGGTGTACACCCTGCCGTCGAGGTAGCCGATCAGCAGACGGCTCCCCTCGTATGCATACGCCTCGTAGCCGTCGAACACGGTGTCGACCTCGGCAAGCCCGATGCCCGACTCGCCGAGCAGGTCTTCCACATCGGATGCGCGCATCGCTCTCCCAAAACGCCAGGGAGCGCTCGATGTGCCGGCGATCGGCTCGGTGAAGGTCATCTCCTCCTCGGCCACCTGACGCCCGTCGATGAAGTACACGATCGCGCCGGTCTCCGGGTAGAGCCATTCCTCCATGCGTACGTCGTCCTCGCCCGGGCCACTGGGACCGTCGGCCACCACGAACGCCGCCGGTGCGCCGTACGAATCGATCACGACCTGCTGCTCAGCAGTGGGCACCGCGATCTCACCCCAGTTGGTGATGAAGCCATACGCGAACCCGCCGACCGTTGCGATCACGAGGGCAGCGGCCCAGATGCCGAGCCAGAGGCAACCGCGCTTCTTGCGGGGCCCGGGGACGGGCGCCTGCTCGGGACGCACGAGCGTGGCGCCACAGTGGTCGCAGTAGACCGGTCCGGGCGTGGGATGCCCGCACGTGGGACACCGCCACGTCTGTTGTGCTGCCGCAGGAGTCGGCACCTCTGGCGACACCTCGTCACCCCCCCCTCATCCTGGTATACCCTTTGCGGCGCGTCGGCGCCAGGCGTTATCTCCGGCCGTTAACCGAGGCTCTCCCGCATCAGCGCCACCACGCGCTCGGCCGGGAAGGCCGAGGCCAGCGCACCGCACGCGGCGAACACGTAGTGGTGATCGATCGCCACCCGCGCGTCGGCGGGAGGGAGGAGACGCTCGCCCTCCGGGCCGCTCGCACGCACCGACGCCAGCATCGCCTCTCCGCCCGGAAGGCGCGTGAGCGCGCCTCCCGTGCCGATCACCAGGCGGCAGGCCGTGAGGTCGCGCCCGCGCGCCACCGTCTGACGGCCCCGCGGCGTATACAGGTGCGCCAGCCGTCCCGCATGCCGCTCCACGCCCGCGCGTGCGGCGGTCCGGGCCAGCAGCACGGCCGCTGCGGTCTCCTCGGGCGTGGTCGGGATCGCGGGAGGCAGCAGCGGCGGCCGGTCCTGCTCGGGGAGGAGCGCCGCCACATGTGCGGCGCTCACGTACGTGCCGAGGTCGCCCTCCACCGTGCGCTTGGCGTGCGGCTGCGGGTCCGTGGCGATCGCCGCGATCTCGGCAGTGCCGTCGGTCACCGAGTGGACATCGGTGGTGGCGCCGCCCACGTCTACCACCACGAGGTCGCCCATCTCCTCGGCAAGAAGTTCCGCGGCTATCAGGACCGCGCCGGGCGTGGGCAGGATCCGCCCGCTCACGTACCCGGCGATGCGCTCCATCCCGGGCGCATGGGTGATGTGCTCCTCGAACGCATCGTGGATCGCATGCCGGGCCGGCACGATGTCGAGCTCGTCCACGCCGGGATACACGTTGCTGGTGACCCGCACCGGGAACCCCGCATCCTCGAGCACAGCTCTCGCCTCGCCGGCCACCGCCGAGTTGCCCCCGTACACCACGATCGGGCGCACCGACAGGCGCGAGAGCCGCGCCGCATTGTAGAGGACCACCTCCGAGTCGCCGCCCTCCACCCCGCCCGCGAGCAGGATGAGCCCGGGGCGCGCCGCCTCGATCAGCGTGAGGTCGTGGTCGCGGAGACGCCCCGCGGTGACCACCTCCACCACGCCGCCCGCACCGAGCGCCGCCTCACGCGCGGCCATCGCGGTCATCTGCTGCGTGAGCCCGTGCACGGTCATCCGCAGACCGCCCGCCGCCGACGAGGTCGCCAGCGTCACGCGCGGATCGAGCGGGCCGACGGCCTCCTCGAGCGCGACGCGCGCCTCGTCCACACCGAGCGTGACGTCCCCGGTGGCCACGCTCGTGGGGGCCGAACCCTGTCCCACGAGCCGCGGTGGGCGGGTCGCATCCGCGTGGAGTCCGTCGAACGCCGAGAGAACGGTCGTGGTCGATCCGATCTCGGCCACGATCGCATCGACCGGCATGGCCTCGGCCATCGAGCACCCCTTCCATTGAGCGGACCGCGTGCGCACCTCACCCCAAGCATACGACTCCGCTGCACGAGTGTGTCCATCAGAACGCACACGCTCCACGACGCGCCAATCGGCTAGACTTGCTGTACCGGCCGAACAGGGAGGACCGATGCGTACACGTACGATCGTCGCCGTCGTACTCGCACTGCTGCTTATGCTGGCGCTTCCGGGATGCGCATGCAGTCCCGATGAGCCCGGTACACCCACCGACACCGGCGCCGAGGCCCCCGCTCCTGAGCCGGACACCGAGCCCGATAACGAGCCCGAACTTCCGCCGCTCGAGAACGAAGAGCAGTACCTCGCCCTGCTCGGGATCGGCCTCGAACTCTACGGCCTCACGCCCGCCGACGGTGAGGTCGTCGTGCTGGAGAGCATGGAGGGATACGGTGCGCTCCAGTGGTCCTCCGGCGACCACGTCATCACGATCACCCTCCGCGACGTTGAGAACGACTGGCGGTGGGACTACGTGGACGACACCGTGAGCGTGGAGGGCGCCACGCCCGACCCGATGACGGATGCCGAGCGCGCGAGCTTCCTCGAGCTCGCCGCGCGTATGGTGGAGGCCGTGGGAGGCGATGGCGCCACCGTGGTAGAGCAGTACACGTGGAAGGCCACCGACGGCATCAAGCAGGGCAACTACCTCTTCGGCTCCCTGGACGACGAGCGCGTGCTGCACATCGCCACCGACGGCGAAGGCCACCTCGGCTACTCGTACATGACGCACGAACTGTAGGAAGCGGTGCCGCGCGCCACGCGAAGCCCGGGCGGCCCGACCGGGTGCGCTAGAGCGGCACCACGAGGGGCACGTCGTCGACCGTGGTCACGCTCACGGGCACGCCGTACACGTGTGAGACGTTCTCCGACGTGATGACCTCGCGCCCGCCGCACGCATGCACCCGACCATCGGCCAGCAGGCAGAAGGCGTCGGCGAAACGGAGCGCGAGGTTGAGGTCGTGCATCACCGCGATCACCGCCACGCCCTGCGCCGAGGTCACGCGCTTCACGGTTGCGAGCACGTCGAGCTGGTTGCGAAGATCCAGGCTCGAGGTGGGCTCGTCGAGCAGCAGGACGCGCGGCTCTTGCGCCAGCGCGCGCGCGATGACCGTCTTCTGCAGCTCCCCGCCGGAGAGCTCGTCGATCGGACGCATGGCGAGCTCTTCAAGCCCCAACTCGGCCAACACATGCTCCACCACGTGGTGGTCCTCGTGCGAGGCGCTCCACGTGATGTGCGGTGTCCGGCCCACGAGCACGGCGTCGTACACGGTCATGTGACTCGTCTCGGCCCGCTGGGGGACATGGCCGATGCAGCGCGCACGCTCGCTGCCACGAAGCGCGTGTACGTCGCGTCCGTCTAGATAGACCGCGCCCGCATGCGGGCGCACGATCCGCATGATGCATTTGAGCAGCGTGGACTTGCCGGCGCCGTTGTTGCCGAGCACCGCCAGGAACTCACCGGGATCCACCGACAGGTCGACGCCGTCGAGCACGGGAACGCTGCGGTAGGCGAACGTGACGCCATCGACACGAAGCATCATGCCGATCGCCTCCTCGCCACCAGGAGGTAGAGGAAGAGCGGCGCGCCGAGGAACGAAGTGATGGCGCCGACCGGCAGGACCACCGGCGAGATGAGCGTGCGGCCCACGGTGTCGGCCACCAGCAGGAGCAGTGCGCCTGCAGCCGCCGACGCGGGAAGCAGGAAGCGGTGGTCGCTCCCCATCACGCGGCGCACGAGGTGCGGCCCCACCAGCCCGATGAACCCGATGATGCCGAGGAACGCGACGATCGCCGCCGTGGCGAAGGACGCGGCGAGCATGCCGAGCAGTCGTACGCGCTCCACGTGCACGCCGAGCCCGTGCGCCGACTCGGCGCCGGTCTCGAGCGCGTTGTAGTCCCAGCGGTGCCAGAAGAAGTACGTGACGCACACGCCCACGACGACCGCCATCAGGCCGATGTCGCGCCAGGCGGCTCGGCCAAGGTCGCCGAACGTCCAGAAGACGACAGCCGCCACCTGCGTGTCCTCGGCAAAGTACTGCATGAGCGCCGTGGCCGCTGAGAACAGCGAGCCGAGGGCGACACCGGCGAGCACGATGGTCTCCGGAGTGGCCCCGCGCGTGCGGGAGATGGCGAGAACGGCGAGCGTGGCCACCATCGCACCGGCGAAGGCGAACCCCGCCACCGACCACACGTTGGAGATCCGCACCGCATCGGCTGCCGCCGTGCCGGTGGCGCCGGCGCCGAACCCGATGATCGCGAGCGCGGCGCCGAAGGCCGCCCCCTGGGAGACGCCGAGCGTGAACGGCGAGGCGAGCGGGTTGCGGAGCACGCCTTGCATCACCGCTCCGGACACGGCAAGCCCGGTGCCGGCCACGATAGCAGCCATCACCCTCGGCAGCCTGATGTTCCACACGATCAGCGAGGCGGTCTCGTCACCGGTTCGCGCCAGTGCTCGCAGCACCTCGGACAACGAGAGCCCGGACGAGCCCGCGTACACGGCGTAGACAGCCGCCAGCACGACCGCCAGCGCGAGGCCCGCGGTCACCGCGACCTTGCGCCTGGTGTAGGCGGCATACCGGGCCTTGTAGTCGTGCTCGTGCGACACCCTCACTCACCGCCGAGAAGGTCGATGGGGCCGAAGCCCTGCCCGTAGATCGCGGCCAGGCGTTCGTATACCGGCTCGCCGACGAGCGCGGTGGCGATCTCGTCGGCCTTAGCGGCGGGATCGATGTCAGCGAAGCGCTCCGGGAAGAGCACGGTCCCGGCGTAGTACGCGTCAGCGAGCGCCACCTCCACGTTGGTGGAGTAGTTGTTGAACGGCAGCTGCGCATGCACGCGACCCTCGCGGACGGCGGTGAGGCCTTCGTAGAAGCCGCGATCGGCCCGCACATCCTCGCGCACGAGCGCGAGCCCGCCGAGGTCGAGGAAGATGTGGTCCGGGTCCCAGGCGACGAGCTGCTCGCGGTCGATCATGACCGAGGCGGTCTGCTCTACCGAGCCGGCCACGTTCGACGCCCCGATCGCGGCCAGCGGCAGATACCTGGGCTGCGTGCTCTCCATGCCACGCGCACCCTTGAAGCCGAGAGCGCCCACGTAGGCGGTGGCCTTGTCGCCATCCGGCACGTCGGCGGTACGAGCAGCGAGGTCGCCCAGCGCATCGCGAACGAAGGTCACCACCTCGGCTGCGCGTGCGCTCGTCCCCATCACCTCGCCCACGAGGTCCATCGACGTGAAGAACGGCTCGTCGAGCGTGCCGAGACTCCCGTAGCTCACCACGACCACCGGGATGCCCGTCGCCTCCTGGAGCCTGTCCGCGCTCTCGGCATCGGCGATCTGGTTCACGAAGATCACGTCGGGTGCGGCAGCGAGCAGCCGCTCGGCATCGGGCGTGGAATCGGGACCGCCCGCGCCTATCACCGGCAGCTCGAGGAGACCGGGGTTCGCGAGCGTGTAGGGACGCGCCACGGGCGGACGCGTCTCGAACTCCTCGATGCCGACGACGCGATCGACGCCGCCTGCGTACACCACCAGGCGCAGTGCGCCCGAGCCGATCGCCGCCACGCGCTCCACTTCAGCGGGAACGCCCACCTCACGCCCGGCGAGGTCGATGATCGTACGCTCTGTGGTGTCTCCGGCGGACGACGCAGTCTCCGACGATCCGGCGGCGCCGTCTCCGCATCCGGCCGATACCGACAGACCGAGCGCCAGCGTCAGCGCCAGAACACCGGCGACCGCTACCCTGATCGACTCCTTCACGTGCGTCTCCCCTCGGACGTCGCGCGTCTGGCGCGCTAGACGTTGATCTCCCAGCCACGGCCGTACCGCGTGGAGCACGGTATGCAGCACGGCTCGCCATCGCGGACCCGGGCCCGCGGCTCCATCACTGCCTCTCCGCACACCGCGCAGGTGACCGAGGGGAACGAACCTGCCTTGGACGGCAGGTCCACGCTCACCTCGCTGACGGCACCGAACCGCTCGGCAGGGAGCTCCAGCAGTTCGAACACGCGGTCCGTGCTGCTCCGCTGGTACTCGGCCCGCTCGTCGTCGGTGGCCTCTCCCGACAGCACCCGGCCCTTGAGGCGCGTACGCTCCGGATCGGCGCCGAGCGCGTCACCGCCAAGCGCGACACGCACGCCCCGCCCGTCGGCACGGCGCACGAGCGTGAACACCTGCTTGCCGTGATCGCGGAAGATGAGGTTGCCCTTGCCGAGCGTGCAGCCGGTAAGGTACTGAAACGCATCGATGCCGCAGGCGTCGGTCTCCACGATACCCACGAGCTCCTCATCGGAGCCGCGTGTCGCACCAAGACGCTCCATCGCGATCACCGCCGCACGATAGCCGATGGTCAAGCCGGGACACAGGTGGCCATGGAAGTCGACCGCCCCCAGGAACTCGGCGGGCAGGCGGTCCCGCACCGCGGTATCAAGTCGCCCCGACGCCCTCGCCGATTCTGTCATGCCGCCCCCTTGTCGCCCTGCATACAGAAAGGCCACGGCGACGTCATGTCGCGCGCGGCCTCTCGTGGCCATCGTGTGTGACGATCAGTGCAACGGAACGTGGATCTGCTCCACCTGTGTGCGCCTTCGTGACGCACACACACATCCTATCCGAGATCGACCTCCTCGGGCAACGGACCACCCAGGAGGCCCGCGTACTCCTCGCCGCACCGCTCTTCGATCTCAAGCGCGACCGCCTCCACGGCGAACGCCCCCTTGTGCCCGTGACCCTCGGCATCCGCGTGGGCCTCGGCAGCCTTCAACTGCGCCTTCACATCCTCGGCCGGCTCGCCTGCACGCGCCATCACGTACGCCCGCCTGGCACGCGCCCCCGTGACAGCCTCCACGTCACCGGCACCGCCGGCCACGGCCTCGGCCCGGTCGATGGCCCCGAACGCGGCCTCATGATCACCGGCATCGGCCAGCATTAGCGCGTGCAGCGCGTGAGCACGCGACTCCACGGCCGCGTTGGGCGACTCGGCGAGGGCTTCGAACACTTCGCGCATACGCTTCATCGCGTTGGTGTCCATGAAGTGCTCACGCAGCCACAGCGCATGAGCCTGGATGAGCTCTGGGAGCCGCTCGATGGCGCCCGCGCGGCGGAACGCCACGGCCGCCTCGGTGAACTTCACGTCGGAGCTGAAGTCGGACATACGCTCCCGGGTCGCCAGGGCCTGCTGGAGCAGGCACTCCCCGAGCGCCAGGTGATCGCCCATCTCACGCAGGATCGGCTCTTCCTCTCGCCACGCTTCCAGCGCCTGGTCCACGAGCCCCACGTGGAGCAGCGCCGCCGCGTGCTCGTGAAGCGCCTGCGCCAGGCGGTCCCGCTCCTCCGTGTAGCGGAAGGCGCGCTCCGCCTCGCCGTAGCAGTCGCTCGCGTGCGCATCCTCGCCCGACCGGATGTACGCGCGAGCGAGCGTGAGCATCACGGTCCCGAAGAGGCCCGGGTCCCGCTCTTCATCAACGGTGTCGAACGCCTTCCAGTACAGCCCGAACGCCTCGTCATTGTCACCAATCCGCTCACGGATCGCGCCGCGGCTCAGGTACACGCTGACGATCGCGGCGCTCTTGTTGTCTTGCGCGATCCGCTCGGCTTCATCGAGATGCCCGTTGGCCTCTTCATACCTGCCGAGGTTCACGAGCGCGATGGCGCAATTGAGGTGGGCGTCGATCTCCTCGTCGGGGTCGTCGACCACAAGCGGCAGGTACTCTTCGTAGACGGCGAGCGCCTCCTCATGACGTCCGGCCGCCGTATGGGCGATGCCGAGGTTGCCGAGCGCGAGCATGAGTCGCGTGCTATCGCCCGCTTCCCGCGCCAGTTGCGCGCCCGCCTCGTACGCCTCGATCGAATCGTCCTTCTCTCCCGCGAGCCAGAGCGCCCATCCGCGGTTCACTGCCGCGCCCGCGGCGAGGTCGAGCAAGCCGTTCTCCCGCGCGATCGTCTCGGCCTCCTTGAACGAGCCGACCGCAGCCGCATGGTCGCCGCTGCGGGCCTCGTCTATGCCGCGTGCCGTGAGTTCGCGCGCACGCGCGCCGTCGTTGGTGGTGTCATGCGTGTCGTTCGCGTTAGCCATGCTCGCCTCCGGATCGTAGGGATCGGACACACATCGTTGCTGGCGCATGCGGTCCGTCGGCAGCTGAACGTCTCAGAGGTATGGTACGCCAAGCAGCAAGGGGAGGCATCAGCCGCCCGCTTCGATCACAGTGCCCACTCCCACAGGTATGTAATCGTCACCGAACTCAAGAGCGAAGCGCGCGCGTGCCGCGTCGCCGGTGCAGTGCGTGGGCGCCATCCGCATCACGCCGAGCCCACGAAGATCCTCGACCGTCTCCGTGATCTCACGCTCATCGGCGTCCTTGAGGTGGAATCCCCCCACGGCCAGGGCGACCCGGTCGCCTGCTGCGGCCGACCGCACGATATGGGCGATGCCGGGATGCGCACAGCCGGTGATCACCACGAGGCCCTCGGCCGATGGTGCCACCAGCGCCTGCTCCACGATCGAGGTGCCGAGTTCGCCCGTCGTGCGCGCATGTTCACCAACCGACACCTGCCCGGTGACTTCGACGACCGTGATCCGCGCCGCCAACCTTTCGCGGAACTCATCGCTGAAAGAGCGGGGCACATATGCAACAGGCCGAGCACCCGCGTCGAGGAGCGCGTCGATCCCACCCACGTGGTCCCAATGCTCGTGGGAGATCACGAGGGTGTCGATAGCTGTCGGGTCGATGCCGAGGGCATCCATGTTGGCGATCAGCATCGCCCCATCGCTGCCGGTGTCGAACAGTATGAGGTCGTCGCCCGTCTCCACCACACACGCAAAACCCCACGCGGTGCCGAGCCGGAGGATGGGATGTACGCCATCCGGGACCGGGCCGTTATTGTCCGCCACGACCGTGACCCGGACCCGTCTCCCGGCCTCTGCGTGTGCCATGGACTCCCCCTCCGCCATAGCTCGAACGCACCGACGTCCGAGCGGGTGTCTGCCGTGCATAGTGTACGCCCCGGCCGGAGATGGCGGCCGGGGCGTACTGTGTTGCGCTTCAGCCTACTGGATGACCGTTGGCGACGCGGTGAACACCGGATCGGCCAACGCCTGGTTGTGCTCGACCTCGTACGGCATGATACGCCGGAAGAACGTGTCCATCTCCACCTTCGAGGGGTCTGTCAGCAACTCAGGCGGGATGCCTTCGTCGTTCCATACCACGAACGCCTTGGACGCATCCGCGCTCAGCTTGACCTGCGCCTCACCCTGCATGGAGTCGCCCTTCGCGAGGTAGAAGGGCCGGAACGTGGTCTCGCCGGCGTAGTTGCCGTCGCTGTCCGGATTCACGGTCTTCTCCTCGAGCACCCACGTATCACCCCAGTCGAGGCTGTAGGTGTACTGCAGGTCCAACGGCATCTTGCCGATATCCTCTTCCTCCTCCTCGCTGTCCCCGTGGATCACCGCATGGGTCGCGCCGGTGCCCCACGTGAGCCAGATCGTCGAGAGGCTCGACACGTCTTCGGGATACGATGAACCGGCAACGGCCGGACCCGGCGGGACGATCCGCGGCTCGATACAGTTGATCTTGTTGTTCTTGTACTGCGTGATGTTGCGCGCCGGTTCGAACTCGCCCGCGGGGATGGACAACTCGTAGAGCTCGGTCGTCCCCTCCTGCGGGTTGCGGAACAACTCGGACCAGACGGCGCCCTGGCCGTTGTACTCATACACGCCGTACGGATCGCTCGCGGGTGTGGTGGTGAAGGTGCGGCCACCGTCGAACGAGCGGCGTACGTACAGGTTGTAGATGTCGTTCGCATTCCGCGCCGACCGCCAGTTCGGCGTCCAGGTGTACCCGAGCACGAGCAGGTCACCTCGGAGATAGCCCCGTTGAGCCTGCGCGTTGTCGCCGGGATACTCCCATGAGTAGTCGTCCAGGTTGTCTGCCGTCTGATCCCAGCGGATCAGCTTGATGCCCTTGTCGGGATCGTCCTGGTCAGGGTTCTCCCAGAAGCCATCGACCCGCGGCGTCACAGCGCTCACGTTGGTGTCACCTGAAACGAGATACTTCACGTCATAGGGATTGCCCTTGTCGGCAGCCGCCACTTCCCATCTCCGGATGAAGATGTCAGATGGACCGCCGCGTCCGTCCTCGCCCTGCTTGTAGACGAGCACCATCACAGTCGCCTTGGCCGTTGATGGCTTGCCCGCTATGGCGAGCGACTTGCCCTGGACCAGGAACCGCGGCCTGCGTGCGTTCTCGTAGGCCGGGATCGGTTGTTCAAGGTAGTCGAGGATCGGCTGGCCCTCCTCGTCAACGAGGAAGAGATCCTCGCCGCTCAGGGGATCGACCGCCTGCTGGTTCAGGATGGTGCCGCCGCTCACCAGGTTGGGCGTCTGCCAGTCGAAGCTGTGATAGATGATGTTCTTGCCGATGTCAGGCTTGTAGCGCCTGCCGATGCCGTCGCCCGACTCATCGTCGCCTTCCTCGGGCTCCTCGCCTTCGGT
The DNA here is from genome assembly GCF_023161965.1 of Anaerosoma tenue. Classification (NCBI taxonomy): domain Bacteria; kingdom Bacillati; phylum Actinomycetota; class Coriobacteriia; order Anaerosomatales; family Anaerosomataceae; genus Anaerosoma; species Anaerosoma tenue. The sequence continues at coordinate 998,428 of NZ_JALNTY010000001.1, forward strand.
GGTCACGTAGGCGTGCGCATCCGAGTGGCACGAGTAGCACTCGGTCTGGTCGCTTCCGGCCGCGTGGGCATCGTAGTGGCACTCCCAACAGCCCACCGTCGCGTCATCACAGTCCGCAGCCGCAGGGACCTCAGGGTCCTCGTCGGGATCGTCGACGTCCTCGTGGGGTTCGCCGAGCGGCCCGCCACCACCGGTACCCTTGCTTTCCTCGTAGCCCACGATCGCCCACGCGCTCTTGGTGCCATCGGGCTTCGTGTAGCCCTGCAGGAAGAGCGCCGGCCGGGTAGCTGCTGTGTCTCCGTCGAGCAAACGCCCGTCAGCGGTGATGGCGATCTGCTTCTCAACACCCTGCCAGTTGGTCGTGGCATACCAGTCGGCAATCACGCCCGGGGTCTCGTACGCGTAACTGTGTGTCCCGACCTCCTTGCCGGTCTCCTCGTCGATGATGGGGATGTAATCGCCATTCCCGTCGGTCATAGGAAGTCCGTCGCCGTCGAGCTCGACCTTGATGTTGTTCGAGTTGATCGTCTCGTTGTCACTGATACGGACAGGCAGCGAGAACGGCACGAGCGCCTTCGGTCTGCCGACGATGTCCTCGTCCCAATCGTGCTCAGGATCGCCACCCGACACCCAGTTCTCGTCGATCGTGGCGAAGTCCTCGGCTGCGATGTAGCTGTACCAGATGTCGGTACCGTGACTTGCGATCGCGCCGCTCCAACCCACACCCGATCCTTTGCCCTGACCGGGACGGATGCCTTCAGGATCTTCCTGCCAGGCGACAGCGAAGCCCGCGCCGTTACCTGCGGAGGCCTCCACAAGCTGCATGGCGTTGCGGCGTCCGGAGGTGAGGCGCTCCGGTTTGTACCAGGTGATGGCGCCGGTCGTCTTGTCGATGATCCCTCGCTGCGTCCAGACCACGTTGTACGGGATCTCGCCGACCTCGGGGAATCCCAACTCGGTGTAGTCGGTCGAACGCTGCGGTCCGCCGACACCCCATATGTCGTCAGCGTAGTAGGCGTCATCGTGCGGGTAAGCGTCTTCGGGGTCGGTCGCGCTGGTCTCGATGGAGTAGCGCGGCTTCCCGCCCCTTGCATACTTGCCCGTCCAGACGATCAGGACCATGTTGTTCTTCACGTGCAGCGACGGCTTCTCGCAGGCGCCGTAGTACTCCTCGCCGTTCGCGAGCGTGAATGACGAGCGGTCCGCGCTGCGTGACAGGTTGCGGCGCTTCCAGGTGTTGCCGTCATCGAGCGAGACGGCAGACCATACGTCGAGTGCGCCCGTCTCCGGATGTGCGTCGAGGTACGCCATGATGATCGGGCGCGCCTCGGTGCGGGTGCCGATCAGCTCGCCGTACTCATCGTGGTACTCGATCTCCGTCGCGTCGCCATCGGAACTGGTAGCCGGCACGTAGAAGGGCGCCAACTCGATACGCGACTTGGTGGTGTACTGATCCTGAGTCTTGGAGACGTTCTTGATGAACTTCGCATTCGTCTCCTCGAGCGTCTTGGCCAGATTCGCGATCGCCTCGGCCTTCGTCCCCTTGACCAGCGTCACGCCCTCCATGCCCGCGGTCTTGGCGATGGCCCCGTCGATGATGAACCCGATCATCTCGGTATCGGTGAAATCGAACCCCTCGAACTGCGCGTCTTCAGCGTCCTCCCACTCGGCGATCGTCATGCGAACCGCCTCATGTACCGCCTCGGGTATGAAGATGCGGTCCTTGGGATTGCCGTCCGCGTCCAGCGACTGGAGCAGCCACGCCATGTTGCCCACTTCGGGATGGCCGATGTCCGCCGTGTTGAAGATATCGAGCGGCGAGACCCGGTGCCTGCACACGGCACTGCCGATCGGATATCCGGCGAGGAAGAACGTCACCGTCTCACCGGGGAAGTACAGGAACGAGCCGGACACATCGGTGGCGCTGTCGAAGGTCTCGGTGGTGTACCCGAGCCCGCCCACGGGCGCATCGATGAAGTGCCCTCTCCGTGGGCGCTCGAGCAGGTAGCTGAACCAGGCGCCCACCGCGGGTGACTTCTCAACGAAGAAGCGGGCTCCTTCGGCCCATGCGCCTGTGGATTCACCTGTGGCGGGATCCACGAGCGATACGTGCACCGCGATGTTCTGCACGCGCTTGGATACGAAGGGAACGCCCCATGCCACGCCGAGATCACCGCGCAGATCGAGTACTTTGCGGTACTCGGCCACGGGCTCCTCATACTCCACCTTGTACGGGAACTGACCCGGGGCAGGCTGCCCCTTGAGATTCACCGGGATGGGCTCGTGACCGGCGTATATCTGCACCTCGGCGATCTGCCAGCCGTCCGGCAGCACGCTGACATACAGCTTCTGCTGGTCGTTGAAGACCTCAACACTCCCGACATCGGTGAGCTTGTTGCCCGCGAGCAGGTCCGCCGTGTGTTTCCCGGGACCGTAGTCGTGAACGGGCGCCGGATCGACCGCGAATACCGGTGGTGCGATCGATGCGACCAGTGCGAGCGCCAGAAGTAGCGAGACTACCTGTTGCGGGCGGGCGCTTCGTGAGATGGCGAACAGACCAGGCTCTCTCATTATCCCCTCCCTAGTGACGCGCCGTCATATGACGGTCCGGCTCCGAACGTGCCGACAGCTCAACGCGTCCCCCCTTCCGGATGGCGATCCTCGCTGCGGCTGACAAGACAAAGACCGACCCACTCAGGGTCGGTCTCACCATTCGCTCCCTGCCGGATCACGCGGTGACCGTGCTTCCCCCCACAGCAGCTCATAGCCCCCCGGACCTACACCAGGCCCGATAGGACGCTATGCCCCTAATTCGCATACGCTAACAACTCGGACACAGGACTTCTCGACGAACGGCCCAGCGCGCGCACACACGATAGGGTTATGCGCCGTTCGTCCTCGTCTATTCACCATTCGTCCGCCTGCGAACGAATGACGTCTCTACGGAAGCCGCGCGGGGCGTATCGCGGATGCGGCATCAGGCGTGGAGTGGCATCGAAACAGGGCCGGGTCCGTGAAGGACCCGGCCCGATCTCCTGTCGCAGCACCGCCGAGCGGTAAGGGGGCGCTCTTGGTGCGGTCCCTTGAGGATCTGCGACGAACCCCCGGCATGGGCTTCGGCGCCAGGACGGACACACCGAAAGCGGGCGCGGACAGGACTCAGGGAGCCAACGAACGAGGCGGCATCCGTGCGGCTCCCGGGGCAGTGGGCGCATCTGTGTCCCGCAGCCCCGGGAACCGGCGAGTGACCGCCGTCTTCCTGTGCCACCCCCCTTCATCCCGACGACGCATCGCGTGTGGCCCGGGTGACGCTCACCCCCGACCTTCTTGCTAGCGGAACGTGACGCCTGCCACCGTCCCGCCATCCACCAATATGTCCGTACCCGTGATGAACGATGCTCCCTGGCTCAGCAGGAACTCCGTTACCGCCGCGATATCTTCGGGAGTGCCGATCCGCTTCACACCGGACGCGCCGATCATCGCGCGCATCTGCTCACCCGAGGGGCCGGAGAGCTCTGCCTGCCCCATCGGCGTTGAGATGACACCGGGACTGACAGACACGGTCCTGCCGCCCTTCTCGCCCCAGGTGACCGACATGGCGCGTACTCGCGCCTGGTTCGCACGCTTGGCGATCGAGTACGCGGCTCCCCGGTCGAGATTCGCCGGATCGAGCGCCGGCAGCGCCGCAAGATCGGCGGTAGGAGTCATCGCAAGCGCCATCTCGAGTTCCGCGGGGATCTGCGCCATCGTGCCGGCCATGCTCGCGATGCAGATCGCCACTGAACCCGGTGTAGCCACCTCGGCGAACTCGTCGAGCACGTGCGCGGTGCCCATGACATCCACCGCCACGATCGCTTCAGGGCTCGCCTGAACGGGCGAAAGTCCTGCAGTGTGCACGACCGCCTTGAAGTAGCCGAGAGATGCGGCCTTCTGCGCCAACTCACGAACCGACTCGGCCTTGGAGACGTCGGTCTTCACCGCGTGCACGTCGTGGCCCTCGCCGCGGAGGATCTCAGCGACGCCCTCGAGGAGCTGCTCCGCGTAGTCGGCAAGCACCAGGATCCGGCCGGCGCCCAGACGGCGGGCGATCGCCACGCCCATGCCCCCCACTCCCGTCACGACCACCACTTCACGACCTGATGCCATGCGGCCCACCCCTTTCTGCGGGCAACGGCTCAGCCGCGCCCGGGATACACGCCAGGTGGTGGCCCGGAGGGAAGTGGGCCACCACCCGACGACACCTGATACGACTTACTGCCCCTGCAGGAAGTTGAGCGCGTCTTGCTGCTCCTGCTCGGTGAGGGCCGCACCGTGCTCTTCGACCATGCGGTCGATGATCTCCACCCAGTCGGCACCCTGTGCCTGGCGGGTGATGTTGTCGAGTTCGTGACACGTGACGCACTTGTCGCGAACGACCTCTTCACCTACGGACTGTGTCCGCGATTTCATGAACTCGATGATCGCCTGTTCCTGCTCCACCGACAGCAGCGGGGCGTCTCCGGGATGCGTCTTGGAGTGCTCCTCGTTCATCCGCTCGATGGTGGCAGACCAGTCCGTCGCATCGGAAGCGAGGTAGATCCTGGCCGCGTCATGGCACAGCGTGCACTGCTCCTCAAGCACCGTCTCCGCATCGGCGGATGGCGTTGCCGGCTCCTCGGCCTCGCCTGCCGGCTCCTCGACCGGCTCCTCGCTTCCGGTGGGCTCGTCCGCGGGCTCGTCGCTCGTGCAACCCACCACTGCGAACGCTGCGGACACCATGGCCAGGACGGTGAGAATGATGATCAGTCTTGACCTCACGACAGTCACTGCTCCTTCCCTGAGACCGCTGCGGCGTCCTCGCCGGTAGCGGGGTCGATGCCCAGAACCTCGTAGCACTGGAGAACGCGCGCGGCGAGGAGATGCCGCATGATGCGCATGCGCGGAGGATAGATGTTGGGGTCCTCGATCTTCGCCGCCTCCGCGTCGATCCCGTCGGCCAGCTCGGCGTCACCCACCACTTCCCTGACCCACCGCGAGAGTCGTTCGGGCGATATGTAGGAGACGCCCAGCTTGCGATCCTGGAACACCGCTGCTTCGTCCCCGACAGCATCGCTGTTGTCGTACGAGAAGAAGCTGAGCACCTGCTCCAGCGAGTAGAGATCCATCGGCAGGGTGCCGCTGGCCTTCATGAGGACGCCCACAAGCCGGTCCTCGAACGAGCACTCCTCAAGACACGCTCGAGCCAGCTGCTCCGTGGGTCTTGCGAGGGTCGTCTCGATAGTCACGAATTCCATCGCCATCACTAGATCTTCCCTGTGCTCTTGAGCTCGGCAGCAGCTGCGTCCAGGCCGTGCTTCTTGAGTGTCTCCTCTGTGGGACATCCATTCGCGTCCCAGCCCTCGAAAGCGTAGTACCGGTCGATGAAGTCCCAGTACTTGTCGTGATCGAGCGTGCGGCCCCAGAGGTTCTTGTACGACCATTCACCGTTCTCGTAGACCGGCATGATGTACGGGACCTCATAGGTGGAGTGAGCAGCTGGTGTCTGACGCTGGAACTGCCATTCGTCCAGCCTGTCATGTGCCCGCTCCCTGCCCTGCAGGTACCAGATGGCCCGGTCGAGGTTCCAGATCTTCGTGCCCATCTCAACGCCATCCTCGAAGCTCGTGTCGCTACCCGTGACAGCGTTGTAGAACCGCGGCTCGATCTCCGGTGTGAGGCCCTTGTAGCCCTCGGTCCAGGGGTTGAGCCAGTCGGTGATACCCCAGTCGCAGTACATGGCCGACTGCTTCCAGAACCGCGTGTAGGCGCGGTGCCAGCTCACGAACTTCACGAAGTTGTCCGAGTAGATGCCCTCGTCGGAGAAGTCGAGCATCATCGGGTCGGCGTACGGCAGGAGGGTGGCGCCGATCATCTCCACCATCTCCTTGGCGGGGAGCGCCTGCGGCACGCCGTACAGCGGCGCCATCGACGTGTGCCAGTAGAGCACCCACGTGATGTCGTGCTCGTTGATGTCGCGGTCTCCGAGCGCCGAGCCCGCGCCCCACTCGAACTCGGTCCGCGAGTCGTAGTGGTGCGCATAGCCGTGCATCGCTACCGCGAGGTCACCGGTGGTAGTGTCCTGCTCGTACCGGCCCCACTTGGTCGCCGCCCGTGCGGCGCCTTCCTTGAGGTCCGCGCCGATATCGGTGCCATTCACTATGGAGTCCAGGTATGCCTGGTTGAACGCGTCCGAACCCACCTGGTCGAACGGAAGATTCGAGTCGATCTCCATCCCGGGACCGAGGATTCCCTGCCTGTAAAGACCCACGAGCCACGGAAGCTGCATGCTCGGCTCCCACGCGTTGATACCGTACTGCTGCAGAATGTCGGTGTTATTCGGGCTGGCTGCGGGGTTGCCCCACATCACGCCTGACTGAGCCTGATACCAGCTGTCGAAGCAGCTGCTTCCTGGTGCCTGGGCACTTGATCCCCGGCCGCCATGGCACAGCTTCGAGCAGCCCATGCAACCCTGCGGGCGGTGTCCGCCGGTCGCAAGCGGACCGCCGACCATGTTGCCGGCACCGCCACCCTCGCCATACGAGTGCAGACCGGGCAGGCTCGGCTTGTAGTCGTCGAAATCGAAGTAGTTCTCGTGCCACCAGGCGCGTGCCTCCATGAGCGCCTGCGGATCGGCTACCTCCACCTCACCGGTGCCGATGACACTGATCGCCTTCAGGTTCTTGGAGCCGAACACGGCCCCGAAGCCGCCCTGGCCGGCGCCGCCGCCGCCCTCGTGTATGAGAGAGGCGTAGCGCACCAGGTTCTCGCCCGCCTGCCCGCAGGAGACCACGGCGGGGTTCAACGCCGAGCGGCCCGCATCGCGGGCGCCACCGTACAGAGTCCAGTCCACATCGCCTTCACGCACGAGCTTATAGATCTTCGACTCGGCATCGTAGGTGCCGAGCCCCCACAGACCGTCACCGGACTCGCTCGCGTCCCTGATGACGACGTCCTCGTTGCGGATGTCGATCCACACGGGCGCTTCGGCCTTGCCGGTCACCGCGATCCCGTCCCATCCGGCGAACTTCATCATGCCTGCGAAGCGTCCGCCGAAGTTGGAGCGTGTGAACCACTCGATCGGCCAGGGCTGCGGGCCGATGCCCTGCACTTCGCAACGCCCCGCGCCGAACGGCGCCAGCGTGCCCTGGATCGGGCCGGTCATGAACGTGACTACGTTGGCGGGATCGTACGCGGATATGGTCTTGTCCTGGCACAGGTCGAAGAACACCGCCGAGCCCATGCCGTGACCGCCACCATACTCGGCGTAGTCCGCCGTGTTCAGGCTGGAGATCTCGCCGCTCGAGAGATCGACGACGAGGATCTTCCCAGCGTATCCGTTAGCCATCTACTGAACCTCCTCGTTCACAAGCCGTCTCGGCATACCGGACGGCATCGGTCTGGTCGTTGCGCGGCTAGTGCCCACCCGCAGCTGCAGCGGCGCGCGCCGCGGCGGCCGCCTGTGCGGCAGCGATCTGTGCGGGCGTGTACTCCCCGTCGTCGCCGAGCGGCCACTTGCCCACCTGGGCGGTAGCATCGTGAAGCCGGAGGTTCACGTTGTAGCCCTTGTCTGTCTGCACCGGGATGTTCTTGGTGAAGGAGATCGCATGCATCGGGCAGACCTCCTCGCACGCCCGCTTACCGTCGGGGCCGCCCTCTTCGTCCCAGTACGGCGTGTCCAGGCACAGGTCGCACTTCTGGGCGTGCTTCTCTATCGAGTTCCACAGCACCCGCGACGGCGTGAAGGGGCATGCCTGGATGCAGCGTTCGCACCCGATGCACTTGGCGACATCCACGGTCCGGATGTTGCCGTTCTCCGCATCCACGTGGTTCGCGCCCGTCGGGCATGCGTCGACGCACGGCGGGTATGGGCACTGGCGGCACTGTGCCATCTGGATGTCGCCCGGATACGGCTTGAACGGATCCTGGATGATCTGGATGCGTGCGTTCGACAGGCTCGTTGTGCCATGGTGCGTCACCGAGCACGCAAGCATGCATGAGTTGCAGCCCGCGCACTTGGCGGTATCCACCAGCAGGTAGCCCTCGGAAGCCGGGATCGCCACGACCTCG
>NZ_JALNTY010000002.1:300000-556904 GCF_023161965.1 Anaerosoma tenue
TCATCGGTGAAGCCGGGCAGCTCAAGCGCGCGGTCGATGACTGCCTTGAAGTCGCCGTTCTCCACGTGCACGGCGCTCGGGTGCGCCACCCGGCCGGTGGTGAAGATGTTGTCCGCATAGGTGTCGCGCGGGTTCTGGATGCAGTTGGTGGTCATCAGGATGGCGCCCGGGAACTCGTCGAACTCCTTGCGCTGGTTCTGCCACGCGGTGCCGTAGTGACCGTAAAAGTGGCTGTGCTTCTTGAGCTCCGGATAACCGTGCGCCGGCAACATCTCGCCGTGCGTGTAGATGTCGATGCCGAGGCCCTCGGTCTGCTCGAGCAGCTCCTGGAGGTCCTTGAGGTCGTGACCGGAGACCAGGATCGCCTTGTTGGGCCGGTGGCCGAGCGGCACGCTCGTGGGCACCGGGTGACCGTACGCGCCGGTGTTGGCAGCGTCCAGCAGCTCCATGACGCGCAGGTTGACCTCGCCGGTCTTGAGCGCAAGACCGACCCAGTCGTCAAGGTAGAGGTCCTTGTCCGAGAGCGCCGCGAGCAGTTCATGCTCGAACGCGTAGATCGATGGATCGGTGTGGCCGAGCACGCGGGCGTGATCCGCATACGCCGCGATGCCCTTGAGGCCGTACACGGCGGTCTGCTGCAGCGCCTGGATGTTCTCGTCGCGGTCGTGGTCTGAGAAGATGCCCACAGCCTCGCCCTGCGCGACGAGCGCGGCAAGATCGCCGGCCGGCTCGAACGCCACGGACGGGTCGTCAGCCGGCACGACCCCGCCCGCGGCCTCGACGTTCGCACGGAGCGCCGACTTCACCTCAGCGCCACGGCGGATCAGGCCCGCAAGGTGCTCGGCGTCGAAGTCCACATTGGTGACCGTCGTGAACAACCCGCCGGTGACGTACTCATCGGCCACGTCGTCGGTGACGCCGACCTTGGCTCCGGCGACCGCGATGGCCGCGATGCCCTTCAGCTGGTGCAGCAGGAGGTCCTGCAACGCCGCTACCTCGGGCGTCTTGCCGCAGACCCCGACGGTGGTGCACCCCACGCCCTTGCTTGCCTGTTCGCACTGATTGCAGAACACGTGCCTCACTTCCTTTCATCAAGGCGACCGACCCCACGGGTCCGCCGCGAGTTCCGCAGGCGGGGGAGGCGCCGAGAACGCGGAGCGTTCGAGGTGCCGAGGGCCCCCGCCGAGGACTGTCTGAGCGCCGGACCTGTGGGGTCTGGCGCCGCGCGCCGGACCTGTGGGGTCGGTCGCTGTTGCGCCGGACCTGTGGGGTCTGGGGCCGCGCGCCGGACCCGTGGGCCTGGCGCCGTGATGCTCAGCCGTGGATGAGCGCCGGCAGACAGCGGGTGCAGACCCACTCGCTCCGGCCCTGCTGCCGCACCGGGAGCAGCGGCGCGTGATCCTCGTCGACCCCGCACTTGAAGCAGACCTGCGGTATGTAGGTCTTCTGCTTCTCGGCGATGATCGGCTCGGCGGCCTCATGGTCGAACGGCACGGCCTCACGCGTCTCAAGCGTGAGCGCTCCCGTGGGACATACGCCGAGGCAGAAGCCTGCGCCGTCGCACAACTCCTCGCGGACCACCTTCGCCTTGCCGTCGACCATCACGATCGCGCCTTCGGCGCATGGGCTCACACACAGCCCGCAGCCGGTGCAGAGATCCTCGTCGATCCTCACTATCTGTCTGGTGACTGTCGTTACCACCGCGGTTCCTCTCGTCTCGCGCCGCTACCGTGCGGCGTCGTCGGTGTTCCCGGCCGACCGCGCCTCATGATCGGCGCGTCGTGCCATCTCCCGCTTCCATTTCCTCGCCTCGAGCGCGTGCTTGATGCCCGGGATCGCGTACCCGTGCCACATCGAGCGCGGCCCCGCGTACGTCATCATCTGCCGCTGCCACTCCGACTCGTCCGGCTTGTAGCAGTGCGTGTCACAGTGCGCGCAGAACGGCTTGGGGTCCCGGGGGCAGTACGCCCGGCGCTTCTCGGCGTAGCGGATATGCGCCGCACACTCCTCGCACAGCCTCGGGACACGTCGACCGTATACGCCAAGGCGGCTCGCATCGCTTTCGAGTGGAGGACGCTCGCGATCCTTGTGCTTGGCTGCGCAGTAGATGGCCGCCAGGCCCGCTACGATGCGGGTATCGGAGCGGACCTTCTTGTCGCGCATGCGCTCTGCGAACCTGTCTGTCATGCGGTGCTGCTCCTGCCGGGACCACGGTCATTGCGTAAGAGACGGTACCGATGATGTACCCGCCAGTCCTTGACGCGCGTCAAATCTCCAACGAACGTGGTTGCGTCGGGAAGGAGACCCCGTGTCCGCTGAAGCAAGAGACGACGTGCGTGCCGCGCTCAGGGCGTGTCGCCTGTGGCGCACCGCAAGCGAAGATGCTATCGACCGGCTCGCCTCCCGGGCGAAGGTTGAGACGGTGCCCCGTGGCGCCGCGCTCGCGGCGGAGGGCGATCCGGCGGATACGTTCGGTGTTGTCGTGACCGGGCGCGCCCGCGTCTACCACCTGCAGGCCGATGGCCGGTCCATCACCTACGAGACGGTGGAGACCGGCGACCCGCTCGCCGCCGTGGCGGCGCTCGCCGGCGGACGATACCCGGCCAACATCGATGCCGCCACCCCGGTCACGGTGGCGTGGCTCCCCCGGGAGGCGCTGTTCGATCTGATGGCCACCGACGCCGATGTCAGCAGGGTCATCATCAGCGACCTCGCCGGCAGGGTGGTGAACCTGACGGCCGTGGTCCAGACACTCGCGCTGGACGTGCCGGGGAGGCTGGCGCGCTACCTCTTCCAGCGGTCGCTCGCTGCCGGAGAGGCAACGACCGAGGGTCTGCGTGTACCGCTGGGGATGCCCAAGGCGGAACTTGCCGCGTCACTCGGCACCGTGCCTGAAACGCTGTCCCGCGCGCTCGGACGGCTTCGTGACGACGGTGTGCTCGAGGTACGCGGGAACGAGGTGCTGGTCTTCGACGTGGGGGCGCTCGCGCGCATGGGTTCCGGCTACGGAGAGTAGGCTGGCGCTATCCGTCCGCCGCCGCGTCCCGCAACTCTTCCACCCGGTCACCCGCGCCACGCGCCCGTGAGCGCGCTTCGAAGTACCGCTGCACGGCTTCTTCCGTGATCGACTCGTACGCGTCGGCTATCGGGTCCCGCACCGAGCCGGGAAGCGCCTTCGCCATCGCCACGACCTCCGTGTCGCGCTTGTTGTACGCGTCGAGCTGCTTGTTCGACTCCTCGATCTTCTCGTCAAGCCAGAGTTGATCGATCTTCTTGGAGAGGCTCACGAGTTCGAGTTTCGCGTCCACGTATCCGGTGAAGGCCGAGTAGTCGGCCTCGGGGAATTCCGCCGTGGCGCTGGTCAGCAGAGACCTGGCCTCGTTCAGCCGTTCCTCGGCTTTGACGGACGCGGCGCTCGATGCGCGGACGCCCGCCTCAGTATGCTTGTTGAACTCGGCAGCGGCCTCGGCCACCAACTCCTCTGCCGCCTTGAGCTCCTCCAGAGCGCGATCGGCGAACGGGATGGCCCGTGCCGCTTTGACGTTGGCCTCGAGGATCACCGGCGCCTCTGCCATCATCTCCTCACGCGCGTCCGCGCTCTCCAGGAGCGCCTCGGCCATGGGGACGTCTTCTTCGGGCAGATCGGGGAGCGATGCCTCGATCATCTCCCGGGCTTCGACCAAACGCTCCGTGACGGAGCCTGCGAGCTCGACGGCCTCGGCGGACTGCGTCGCGATCTCCGACGTGATGTCGGCCTGCACGGCGGCGTCCACCACCAGGACGTCCTCTTCGACCACGTCGAGCAGACGCCCCGCCGATTCGACACCGTTGCGCGCCGTGCGAACACGTTCGTTCGCTTCCACCCAACGGAATCCGAAGAAGATGATCGCGAGGAACGCCGCGATGACGCCTACGACAAGGAGTCCGCGGGCCCACCGCCGCCCTCGCTGCGTCGACGCCGTCTCATCGGTCTTGGGTTCGATCTCTTCAGCCGCCGAGGTCATGCCGCCTCCGTCCGTCGGAACTGTTGTAGCGCGACGGTGCGATCCGGGCAACCTGGGAGCGGGGTCTCACCGGGTCGGCCTGCCCGCATCGGCGGCATCACGATACGGTGGCCACCTCGTGGCATGTCGCTTGCTAGAATCGATTCGGGACCGTGCGACCCGCCCACTCCTCCCCCCTCAGGGGCGGGGTATCGCCGCCCGAACAAACGAGGTGCGCTCCCCCCGCGCACCTCGTTTCCTTTTCCGTGGACCGTGCATCCTGCCCGGAGCGAACCACTCGGGTAGAATCGGGGTGTCCGCATACCGTCTGGGGGTCGTGGTGTCTGAAGCGGTAGAACGACTGGTCAACCTCGCGCTGTATCTCGCATCCAGCCGCTCCGCGCGGAGCGCGCACGAGTGCCGCGCTGCCGGCCTCGGCTACCCTGAAGACCAGGACGACACGACGTTCAACCGCATGTTCGAGCGTGACAAGGACGCCCTGCGCTCGGCAGGACTGGTCATCGACGTGGTAGAGGCCGACAACTCCGATGCGTACCGGATAGACGCCGACGCCACCTTCGCCCGGCTCATCGAGCTCGACTCGGGCGAGCGCGCATCGCTCAAGGCCGTGGCGACGGCGTTCATCGAGGATCCGGGATTCCCGTTCGGTCATGAGTTGCGCTCCGCGATGGCCAAGCTCGGGACCACCGGAGAGGGCGGCCCCCTGGCCACCGCAGAACTCGCTCACGCCGCCTCGGCGTCGCAGGGACTCGATGCGAGGGCGTTCGCGGAGGCGGTGCAGGCCAGGAAACGCGTGGCCTTCACCTACACCAACGCCGCCGGTGAGGAGAAGCGCCGGGAGGTGGACCCGTACGGCGTCTTCTTCCGGGAGGGGTCATGGTATCTCGTGGGCCGCGACCACACGGTCGACGAGGTCCGCACGTTCTCCATCGCGAGAGCGCGGGAGATCGACGTGAACCCCGCCCGGCCGCGGACGCCGGATTTCGAGCGCCCCGAGGATTTCGACGTCCGCCGGGCCGAACTCCTCCCGTTCCAGTTCGGCCCCCGGACGTTCACCGCCAGGATCCGGTTCATCCCGGACATGGCATGGCGGGCCGACCGCCTCGCTCGCGGAAGGGGTGAGCTACAGACGCTTCCTGACGGCTCGATCATCTGGACCATAGAGGCGGCGGACGTGGACCGGCTGGCATCGTGGATCGTGGATCACGGACCGGGTGTCCTGGCCGTGGAGCCGCCGGATCTCGTCAGCCGTATCCTGGGCGGCCTCAGAGCGGTGGTGGACGTCCATGGCTAGACGCCTCGACTCGGCCACGCGCGCACGAAGGCTGCTCGCCCTGCTGCCCATGCTCAAGCAAGGGGAGACGATACGTCTCGCGGAACTCGCCTCGGCGGTAGGGTGCGAGCCGGCCGAGGTCGCGGCCGACCTCGCAACGCTCTCGATGTGCGGTGTGCCTCCGTTCACGCCGTACGACATGATCGATCTGGCGATAGACGGCGACACCGTGACCGTCTACGCCGATGCGCCCGGGATGGACCGGCCGCTGCGCCTGACACTCGGCGAGGCCCGGGCACTCGGCGCTGCGCTCGACGCCGCCGGTCACGAGCCCGACTCGTCGCTGCGCGAGAAGCTGCGCCTGCTGGCATCGAAGGATCCGTCCCTCGCCGACCTCGAGCACACCGTACGGGCCAGCGCGGGCCCGGGAGGGCTGGCGCAGACGTATTCCCTGCTCGCCGCCGCCGCCGACCGGCATGAGAAGGTGCACATCGACTACTACACCGGGTCCACCGGGCGGGTCTCCGAGCGCACGGTGCAGCCGTGGGCGCTCGTGAACCGGCTGGGTGTCTGGTATCTCGTCGCATTCTGTGAGGCTGTGGCCGAGGAGCGCGTGTTCCGGCTCGACCGCATCTTCCATGTGAAACCGCTTGGAGAGACGTTCGAACCACCTGATCTGGTGCCCGTGGACGTCACCCCGGGAGCGGACGGACTGCCCACCGCCACGGTACGCTTCGCGCCCGGCGTCCCCGCACCCGATACCGATGCGTGGCCGGGCTCGACGGCCAAGACCTGCGACGACGGCAGCACGCTCGTCACGGTGCCCTACCAGACGTCGGCGTGGATCGTCCGCCGCGTGATGGCGTATCTGGGAGACGTCCAGGTGATCGATCCGCCGGACCTCCGGGCGGCCGTCCGGCAGGCCGCGGAGGACGCGCTGCACACGATCACGTGAGCTGATTGACTCCCCCGGGTCAGGGCCGGCACGGGCCGGCTAACCCCGGTCATCCCCGAACCGGTCGCGTATCACGCGACCGAGGTCATCGACCGGCAGCCGCTCGATGTCGCGGACCGGGAGCGCGTCGAGGAACCGCCTCGCGTACGGCTTGGAGCCTGTCAGGCGCGCATCAGCGAGCACCAGGCAACCCCGGTCGGACGCTGACCGGATGAGGCGGCCCGCCGCCTGCTTCAGCTCGAGGACGGCCTCGGGGAGGTAGTAGTGCTCCCACCACGCCGGGTCGCGCTCCTTCCGCTCTTCGAGGACCGGGTCGTTCACGGCCCCGAACGGAAGACGCGGGACGATGACGCAGCGGAGCGTGTCCCCTTTGGCGTCGAACCCTTCCCAGAACGATTTCGTGGCGAACAACGAGACGCGCTCGTCGGCTATGAACTCCTCGGCCACGCGCTTGCGGGAGATGTTGCGCTCCTGGATGAGCACGCGCAGCCCCTCGCGTGAGAGCGGAAGAGCGACCCGCCGGTGCAGTTCCTGCATGTCGCGCCGGTTGGTGAACAGCGTGAGCACCGAGCCGCCCATCGCCACGTGGATGTCGTAGAGCGCGGTCGCCAGCGCGGCGATGTAGCGCTGGTACCCCGGATCCGACTGCCCGCAGGGATCGGGAAGGCCTGTGGGCACGAAGACCGCCATCTGCCGCTCGAAGTCGTAACTGCTGTCGAGCCTGAGCGTGCGCACCGTTTCATGTGCGAGACGGTCCAGGCCGACCGCGCGCTCGAAGTGCGAGAAGTCCGCGCCTGCGGCGATGGTGGCCGACGTGTACACGACCGAGTAGATGCGCGGGTAGAACTGCTCGGCAAGAGCGGAGCCCACATCGAGCAGCAGGGCATCCAACCGCTCGGAGGACGCATCCCGACGACGGTCGACCGTGGCTGCGTACACGTAGCTGTCGTCGGTCCCGTCGAGCACCGCGAGGAGCCCTTCCTTCTGCGCGGCCACTCCTGAGATCCGGCCCGCGAGGTCGGCCCGCTGCTCGGCGAACTCCTCGCCCTCGGACTCCAGCGACGTGACGAGCGAGCGGCCGAGCTCGACGATGCGCTCGAGCCGACGAGCAAGAGACCGGCCGACGCCTGCGGCGGTCCCCCACGCACCGCTCTGACGGAGCGCGGCGTTCAGGCGGATCTCGGCGGTCTCGTAGGTGCTCGCTCTCTCGGCGCCGAGGTCCTTCACGAAGTCGAAGAACGAGTCGGCGATGGTGGACGCCTCGACGGAGACCTCGCGCATCTCGTCGATGGCCATGAGGGCGGATGCCTGGTCGTCGCTCCCGGCAAGGACCACCTTCGCTCTCACAGCGTCCAGAAGACCGCCCCTGCCCTTGGCATGGAGGCCTGCGAGCAGTCCCCGCAACTCCAGATGGCCCGCGCCGAGTGAGAGCTGGTCGCGCGCCTCGGCCTCGGCGGCATGGGCCTCATCGACGATCCAGTGGCGGATCGGGGGCAGGATCCCGCCATCGGCCATCAGGTCGCGGAAGAGCAGCGCGTGGTTGGTGACGACGATGTGTGCGCTTGTCGCTCTGCGTCTCGCGCCGTGCAGGTAGCATTGGTTGGGGTAGTAACGGCACCGCTTCTTGGTGCAGTCGGCGAACGATGCGATCGCTTCGTGCCGCAAACGCGGCGGCCAGTGGAGGTTCACGCCCTCCTTGTCGCCCCAGGTGGTCTGGGCGACCCAGCTCACGAGCATCGCCAGCGCCGCCGCGGTCTCCTGATCGGGAGGCGCATCGAGGAGCCGCTGCAGCTTCCGGAGGCAGATGTAGTGCTCGTACCCCTTGAGCGCCGTGTATCGCAGCCCGCAGTCGAGCGCCTCGGCCAAACGGGGAAGCTCCCGGTGCATGAGCTGATCCATGAGCGTGTTGGTCTTTGTGGCGACGCCGACGGCGATCCCGTTGGTGAGGGCGAAGCGCGCCGCCGGGACGAGATAGGCGACCGATTTGCCGACACCCGTGCCCGCCTCGATCGCAGCCGAACCGCCGCTGGCGAACGCATCGAGGACCGCCTCGGCCATGCTGGTCTGCTCGTTGCGCGACTCGTATGTCTCATACATGCGCTCGACCGACCCGCCCGGGGCGAACTCAGCCAGCACGTCGGCGGCAGAGGGCCGCTCGAGCGTCACTTCGGCCGCATCAGCAAGCGGCTCGGCCCGCTCGATCCGCAACCGTGCGGTGCGCAGACGCCGCAGGTCGAAGGCGGGAGCGCTGCTGCCCGCGGCGAGATGCGAGAAGAGCGGAGCCGCACCCCAGCCCGGGACCGCCGACGCCAACCTCGCCACCTCGTGCACCACCTCGGACGGCATGTCGCCGAGCGCGGTGAGCGCGATGCGCCAGACACCGAAGAGCGTCTCCGCGTCGTCGGGCGCGCGGTGGCCGCGGCCGGCGTCGAGGGAGAACGCGCGGGCGAGATCGGACAACCGGTGCGAACGCAGACGCGGGAGCGCGATGCGCACGACCTCGAGAGAGTCGATCCAGGGACCGGCAAGACGGCACCCGCCGGACGACGCGTGCTCGAGGAACGCCCTGTCGAAGGGCGCGTTATGTGCCACCACCGCCCGGTCGCCCACGAAGCGGGCGAGGTGGGCCCCCGCCTCGGCCATACAGGGCGCGTCGGCGAGCATCGCGTCATCGATGCCGGTGAGCTGGGTGGTCTCGAGAGGGACCGCGCCCCGTGGCCTGACGAGGGAGCTCCAGCGGTCGAGGATCTCCGGGCCTCGTGCAAGGACCGCCGCGACCTCGATCACCTCATGGGATGCGGGATCGAACCCGGTGGTCTCCACATCTACGAAGGCGACTTCGTCCTCGAACCCGAATACGGCGGTGCGCGAACGCTCCGCAAGCGTCGCATACGCTGCAGCGATATCGGGGTCCGTTCCCGGCTGGAGGAACGGGATCAGCGGTTCTGTGGCCATGCGTGGAAGCGTAGCACGCGGGCCTGACTCCTACCGCCTGGCGCCAGGCCGCAGGACGGCCTGCGAACGACGACGGCGCCCCCTCGGGGACGCCGTCGCTTGGTCTACTGCGCGGTACTCTGCCTAGTTGCCCATACCAGGGAGCGTCCGTGACTTGACGAGCCACTCCTCGCCGTCCTTCACGAAGGTCCACAGGTACTGGAAGTCGCCGCCGGGCATGGTGGCGGTGGCCGTCACCTGGCTCTGATCGCCTTCCTCTGCCACGGAGTCGATCGCGAAGCCTGTGATGCCATAGCCGTTCAGCTGCTCCGAGAAGGCCTCGAGCGAGCCGTAGTCCTGCTGCTTGGCTACGGGAAGCAGCGAATACGCGCCTTCGAAGTCACCCTCGACCACCGCGTCGAAATACGCGGTGACGTGCTGTTCCGGGGTCGTGCCCGCGGCGACCCTGGTGGCCGTCGCCGGATCGAACTCGGCCTCCTCGGCGGACCCGGTCATGCCGCTTGGCATGCTTGCCGCCGCCTCACCCGACACGGCAGTGCCGGTGGCTCCGCTATCCGCCGAGGTCGAACCGCTACCCGAAAGCACCAGGTAGACCACGATCGCCGCCAGGAGCACGACCACCACGACCAGGAGGATCATGACGGTCCGGTTGGGCGCCGTCGTGCTGGGAGTCTCTTCCATCATCGTCCTTCCACACGCTTGTCTGTACTGCGCTTGAGCGCCCGGACAGCATACGCCCTGTGCGAAGGCCGTACAATCCGGCACCCGGCTACGAGCGAACCGCGTGCCGATATGGGCGACCGGGCGCGCCTGCCGGACGGACGAGCCCGGCTATC
Organism: Anaerosoma tenue; assembly: GCF_023161965.1. Lineage (NCBI taxonomy): Bacteria > Bacillati > Actinomycetota > Coriobacteriia > Anaerosomatales > Anaerosomataceae > Anaerosoma > Anaerosoma tenue. Next base: position 310,024 of record NZ_JALNTY010000002.1, read on the forward strand.
AGGCTACTCTGCGCTCCGGGCCTCCGTGCCGACGGCATCCCACACCGACTCGACAAGCGCATCGAACCCGGGTAGCGGCGCCTCCTCGAGGCGACCCTCATCGGCAGCGGCCGTCTGCTCGGGAACAAGCGGCAATCGCGCGAGGAGCCTGGCGCCCCCTTGCACCAGGCGCTCCTCGCCGCTGGCGCCGAAGAGATCGATGCGCTGACCGCAGTGGGGGCAGTCCAGATAGGCCATGTTCTCCACGAAGCCGAGCAGCGGCACGTCCACCTGGGCCGCCATGTCCTGAGACTTCCGCGCCACGGTGGTCACGAGATCCTGCGGCGTGGACACGGCCACGATGGCGTCTGGCTTGATCGATTGCAGGACGGTGAGCGCGGCGTCGGAGGTGCCAGGGGGCATGTCGATCACCATGACCTCCGTATCCTCCCAGTCGGTGTCGTCGTGGAGCTGGTCGATGGCCCTTGAGATGAGCGGCCCCCGCCAGATCACCGCCTTGTCATCGGCTGGCAGCAGCAGGCTCATCGAGACCACGGCGATCCCTGTGGCGCTCCGGCCCACGGCCATGCTGCCGTTCTGGTTCGTGCGAGGCCCTTTGGGTACTCCGAGCACATGCGGAATGGACGCCCCGGTGATGTCGGCGTCGAGCACCCCGACGGCCAGACCCCTACGACGCAATCCGATCGCAAGCCCTGCCGCCACGAACGACTTGCCGACCCCACCCTTGCCGCTCATCACCGCGATGCGCTTCATCCTGGGGGCACTTCCCTTCTCGTACCGCGGCGGACCCGGGTGAGGGACTCACAGCCGGGCCGCCTGCTATTAGTAGACACTAACTCGCGCGCTACCCATGCTATGTCCCGGCTTTCGCCTGCGTCAACCCGTGAGGTGGCGCCGATGGACACCGCGGGTCCCGTGTCGCATGCTCGGCTACAATCAAAGGAGACGGCCGCTCCAACGAAAGACGCGCATGGACGCCCCGAACCGCAGACCCGTGAAAGACGCTGTGTCACGTGCGGGCATGCGTCTGTCCACCCGCGTGCAGGTGATCATGGCGCTCTCCACCGCCGTGGTCTTCACGGTGATCGCCACGATCGTAGGGCTTGGCGTCACGCAGTACTCGCGCTCACTCGCCGCCGACGAGGCCAAGCGCCAACTCGACATGATCAGCGTGCAGTTCGATCTCGAGGCGAGCCGGCTCGACGCCCTGATCGCCGGCTTCTGTGAGTATGGCGCCGCCACGGGCGATGACACCCACGACGCTGCGTTGTCCCTCGAGCGATGGCTTGCCACGGAGTCGCCCGCCGACGTGATGGTGTGCGTCGGCGAGAACGGTGACGTGAGCGCCTCCCGGGGCAACGCGGACGACACCGCTGCGCTGCTCTCCCTGCTGTCGTCGTACCCCGGCGGCGTTCGCGGCCCTGTGCTGCTTCCCTCGGGCCCGGCCGTGGTGGCCGTGCGCGCGGGGGGTCTCGGCACCGGGACGACCGCGATAGCGCGTCCACTCTCCGAGTCGCTGGTGACCGTTGACAAGCACACGACCGAGCTTCTCCCGCCGACACCCGACAACGCCGACGGGAGCGATCCGCGCGGGATCCCACTGCCTACCGGCTATCTCACCGCTACGGCCGATACGCGGGACGGGCTCTTCATCACCCACGCCACGCTCACCGGGGTCGATGGCCAGCCCGCAGTGACCGTGGTCATCGAGCGTCCGGATCCGGGCCTCGGCCAGGGGCGGCTCTGGCTCGTGCTCGTGGTCCCGATCGCACTCGGTCTTGTCACTGTGGGCCTGGGGTATCTGCTCGGCATGGCCGTGGGGAGAAGCGTCACGCGTCCCCTCCACCGGTTCGTGACGTACCTGCAGGAGCAGGGCTATATGGCGCTCCAGGGACTCCGCACGGACGACGGACTGATCGTCGAGCCGGGCCTGCCGGGCGACTTCGCCGAGCTGGGAGGCGTCATCCACGACCTGATGACCCAGCTCCGCATCAACCAGGCGGAACTGATGGAGGCGAACGACCAAGCGCTGGCCGCCGAGCGCGCGTTCCGCACCGTGGTCGAGGAATCCCCCGAGGTGAAGATCCTCGTCCGCGGAGGCGTGGTGGAGATAGCGAACCCCGCAGCGGCCCACTTCTTCGGCCTTCGCCTTGGTGACCTGCTGCGCGCGGAACCCGACGGGCTCTTCGCCGGTGTGGAGTTCTTTGATGAGGAGGGCGGGCGGGTCGGCCTGCTTGACATCGCCCGTGAGAACAGCGGCCAGGCCTCGGTCGTGCGATGTGTGACGGGTGACGATCGCGCCGAGCGCTGGATGGAGATCAGCGTGGCCTTCATCGACCCCGATGCCCATGACTACGTCATCTCGGCTCGTGATATCACCGAGCAGCGCCGGCTCGAGGCCTTGCGAGAAGAAGTGCTGTCGCTGGCCTCTCACGACCTCCGTAGCCCCCTCACCGTGGTGCGGGGCTACCTCGACATCCTCGACACGCCCATCCCGGACACCCAGCGCCAGAAGGCGGTGGGCGGCGCCCGCCGCGCCACCGAACGGCTCGAGAGCCTTCTGAACGACCTGCTTTATGCCACACGGGCCGATCGGGTGCTCGCGCCGCAGGTCCTGCGGCCGGTGGACCTGAGCGCACTCGCACACTCAGTGGCCGCCTCGCTCCAGATCGGAGCCCTCCAGACCATCAAGGTGTCTGCTGCCGAACCGATGGTGGTCCTGGGTGACAGCGACCGCCTGGAGCAGGCGATCACGAACCTCGTAGGCAACGCCATCAAGCACGGACCTGCCGAGGGGGTGATCTCGGTCGGGGTCGCGTCGGTCGACGGACATGCGCGCGTCACCGTGTCGGATGAGGGGCCGGGGATTCCGGAGGAGCAGCGCGAATCGTTATTCGACCGTGGTGTGCGCGGGTCGAGCGACGCGCCGGGCAGCGGGCTCGGGCTGTACATCGTCCGGGTCGTGGCCGAGGCCCACAACGGTCAGGCATTCGTGGAGCCGGATGACGGCGGGACGCGTTTCGTCATCGACCTTCCGCTCATCGCGGAGAACGAGGGTCCGTCCTAGGCGAGCGCGAGAGAAACAAGCCGGTCGCACAGTTGCGGGAACTCGATGCCCGCCGCGCGCGCCGCATCCGGGAGAAGGCTCGTCCGCGTCATTCCGGGGATGGTGTTCACCTCCAGGAGGTACACCTCCCCCTCGTCGGTGACGATGGTGTCCGACCGGGACATCCCGCGGCAGCGAAGCGCACGGTGCGCCTCCACCGCGACCCTCTGGCACTCTCTCCGGGCCCCTTCTGCGACCCGTGCAGGAATGATGTGCCTGCTCATGCCCGGGATGTACTTGGATTCGTAGTCGTAGAACTCGTGCTCCGGGACGATCTCGAGGGTGGGAAGCGGCTCGAGGTCCTCGTTGCCGAGGACGCCGACCGTGACTTCCGCTCCCGCGACGAACTGCTCGATGAGCACCGTGTGGTCGTGCCGGAGAGCCTCCTCGATGGCCGGACCGAGCTCGTTGCGATCATGGACGATCGACATGCCCACCGAGGAGCCTTCGCTCACCGGCTTCACCACGACCTTGTCGCCAAGCCGCGCGCTGATGGCGTCCAGAGCGACATCGTCCCCCGCGCGCACCGTCTCCCACGCAGGAGTCTTGATACCCGCAGAAACGAAGACCTGCTTCGAGACCACCTTGTCCATGGCGAGCGCGCTCGCAAGGACACCCGATCCCACATACGGAAGCTCGAGCAACTCGAGCAGCCCTTGCACGGTCCCGTCTTCACCGAAGCGACCGTGCAGACAAATGAACGCCACATCGAAGCCACCCGTTCGCACGGTCTCTATGAAGCCGATATCCGCGGTATCCACACGTGTCACGGCATGGCCTGCCGATTCGAGCGCCACCGCCACCTGGTCGCCCGTGTTGAGCGACACCTCCCGCTCGGCCGAACGGCCTCCCAGGAGCACCGCTATGCGAAGACGCCCTTCGTTCATCCGAGTGCTCCGCTCATCGTCATGACATCGAGACCGTACAGCGTGGCGATCCAGATGGCCACCCCGAAGAACGCGGCAAGCGAGCCACGCACCATCGCCGAAGCCAGGATACCGCGCCGTTTGTGCGCAGGGCGTCGCGCCCGGGCCGCCAGCCACACCACGAGCGACAACACCGGTCCAGCGGCCACGAGCCCCACCGCGGACCACATGAGCGGTTCATACGCCGGAAGAAAGCGTGCGGGCGACTGTGGTGTCGCGCCCGAAAGCAGGTAGCCGGAGACCGCTGACAGCAGGAGCCAGCAACCGAGGTAGGCGGCGAACGGAACCCAGGTGAGACCGCCGTCGACCGCCTCGGCGAGGGCCGCGTCGGCACCACCGATGGCGATCGCGGCTTCATCCGCCGATGCTGACCGGTCGCCCTCGGGCATCATGCGTTCATCTGCTTCCGGCACCCGTGTGACTCCCCTCGACCGTCTCTCGCGCAAGTCTAGTCGAGGGCCGTATGTCAGACAACGTGTGTGAACGATGCGCCCGATGTGAAGCTTTCGTGGATTCGGCCCCCGGCAGACACGCACGCACACGGCGGGGCGTACTATGGGAACGCCGCAGATCGTCCTCGCAAGAGAAAGGACAGAGGACATGCATGACGAGACCAGCACGACACCTCCGGTGGGAACCACCGATACGACACCCGTGGTCGCCAGCGAACCTGCCCGGGACCCGGAACCGTCCCAGGCGATGCCGCCTGGCGCCCCAGGCGCCGGCTCCCATCGTTCATCACATGCCGCCATCGTGGCGTTCGCGATCGTCGGAGCACTTCTCGTGGGGGCTGCGGCTGGCTTCGTGGGCGGGTACGCCGCCGTGCGCCTCGCCCCGGATGAGCCGCGGGGCACGGATGCGATGTTGCCCGGGACGCCGGCGGCGGCGGACGTCGTGGCCGTTGCCGCGTCCACCTCGCTTCCGTCAGTGGTGAACATCGACATAATGGGCGGGCAGTCGAGCGAGGAAGAGCTGCCGTTCGACCATCCGAGCGTCCCGGTCCAGGGCGAGGGCTCGGGTGTCGCGTACCGGGAAGCGCCTGACGGCGGCACCTACATCATCACCAACAACCATGTCGTGGACGGCGCCGCCACCATAGTGGTCACCGACTCGGCGGGTGATCGCCATGAAGCCGAACTCGTGGGCGGCGACGCCGACAGCGACATCGCGGTCGTACGTGTGGATGCCGAGATCCCGACCATCGCCATCGGCGACAGCGACGGACTCGTGGTGGGCCAGCTTGCGATAGCGATCGGCTCCCCGTACGGCCTCGAGCATTCGGTCACCGCGGGAGTGATATCCGCCCTGCACCGGCCACTCACCGACTTCGGCGGTGTGGACGGCGAGTATCCCTACATCGACGCGATCCAGACCGATGCCGCCATCAACCCCGGGAACTCGGGTGGAGCGCTGGTGGATCGCGAGGGCCGACTGATCGGCATCCCCTCGGCCATCTACAGCGGAAGCGGCTCATCCGACGGTGTAGGCCTCGCGATCCCGGTGGACCGCGCGACGAACGCCGCCGACGAGCTGATCGACAAAGGCTATGTGGAGACACCGTTCCTCGGCGTCGTGGGGCAGACCGTGACCAGCGACTTGGTGGCGAGCGAAGGCCTTCAGGTGGAGGAAGGCGCGTACATCGTGGAGATCACGCCGGGCACCGAGGCCGAGAAGGCAGGCGTGCAGCCTGGAGACGTTATCGTGTCGGTGGACGACGACCGTATCCGCACGATGGACGATCTCGTGCTTGCGGTCCGTCGCCGCTCCGTGGGCGACGACGTCACGCTCTCGATCCGGCGTGACGGTGAGGAGACGACGCTCACCATGCGGATAGGCGTCAAGCCGGAGGGTCTCAGCACGAACTAGCCGGCCGCCGGTGCTACCGGAGGATCACGAGAGACCGCACAAGAAAGGCGCCCCCGCGGGGGCGCCTTTCGTTCCGTGCGGACCGCATCACTGCTTCGCGCGACTCCGCGTGATGAGATAGATCGCGATACCGAGCACGAGCACGCCCGCGCCGATGAGCAGGAGCTCGACCGTGCCAAGACCTGTGTCGGCCTCGACCGGCTCTTCATCCGCCTCCGGCTCCTCGACGTCCTCGTCGGCCTCGGCCGCCTCGGCTGAGCTGTACACGACCTCGGTCACCTCGGCCATCGTGGTGGTAGGCACGTCGACGCCAGCCTTGTCCGCGATCTCCTCCGAGCACGACCGGTAGTACAGCGCCGCCTTCACGGTCACCGGGCCGGACGCCATCGGGAAGCTGTACTCGTTTGAGGTGGACTCCTGCGGCGGGATGCGGTCGTCGCTGTAGATGGCCACCGCGTCCCACATCTCTGCGGGATGGTTGCCGTCCGCGTCCTCCATGATGGTGCCGAACTCCCTGCGCTCGCTCAACAGCTCGGCGCCGTTCTCGTCGGTCGCCGTGACCTCCAGCCACATCTGGCGCACCTCGGTGAGACCCGTGGGCAGGTAGTGACCGGCTCCTGAGTTCGTGATCGTGGTCATCACGGGCACCTCGCCGCTCTCCACGACCTCCGGCACCTCGAGCTCGAGAGTGGCCGCGGCCTTCAGGCGCTCCTCGGCCAGCACCGCGTCACCGAGCGCGACATTCCCGCCGGCGAACGTCATCGTGTAGATGTGCTCCCGTTCCGGGCCGGTGGACGCCGCCTTGCCGGGATTCGGCTTGGTGACGCCGGGGCCGGGGGTCATGTGGCAGTCCTGACACACGACGCCCTCGGCCGCGTAGGGACCCTCGCTCCACTCGGTGTACGTTGCCTCCAGGTGCACACCGTTCGTGGGATGGTTGACGTTGTGGCACGAACCGCAGAACTCGGCCGTCTCGTGGAACTGCGAATACGCGGCCGCGTGAGGAGCCTGCGGATCCTTGAGCTGCGCAACGCGGACGTCCTCCTCACTGACGATCTGCGAGGCGTTGCCGACAGGATCGGTGGTGCCGGTCACGTGATGGCAGAACGTACAGGTCACGCCCTCCATACCGACATCCGAGACGCCCGAGTGGTCGAGCCCCTCGGCCTCCCCGGCCATCACCGCGATGGGTGAATGGCACTGCAGGCAGAACGGGGTCACCTCACCATCGGTGGCCTCGTCAGCCTCGGCGAGTTTGCTCAGGTAGATGGGATCGGTCAGGGCCTGCTGGTGCATCGATGGCTGCCATTGGCCGACGAGCTCCGAGTGGCATCCACACCCGGTCGAAGCCGGGAAGTTCGAGCTCGGCATCGACGGCAGGGCGCTCGCGGCGGCCGGAAGCGCCACGAGGATCACCACCAGTACGGCTGCCAGGCGTGTGGTCCGTGACATCACCGCTCCTCTCTCGAACGCCCGTGATCGTCGCGAGCGCTCAGCGTGACACGCCTGCTACGACGTGCCCTTCTTGTCCATGACGACCTTCATCACCACGAGCGCCGCAGCCATGAGCCCGAAGATGGCGACTGCTGACAGCAGGCCGATACCGCCACCGGTATCGTCCTGCATCGCCCGGAACTCGGTGTCGGTCATGCCCACGGCCTCAGCCGAAGGGTAGACCACGCTCACGGCCTCGGCCATCGTGGTCGTGGGTATCTCGACGCCTGACTTCTTCGCGATCTCCTCCGAGCACGACCGGTAGTACAGCGCCGCCTTCACGGTCACCGGGCCGGACGCCATCGGGAAGCTGTACTCGTTTGAGGTGGACTCCTGCGGCGGGATGCGGTCGTCGCTCTGGAATGCGACGGCGTCCCAGAGGTACACGGGGTAGTTGCCTTCGGCATCCCTGAGGACGCTGCCGAACTCCCTGCGCTCTCTCAGCAGCTCGGCGCCGTTCTCGTCGGTGGCCGTGACCTCGAGCCACATCTGGCGCACCTCGGTGAGACCCGTGGGCAGGTAGTGACCGGCCCCTGAGTTCGTGATCGTGGTCATCACGGGCACCTCGCCGCTCTCCACGACCTCCGGCACCTCGAGCTCGAGAGTGGCCGCCGCCTTCAGGCGCTCCTCAGCACGCACGGCGTCGCCGAGACCCACGTTGCCGCCGGCGAAGGTCATCATGTACACGTGATCGCGGGTGGGGCCGCCGCCGCCAGCCGTACCCTCGCGGGGCTTGGTAACGCCGGGGCCGGGAGTCATATGGCAGTCCTGACACACGATACCCGCTGCAGCGTACGGGCTGTCCTTCCACTCGGTGTATGTGGCCTCAAGATGCATGCCGTTACCGGGATGGTTCACGTTGTGGCAGTTGCCGCAGAACTCCGCTGTCTCGTGAAACTGAGAGTATTCGGCGGGATGTGGCGCCTCCGGGTCCTGGATGTTGGCCAGCTTGACCCCGTCACCGGAGACCGCTGTGGAGGTGTCGCCGATCACGTCACCCTCGGTGCCGGTCACCTGATGGCAGAAGTCGCACGTGACGCCCTCCATGCCCACGTCGGAGACCTTGGAGTGATCCAGGCTCACCAGTTCCCCTGCCATCACCGCTATCGGAGAGTGGCACGCGTTGCAGAACGGTCCAAGAGCCCCGCCCGTGGCCTCCTCGCCCAGTTCAAGTTCGTAGAGGTAGATCGGGTCGGTGAGCGCCTTCGCATGCATCGAGACACCCCACTGCTCCCTGAACGCCGCGTGACACCCGCAGCCGTCCGACGCCTCGAAGAGCGTGCTCGGCATCGATGGCAGCGCCAGCGCCGCCGACGGAACCACTGTGAGCGCGATGGCCAAGGCAAGCACTACGATCATCCTGTGTTTCACCTCGTGCCCCCTCTCATCCCCCGCGGGCCTGAATGGCCGCATGTCCAAGACAAACGTACCGCAGGACGCCGCTGATTCGGATGCGCACCCGCTGAGCGGCACAGAACGCACGATGGAAGGCGGGATCTCTCCGGGTACTACACGTATGATGGTACCCGTGGACACCGACCGACCCCCTGGAGGGAGTGCGAGATGGAGAGCTACCGATGCAAGGGATGCGGATACTTCCACATCGGCCCGGCGCCCGAGCAGTGCCCGGTGTGCGGGGCGCCGCGTTCGTTCTTCGTGGAATACGAGGGGCCTGGCGACCTCGGCGGGTCGAAGACGCTCGAGAACCTCAAGGCGGCGTTCGCCGGTGAATCGCAGGCCAACCGACGCTATACGCTGTTCATGCGGATCGCCGAGCTCGAGGGACTCGATGCCGCCCGGGAGGCGTTCGAGCGCGCTCTGACCGAGGAAACGGCGCACGCCCTGGGACACCTGGCGTACATGGGAGCGTATGGTTCCACCAGGGAGAACCTCTCCGTCGCCGCGGAGGGCGAGGATCAGGAGACCACCGAGATGTACCCGGGGTTCGCCGAGACAGCCGAGGAGGAGGGCTATCCGCAGATCGCCCAGTACTTCAGGGCTCTGGGCGGCTACGAGCGGCAGCATCGCGACGCGTTCCGGAAGGTGCTCGACGACCTTGGGTGAGCCGACCATGCGCAACGTTGCGTCGCTCGACGCAGCCGGGATCGAGACGCTGATCGCCGACCTGGGCGAACCGGGTTACCGGGCGCGGCAACTCACGTCGTGGCTCTACGGTCGAACGGCGCCCTCGTTCGATGCGATGACCGATCTCCCCGCTCGACTTCGTGCCCGCCTCGCAGATGAGTGGACGCTCACGCTTCCGAGTGCGACCGACATCAGACACTCGTCGGACGGCACACGCAAGTACCTGTGGCAACTCGCCGACGGTGTACTCGTGGAAAGCGTGGGCATACCGTCTGACGGCAGGCTGACGGTCTGCTTCAGTACGCAGGCCGGCTGTGTGATGGGGTGCACGTTCTGCGCGACCGGCAGGGGCGGGTTCGTCCGCAACCTCCTCCCGGGAGAGATCGTCTGGCAGGTGGCGCTCGTGGGCAGCGACTTCGGTCATCGAGTGACGAATGCGGTCGCCATGGGGCAGGGGGAGCCGTTCAACAACTACGAGGCGACACTTGGGGCACTCCGGCTGATGAACCTGCCCGATGGCCTCGGCATCGGCGCCCGACATCTCACCGTCTCCACCTGCGGCGTGGTTCCGGGGATCGATAGGTTCGCACGTGAGCAGGAGCAGTTCACCCTGGCGGTCTCACTGCACTCCGCCGTGCAGGAGACGCGTGACGGGATCATGCCGGGCGCGCGACGCTGGCCGCTACCGCGATTGCGCCAGGCGCTCATCCACTATGGTGATTCAACCGGACGACGTCCGACATTGGAGTTCGCCGTCATCGCGGGACGCAACGATTCTCCACAGGAGATCTCCGCGCTCATCGCATTCGCCCGCGGGTGGATGTGTCACATCAACCTCATACCGGTGAATCCGGTCGAGGGCAGCGGCGCGGAGCGGCCCGACCCGGCACGCGTGGCCGAGATCGCGGGGCTTCTCCAGGCTGCTGGTATCGAGACCTCAGTCCGGATCGAGCGGGGCACCGATATAGAGGCCGCCTGCGGTCAGCTCACGCAGAAGCATCGCGCGCAGGACGACTGACCGGGCAGAGCCCGCCGAAACCAGGGCACGCATCGCACAGACCTGACCGGTACGCGGTGAGCGGTTCGTAGCGCGCCGCTGCGATGCCTGCCACAAGGTCCTCTATGCCCCTGCGCAACTCCTCCTCGTCACCGGACGAGAACCCGAACGTGATCGTGCGACCCCGGTCGAGCTCGGCGAACACGACCTCTCCCTCCGAAACGCCTGCGTGCAGCGCCGCCAGGGAGTAGCACGCGGCCTGGAGACGATACCTTTCGCGCGCCTCGCCCTCGGCAAGCTCCGAACCTCCGGTCTTGTAGTCGACCACCAGCGCGTGCCTGCCGCCCCACGCGACGAGGTCCATCGCCCCTACGAGCTCGGTACATGACAGCGGCACGAGGAACGGCGCCTCCCGGAGGACACGTCGGGCGTCCCGGACGCGGGCCGCCAAAGGGGATCCAAGGAACGCTCGCGCCGCAGAGTCGACGGCGCGTATGGACGCGTCGTCGAGCTGCGCCGCGGCTCCGGCGCGATCGACGAGCCGTGCGAGATCATGCTCGTCGCCCGCGTTCTGCAAGACGGCGTGCAGCGCGCTCCCGACATCGAGGGCGGCGGTGGCCCCGGGCCGCGGAGGAGGTTCGAGCCGAACGACACGCGTGAGGTAGTAGTGGTATGGACATCTCTCATACGCCGACAGGGACGTGTACGAGACCGGTGGGACCGGGGCGCAGGCTGGTGGAACACTCGCACCCCTTGCGGGCTTCACCGGATCTGTCGTCGCGTCTGCCTGATGCGTTCCGAGCGGACCTTCGGCGCCACGGGTGTCTGCCCGGGCCCCGCCGGCGGGCGAGGCGGGGCGCGTTTCGCGGTCGGTCGCGGACTCCTCCGGCCGCACGACCTCGACATCGATGACCGCACCGTCGCCGAGCGGTACCTCAGCGGACCGCAGGGTCCCGCCCTCGGCCATTCCGAAGACCCCGCGCAGGATGCCCGAGATGGAGTCTCCTGCTGCCCTGTCCGAGCGGGTACGGCACACGATCGAGAGCCCCTCGCGAGCGCGTGTGCATGCGACGTAGAACAGGCGCACTCGCTCAGCATCCCGAACCTCAGCGAGTGCGGAGGTGACCTTCTCCCATGCGAGCGTCGGTCGCCTGCCTGAGTCTCCGGGCGCCGACATCCCGAGCAGGTAGCTGCCGTCGACGCGAGCCGTGCAGATGGGCGGGGCCCCCGCGTCGCCCGAGAGCGAGCTCACGATCACGACCGGGAACTCCAATCCCTTGGCCGCGTGGATGCTCATGATGCGGACGGCTCCACTCTCGTCGTCGAGCGTGGCCTCCTGCTCGCCCGTGGAGTACTCCTCACGCTGATCGAGATAGCGCAGGAACGCCCCCAGGCCCCCCGAAGATGACGACTCGAACTCGTCGGCCATCTGGACGAGCTTCATCATGTTCGCCCACCGTCGAGCGCCGCTCCTCCCCTCTCCGAACAGCAGGAGGTCGAACTCGAGGTCCAGCAGCGGCTCCAGCACCGTTTCGCACAACGGCCTCACGCCCTGCATCCTACGGGCTTTCTCGATCGCCGCGATCGTGCGGGACAGGGCGATCCTCTCAGTCGCCGGAAGATCGTCGAGCACGGCCGGCAGCGCGTCCCAAAGGCGACCACCCTCTCGTGAGCCCTCCATCCGGTGGACGCCCTGTAGGGCATGCGACCGTATCGCGCACAACGAAGCGGGCCGCAAGCGCGTCATGGGTCCGGCAAGCACCACGAGCAGCGCCTGGTCGTCACGTACGTTGTCGATCACCTTCAGCAGGGCCCGCGCCTGCATCACCTCAGGACGTTCGAACCATGTACCGCCTGCCGCAAGCACGGCGGGTATGCCCCGTGCAGTCAACTCCGACTCGACCGCGGCAGCCCTGCCCCGGCTCAAGGCCCCCATCAAGACCGCGATATCGCCGCTCGGAATGCCGGCGGCCCTATAGCCGCTGACGCGATCAGCCACCGCGACGGCCTCTGCGGGGATCGGGTCGAGCGGGCCGTCGGCCGTGTCGACATAGGTGACCGTGAAGCGACCGATGCCCTCAGGCCAGGGATCGCGGGCCACCGCGTCCGGCGGTGGCCGAAGGACCATATAGCTCTGGCCGAGAAGCGCCGGGCGCCGGAACAACTCGTTCAGTCCGTGCAGTAGCGGCGGGGCTATCCGGTAGTTGATGTCGAGCTCCACCCGCTCGGACACGCGCTCCGCGCGGGCGCGGAAGACCGCCACGTCCGCGTGGCGGAACGAGTATATCGATTGATTCTCGTCCCCCACCGTGCAGAGGTTCTCATCGGAGACACCGTCGATCACCTTCAACTGCAAGGCGTTGGTGTCCTGGAACTCGTCCACCATGAGCATGACGAAACGGGATCTGTAGACGGCCGCGATATCCGGGCGGGTCTCGAGAAGGTGCGCCGTCATCGTCTGGAGATCCTCGAAATCCAGCACGCCGAGGCTGCGCTTCTCGAGCGCGTACGCCGCAGAGTAACGCTTCAGCAAGGTCAGCAGCGCTTGCTCGTGACCGGCCACCTCGATCTGCGCGGTCGCCATGAGTATGGTCTCCAGCAGGTCCTTTGCGGCGTCTACGAGTTCCTCGTGACCGTCGATCGTCCGTGCGTGCCTGAAAGATATCCGCTCGATCTCCGGGCCGAGTGCGGCCTCCGATGTCCTCGGGCCGGCCACCCATGCCAAAAGCGCTCCGGAGAGGCTCCGGGCGGCTGCGGCATTGGACTCGGTCGTCTTCGTCTGCCTGATCGACGCGAATCCATCGGCAAGACGCTGCGCGCGTGATGCGCACTCCTCCAGCACCGTTCGGGCCTCACGCGCGTGCATGGTGAGCAGGTCATCAGCGCCCAGCCCTGCGGCTGCGATGTCGGACCTGAGCGACTGGAGTGCCTGGAACACCACGGGGTACGAATACGCCTCAACGAGATCGGCGGCGTCGGACTCCACTGACATCACGGAGCCGAGAGTCTCATCGAGCACCCTGCTCATCATCATCGATGCCTCGGCCTGATCCAGCACTCCGAACCGCGGATCGATACCGGCATCGAGGGCGTGGCTCCTGAGGATACGGGAGCACATGCCATGTATCGTGGATATCCACGCATCCGAGATCGCTCGGGCCTCGGCAGCGCACCCAGCGTCGACAAGCCCCCGTCTCACTCGCTCGCTGAGCTCGCCTGCAGCCTTCTCCGTGAACGTCACCGTAAGGACCGAGTCGGGCCGCGCGGGCGTGTACGGATGCTCGCCGAGAACCGCCGCGATGAATCGGGCGGTGAGCACCCTCGTCTTGCCGGACCCGGCTCCGGCCGCGATGAACAGATCACCTGGACCGGCCTGGACCGCGCGTGCCTGACGGTTATCGAGATCCACCGCCACCTCGTTTCCAGCCGGGACAGAAGGCTCGGGCTCCACAGAAGGGAGCGCAGCGACCGCTGGCGGGATCCGCCGGGATCGAGCACGACCGTATGCCCTCCACTGCCTGCCGGGCCTTTTCAATCGTCTGAGACACGAGGTTATCGACGGCGGTCGCGTCCAGAATGTCCGTCTTCACGAACGGTGGACCCGCAATGGTCGCGGTGACGAACCCGCGCGGAGCCGTACCCGCGATGGACCGATAGACCGCTCCCGCAATGGAACGTCCAAGACGCCGAGAGGCGACGGCCGCGTACAGCGGCAACTGCACGAGTCCTTCGCCAAGAAGCCTCCCTGCGCCGTGTTCGGGGCCGATGCCCCCTCGCTTGTAGTCGGTCACGACCAGGTGGCTGTCGTTCAGGTCGATGCGGTCGATGCGCCCCCTCAGGCTGAAACCATCGAACGACTCAGGCTCATCATCCTCGACCACACCGAAGCTCCACTCGCGATGGGTTGGAGCCATCCCGGGCAGCAACGTCACGTCCGCCTCGAGAAGCCGGGCAGTGCGACGTACAGTACGCTGCAGCTCAGCAGCTTCGGCGGCGGTCTTCGGGCCGATCTGGTCCAGTAGTCCGGCAGAGACCGAGGCGTGGATCTCGAGTGCAACGGGCATGGCGTCGACCGAGAGTCGAGGTTGCCCCGTCATCTCGATGAACCTGTCATATGTCTCGGACAAGATCGCGTGTGCGAGCCCGCCTGAGGTGGACGCGTCTATCTCTGCATCGAGCTCCTCAGGTCTTATGACGCGTTCTACGAACCAGCGGTACGGGCACTGGAGGTAGGTCTCGATGTCCGTCACCGAGAACACCTCACGTCCGGAGAGCTCCTCTCGCAGAGCCTCGTCAAGCACAGAACCCTCTTCTCCGGGGCGCGCATCGGGTACCGCGACAGCGGTGGACCCTCCAGCCAGGAGCGCACGGCGAGCCGCACGCCTGCCCGTGAAAGGCGACGAGTCCTCTGCCGCAGCCTCGTCCAGCCCGAGAACGCGCGTCGGAACGAGACTGTGGCCCTCGCCGTCGGTGGTTCCGTCCCGGTAGAGATCGAGAACCTCATCGATGAAGAGGGATGCTTGCACGGGGCGCCCGGCGGCATCGTGCGACTGCCTACTGAGGACGAGGCGCTCCGACGCACGCGTCACGACCTGGTAGAAGAGAAGCCGCTCTTGATGCGTATCCCGCCCGGATGACGTGTCGATCCCTGCGCTCGCAAGGATCTCGGCAGCGCCTAGGGCGCCGAACGACGCGTCGCCCCCCGGTCGGGGGAACTCAGCGGCTGTCAAGCCTCCAAGGATGACGCACCTGAACCGGCGGCCACGGATCCGCTCCGCGGCAGCGACCTGGACGTGCGAGTCGGCACCTGTGCTGCTGATCGATACCGGGCTTCCCCGGAGTGCCCGGGCAAGTGCCGCCGCAAGGCCGTTCCGCCCTGTCGCGGTCCGCAGACCCGCGACCGCGTCGCCCAGGACGCGCGCCGCGGCGCAGTCCAGAATACCGTCCACCATCAGCGCGAACCCGCGAGGGTGCGCCCTGCCCAGCATCCCCATAGCCATCGCGTGCCATCGCTGCTCCGAACCCTCCTCGGTCAGACTCCTGCAGGCGTCGCTGACCTCCCTGATGAAGCGGGCCGCTTCCCCGACCGCACGCTCAGTCAGTACGCGTCCAGCCTCGTCCTCCCTGATGCGGCTCGATCTGGCGTACGCATCCAGTCCATCCAGCACAGCGGCCGGCGCAGGGCTGTACGGAGAGCGCATGAGGTCCATCCACGTGACGCGGTCGGCTACCGAGGAACCTACCTGCAGCAGCGCGAGCACCGCCTTGCCGAAGCCGGTGCGTTCGAATGGCACCTGGACGTCCCATTCCGCCGCTATCGCTGCTTCGGCCAACGCAAGGCGCAACATCCTGATATGTGGTGCCGGATCACGGAACACCACGGCTATGCTTTCGAGCGGTATACCTGCCGCTCGGGCGTCCTGGATCTCGCGGACCATCCGGGAGGCTTCGGCCATCTCCCCCCAGGCCTCCGAGACGATCACGGCGCCGCGGGCCTCGACTGGCGATGGGAGAACGCCACCGTATGACCGCTCTATCGCTATTAGTTCTGCAGGCTCGCTCCTTGCCCGCTCAGAGACGACATGCTGGACCGTTGCCGTTCCGGACAAGCGTGACACGAGCCCAGCGGCGGCCTCTGTGGCTGGCACCGCCGGATCATAGGTGAGCGAGACCGCTACATCGCACCGCCCGGATGCAGCCACCAGGAACGCCTCTTGTGCAACCGTGAGGTCGGTGAATCTGTTGACTGCGATCATGTCGGGCAACCCGACATCCGCCAGATGCTTCGTGAGGGATGAGTGGGCTTGTCCGCGCTCGATGAGCCCCGCAGTCTCCAGTGATTCGAAGTATGCGAGGACAGATGCAAGGATGTGCGAGCCGGGATGCGTAGGGTCGTCACCGCCACCGTGCTGCGTGGCGTTCCCTGCGGCCGCGCGCTGGATGACGCCCTCGACCAGATGCATGAACCCGGCACCGTCGTAGGGGTACCCCTGCGGGACCGGGCGGACCGTCCTGACAGATTCTTCCATTAGTACCGCCCGTTGCACCGGTGCTACCAGGCGCCTGCCATCGCCGGCGGAGCGCCACAGTGAGTCAAGATACCCAGTGAACGTCGTGACCGATAAGCCCAGCGCACACTCGCGCGCCAACTCATGCATCGCGCGGGAAGCATCGGCCGGAGACGGGAGCAGTAGCACCACCCGGCGACCTGCAGCCACGGCGGCACGGACACGCGAATGGATCGCGCCCGTCTTACCCGCGTTCGCGGATCCTGTCACAAGATGCAGCGCCATATCTTCCCCTCCGCTCCGGAGAGAAGGTTACAACGGCGCGCTGACATCAGGACGACATCACGGTGCGCGAGTAGCGCTGCACTCCATCCCTGATCTCTTGGACCTTCCGCCACGCGACCTCTTCGTCGCGACCGAGATAGTGGTCCATGCGAGAGCCGACGTTCTCCACGGCGGACTCTGCCCGCTCCGCCACGATCCTGGCGGTCTCGGCGAGGCGGCTCGCCTCTTCCGCGAGCCGTCGGCGGGTCTCGTCACCGCGTGCCGGCGCGAACATCAGGCCCGCCAGGATGCCTGCAGCGGCTCCGACGAAGATGCCTATGACAAAATATGTCAGTCTATCGGGTCTCACTCACACACCTCCCTCTCGTGTAGTGGTCTCGCCTTCCGTGAGCAGCCGCATGATCCTCTCGAGGTCGCCCTCGTCGTGGAAGTCGATCTCTATCTTGCCCTTCTTCGCAGTCTGCCGCACGCGAACGTTCGTTGAAAGGAGTCGTCTCAGTTTGCGCGCGACGATCTTGTACGACTTCGGCGTCACCGGCCTGGGTGCGGAGATGCTCGCTCCAGCCGCGAGCAGTTTCGCAAGGCTCTCGGCTTCTCGGACTGACAGTCCCTCGTCCACGCACTTGCGTGCGAGGGTATGACGTCTGTCGTCGTCCGGTATCGACAAAATCGCGCGGGCGTGGCCAGCACTGAGCCGCCCTTGGTACAACTGCTCCTGGATGTCCTCGGGCAGGTCGAGCAACCTGAGTGTGTTCGTCACCGCCGATCGGGACTTCGAGACGCGATCAGCCAGCTCCGCCTGGGTCATACCGTACTCTGCGATGAGGCGACGATAGCCTCGCGCCTCTTCAACCGGGTTGAGGTCAGAGCGCTGCAGATTCTCGATAAGGGCGAGGGCCAGAGCCTCGGTGTCACTGATCGCCATGACCCGGACAGGGACCCGCTCGAGTCCCGCCGCCTGTGCAGCCCTCCAGCGTCGCTCACCTGCGATTATCTGGTATCCAGCTCCGTGAGCGCGCACCAGTATGGGCTGTAGAACCCCAACCTTCTTGATGGAGTCCGCGAGTTCGTTGATCTGGTCCTCATTGATATCGGTGCGTGGTTGCTCCGGATTGGGCAGCACCTCGCTGATTGAGAGTTCCAGGACCTCTCCGCCGACCTCCTGGCCGGCCCCTGGGATCAAGGCGGACAGTCCCTTCCCTAGACCGCGCTTAGACACGGGAGATCACTTCCTTCGCCAGTAGCTGGTAGGCCTCGGTGCCACGACCACTCGGGTCGTACAGGGTGACGGGCTGTCCGAAGCTCGGGGCTTCAGACAGACGTACGCTCCGCGGGATCAGAGTGTCGAAGACGCGATCACCGAAGAAGTCTCGGACCTCATCGACGACCTGCTGTGATAGGCGGGTCCTGCGGTCGTACATCGTCATGACCACACCGAATATCTCCAGTGCGGGATTCAGCTGGGTTTTGACCAGACGTACCGTTTCGAGAAGTTTCGTCAGGCCTTCCAGGGCATAGTACTCACACTGCACCGGTATGAGCACTCCATCAGCGGCGGTCAGAGCGTTGATGGTGAGCAACCCCAGTGAGGGGGGGCAGTCGACTATCACGAAGTCGAAGTCGCCCATTACTGGATTCAGAACCTGCTTCAGCTTCGTCTCACGGCTGAACGCGGACACCAACTCGATCTCAGCGCCGGCCAGTTGGATCGTCGAGGGGACCACGAACACCCCTTCGACCTCCACCGGCTCGATGAGGCGCTCGAGCTCGATATCCCCGAGCAAAGCGTCGTAGACGCACTGTTCGCGCTGATTCTTGTCCAGGCCGTAGCCAGAAGTCGCGTTCCCTTGTGGATCGAGGTCCACCAGAAGGATCTTCTGCCCTTCGGTCGCAAGGGTGGCCGCCAGATTCACCGCCGTAGTGCTCTTGCCCACTCCGCCCTTCTGATTGACCACCGCCAGCACCATGGCGCTACGAACGGCGCTGCCCGGCCTATCCGTCCCTGAGTCCAATACGGACCCTCCTCCCGCGTTCACCGTCATGACGCCAGTATAGTCACGCCCACATCAACCAGGAATACCCTAACCGCCAAACGGCCGACGCTGAGCCAGACCCGATCTTCGTGGCAGCCTGATGCTCGGCTCTTCAACCTTTTCGTAAACGCACAACGTACGCTTCTCGCCACCTCCAGGCAGTGCGTACTCCATCATCCCCGTGGCCGACATTCCGAGAACTCCTGCCGCATGCTCAGCATGAGCGATCTCATCCACTGATGGGTTCCCCTTCATGGCGACCAACCGGCCACCGACGCGCAATAGAGGTGAGGAGAGCTCGAGCAGCGACGGCAGCGCGCTCACCGCGCGCGCCACCACGGTGTCAAAGCGGCCGCGAGCAACTTGTGCGTACTCCTCCGCCCTCATTGACACCACTTCGGCCTTCACAGGGATCTCCTGCGCCCACTGCTCCAAGAGCGCAGCCTTCTTCTTAGTGGCCTCGCACAGTACCATGCTCACGCCGCCAATGGCCCAGGGAATCCCCGGATAGCCAGCCCCTGTGCCCATATCGAGTGCCGCGCCAAGCGCCTTTTCGACCATTCCGAGCGGGAGAAGGGAGTCGATGATGTGCAGCCTGACGAAGTCCTCTGGCTCGATCACGGCAGTCAAGTTGATCGTGTTGTTTGCAAGGAGCACGCTGTTGCCGTGCCGAGTAAGCGCTTCGACCTGGAGGTCGCTTACGCCGATGCCAGCCGCCACGAGCATCGAGCGCACCCGGTGGATCGTAAGCGGTGCTGTGTCGTTAGAGTGTTTCACGTGGAACATACTCCAACTCCTTCACGTCGATGGCAAGTGCGGGCCACCGCTCATGGACGATGATGATGTTTCACGTGAAACACTCGAACGGACTCACTGCGCAAACGCACGGCCGACACTGTGGGTTTCATCGGCCACGTGACTCGCCCTCACGAATCGTGTACTTGTGTCACTGCCCGGGCCGCGCTCAGTGTGGAGACAAGCAGCACCCGCACGATGTGGATCAGCCTGGCGCTTCAACAACAGACAGGGCGCCTCCTTGGAGGCGCCCTGTCATCTTCGGATTGAGCCTTATCGCTCTAGCGCGGGTGGACCACGACCATCCGACGCGGTTCCATCCCTTCGCTCTCGGTGTGGACCCTGCGGTCCTCTCGGAGGGCCATGTGTATGACTCGGCGCTCGAAACTGCTCATCGGGCGGAGTTGAACGGCACGCCGCTGTCGAACCGCGCGATCCGCGGCGCCCCGTGCTATCTCCTCAAGCTTCACGCGTCTACGGTGACGATACCCTGAGACATCGACCACCAGCGGATACCGCGTGTCGAGACGACGGTTGGTGATGGTTGAAACGATAACCTGCAGGGCATCGAGCGTCCGCCCATGTCGGCCGATCAACACCGCCATGTCGTCACCGGTGATGTCGAGGATGATCTCGCCTTCATCACCCTCGTACTCGTCGATCGAACCTTCTATTCCCAGCGCCCGGAGGATCTCCTTGATCGCTTCAGCGCCGGCATCGGCGATCGCATCGAGCTCGTCATCGGTCAGTTCTACATCTTCACTGGATGCGTCATCAACATCCGACTCATCGTCATCGGTGTCATCGTCGATATCGTCGCCAGAGTCAACCGCCCCTGGCTTGAGCCACACGCGGACCCGTGCCGGCCGGCCACTCGACCCGAAGAGCCCTCGGCCAGGCTCAGCCAGAACCTCATACTCAACGGCGTCCTGCTGGACACCCATCTCCTCAAGAGCCGAATCGATCGCGTCCTCGACGGACGGTCCCTCAATAGTCACCTCGTCTATCATGCGTCTACCTCCCGCGCCTTGTAGACCTTGGTCTGTACGATCTGCTGGATCACCCCGAGGAGGCCCTGGGTGACCCAGTAGAGGACGACACCAGCCGACACGCTCCATCCGAAGAACAGCATCATGGCAGCCATCACGTAGCCCATCTGGCGCTGTTGCGACTGTGCGCCGGGCTGCATCAACTGCGGTACCAGCGTGCTGGCACCGAAGAGAACGACGAAGATCACGTAGGGAAGCGCCGCAACCAGCCCATTCAGGCTATACACCTGGCTTGCTGAGAGGGTGATATCTGGAAGTATTATCCAGAACCGTGACACCGCCTCCGCGGCCGCCTGCCCCTGTTCCGCCGCAACGCTCGCGATGTGCTGGGGGAACAGGCCCACCGTATCGCCCGTCGTTCCTAGCATGCGGAACAACGCGAAGAAGATCGGCATCTGCAGGAGCATCGGCAGACACCCTCCGAACGGGTTCACTTTGTTCTCCTGATAGAACTTAAGGGTCTCCTCTTGGAGCTTCTCCTTGTCGTTCTTGTACTTCTCCTGCAGCTCCTTGATCTTCGGTTGGATCCTCTGCAGTTCATACATCGAGCGTGTCTGTTTTATGGTAAGTGGCAGCAAGAGGACGCGTATCGCCACCGTGAGGAGAATGATGGCGAAACCGTAATCATGTACCACTCCGTACAACACCTGCAGGATCTCGAACAACAGTTTCTCGATAGGTGCGAGCACGAAACGCCAACCTCCTCGGGCTTGGCTGCTGGTCTGCGAGGAATCGTATCCACTCCCGGTTCCTCCGGGGGGTATCTGCAATCACCACACTATATACCACGCGCGCGCGTCACGGCACCGGGTCGTGGCCTCCGGGGCTCCATGGATGACAGCGGCTGATCCTCTTGATGGCAAGCCAGCCTCCATGCGCAAGGCCGTGACGCTCTATAGCTGTCACAGCGTATGCGGAGCACGTGGGCGTGAAGCGACATGTGGGCGGCAATAAAGGGGAGACCACGAGCCGATAGCTCTTGATAAGCAGTATCGTCATGACCGCCAGGGGGTTCTTCACTCCGAGACCACCCCGGCCCTCTTCAGGCTCTCCACAAGCCCTCGATCGAGTTCGTCTGCCGACACATGCCCCGTGGACGGCCGCGCAACCAGCGCCACATCCCACGCGCTCCATGGGCCGCCACACCGGCGGACCGCCTCACGCATCACACGCTTGCAGCGATTCCGCTCGACCGCCCCGCCGAGACGCCTCCCGGCAACGAAAAGCACGCGGCCGCTCTGGCCGCGTGCTTCCGGTGTAGGCTTGACGATCAACGCTATCGCTCCGCTGGACGCCCTGCGTCCCTGCCTGAAGAGTATGTCGATCTCGCGAGGGCTCTTGATCGTCTCCATGGGGCCGACCTCTCGGCCCGTG
Organism: Anaerosoma tenue; assembly: GCF_023161965.1. Classification (NCBI taxonomy): domain Bacteria; kingdom Bacillati; phylum Actinomycetota; class Coriobacteriia; order Anaerosomatales; family Anaerosomataceae; genus Anaerosoma; species Anaerosoma tenue. The sequence continues at coordinate 332,042 of NZ_JALNTY010000002.1, forward strand.
CCCGCGTCGTCTACGCGGCGCTCGGGCAGAGGACCTTCCGACCCTTGCGACGACGTGCCGCGATGATCGCCCGACCGGCGCGGGTCGACATGCGCTTGCGGAAGCCGTGGGTCTTCGCACGCTTCCGGTTGTTCGGCTGATATGTACGCTTCACTGCTGGTCCCTCCGTTCGGCGCTCCGGGCCCTGGCCCGGGCACAAGCTTGGCGATTATAGCGACGTGCCGATGCGGGTGTCAATCCGGGTGCCGCCACGAGCGTGTTCCAACTCTCGCCGCACCTGCATCGCTATTCCACGAGCCCCGCCGAAAATTCCTCCTGAATCTGTGGATAATGTGGAAAACCCAGGACGTGAGCGTGCCCGGCCTGTGGATAACCACTCACGCCTCATTGTGAGGAGCACCGGCCCTTTGCTAGAATCAGCGTCGTTCCACGGAAACGCCATCGGCGACATGATCCTTGAAAAACCCCTGGTAAGAAGCGGTATGGCGCGGAGTCGCCTCTTGGACTCCGATTCCACTGTCCCCGGTTATCCACAGTCATGTCAACCCTTCTTCGGTCCTTCTTCCACATCCGGCTGCCCGAGCTCTACAGCGAATCAGTTCCCCACAGGGCCCGGCAGCGCGGAAAGCCCCGGAGAGGCGTCGGACCACCGTAACCTGCATGTTCGATGGATGTTCGGTGTGTGTTGGTGGAAACGTTCTCCACATATGTGGAAAGCATTGTGGATAACTAAGGAAGCCGCTGTTCAATGAATGTCACATCTTCTGCCTCAACATGTAAACGAGGCTTCCGGATACGCCTTCTACCTGGGGTTTCTCAGATCGGTCCGAATCGCGTCGTTGTGGACTATCGTGTGGAACGCTCGATATAGCGAGGGGGTTTGGTGGAGTCTTCTTACGATGAGGCCGCTGTCTCGACACCGGCGACATATAGCGATCCACCCTCTGCCCCTACGGCGCACAGCGATGGGGCAAGCGGTGTCGATGCTGCCACACCCAACCCTGCGCTCATCGCGGTCTACGACAACCTGACGTCGTCGCCCCGTGTCGAAAGGGTGCGGGGAACCACCCCCCGGGAGTTGATCGATGACCTCTCCACCCGCACCTACCAGATCTCGCATGAGGCTGGCGGGGAAGTGCCGTACATGGTCATCCGGGAGATAGTCGAGAACTTCATACATGCGGGTTTCGACGAGGTCGTCGTCAGCGTCCTCGATGGCGGTAACACGCTGCGCTTCGCCGACCAGGGACCGGGGATCCGTGACAAGGAGCGTGTGTTCCTTCCGGGTTTCACCACCGCCACCGATCACATGAAGCGTGTCATCAAAGGGGTCGGTTCCGGTCTTCCTGTCGCTCGCGAGTGCCTCACTTTCTCTGCGGGAACCATCGAGATCGACGACAACCTGGGGGCGGGAACCGTCGTGACCTTGTGCATGTCCCCTAAGAGCCCACGCACCGACGCACCGACGCCCCGGGATGACCGGGTCACCCCACTGCCGATGACAGACATCCCCGACCTGTCCCTCCGCCACAAGAAGGTCATGTCGTTGATCATGGAGGTAGGGGCTCTTGGCCCGTCGGTCGTTTCTCGCGAACTTGGCGTGGGTCTATCGACGGCATATCGGGACCTTGAACACCTTGCCGCTCTCGGCCTGGTGGAGGCCGACGTGACAGGCAAGCGCGCACTGACCGATGCAGGTATCCAGTGCCTCGACGCACTGTTTGGAAGGTAGGGGGAGATACGTAGATGTTGGATGTCCAGCAGGTATGGCAGGAGACGCTTGATGTCGTGCGGGGTGAGCTCAACACACCGACGTTCAAGACATGGTTCGAGCAGACTGCGCCGCTCGGGATCATCGAGCACGAGATGCTCATCGGTGTTCAGAACGACTTCGCCCGAGACTGGCTGGAGTCGCGATACTCCGGCCTTCTCGCTTCCGCTCTGACGCAAGTGACCGGATCACCGATGGTCGTGCGCTTCAGCGTCCCCGGGGACACCAAGAGCGGCGCACAGTCGGCCACGGCAGTCGAGGTGGTGGTACCGGAGCCGGCAGCTCCATCCCCTGAGAGACAGCGGGGCCCTGCTCCCGAGTTGGAGCCGAACTGCACGTTCGACTCGTTCGTGGTCGGCCCCTCGAACCAATTCTCGTACCATGTCGCTCTTGCAGTCGCCGAGGCCCCCGGAACCGCGTACAACCCTCTCTTCATCTACGGCGGGGCCGGGCTCGGCAAGACGCACCTCCTGCAGGCCATCGGAGCGTATGTGCGCACGAGCTACCCCCACCTACGCGTCAAGTACGTCACGAGCGAGCAGTTCACCAACGACTTCATCAAGTCGATCGGTGACCGCGACAAGAACAGGACAGAGGGTTTCAGGCGAGCATACCGTGAGAACGACGTCCTCTTGATCGACGACATCCAGTTCATCCAGGGCAAGGAGACGACCCAGACCGAGTTCTTCCATACATTCAACACTCTCCGGGAAGCCGGCAAACAGATCGTCATGACTTCGGACAGACCACCCTCCGAGATCGGCAACATCGAGGAGCGCCTCCGTACGAGGTTCGGCTGGGGTCTGATCGCGGATATCCAACCACCCGATCTTGAGACACGTATCGCCATCCTTAGGAGAAAGGCCGAGATGGCACGTGTGAACGCTCCTGATGACGTCCTGGCGTTCATCGCCGAACGACTCTCGAGCAACATCCGGGAGCTTGAGGGGGCTCTGGTCCGGGTCGCCGCTTACAGCTCGGTCTCACAGCGTCCGATCGACCTCGACCTGGCTCAAAGCGTCCTAAAGGACACCTTCCCTGAGCATTCAGTCAAACCTATCTCGATATCCACCATCCAACAGGAGGTCTGTAGGTTCTATCAGATATCCCGGGCCGACCTTGTTGGAGACAAGCGCTCCCAAGCGATCGCGTTCCCTCGGCAGGTGGCGATGTACTTGTCGCGAGAACTCACAGATCACTCTCTGCCGAAGATCGGTGGCGAGTTTGGCGGGCGTGACCACACGACTGTCATGTATGCGAACTCCAAGATCCAGCGCCTCATCAACGAACAGCGGGATGTCTACAACCAGATCCAGACACTCACCAACCTCATCAGGCAGAAGAACTGATACACGTGGATAACCTGTCTACGGGTGTGTGGAATCACGGCGGTTCATGTGGATATATAGCAGGGTGTGTGGATATGTGGATGAACAGGCACATTTCCCACACAAGCGCTCCACAAGCGAAGTAGTACCGGTACGCAGCGGGAATAGGGTGTTTCCACATCATCCACAGGCCCTATTACTACTGCTACTGTGATTGATAGATAAGAAACATTAGAAGAAAGGGTTCGATATGAAGATCTCGATCGCACGGGGCGAACTGCTCGACGCACTGTCGACCGTGTCCCGGGGTCTCTCCTCGAGAACCACACTCCCTATCCTCTCAGGGATACATGTGTCGACCCATGGTGAAGACGCCCTGTTCCAGGCTACTGATCTGGAAGTCTCGGTGAAGACTTCATGTAAAGCCCGTGTTGAGGATGCCGGGCAGACCGTCCTTCCCGGGAAGCTGCTGACGGACATCGTCCGGAGCCTGCCTGAGGCTGCGATCACGATCGCTTCTGATGTCTCAGGCACAGCGAACATCACGTGTGGGCAGTCGTCCTTCACCATGAAAACGCTACCCCCTGACGACTACCCGAAATTCCCTGAGGTCACCCCTAATGAAAGGGTCTCGCTACCCACGGAGGAGTTCAGCCACGTTGTCCACCAGGTCTCACGTTCAGTGAGCAGGGATGAGACACGACCGATCCTTACAGGGATCCTTGTGGTGGTAGAAGACGGGACCTTGAGGATGGTCGCCACCGACTCGTATCGGCTCTGCATCAAGGAAGCCGCGGTGAGTGGGGTGTCGGGTGGGATCGAACTCGTCGTTCCCGGAAAAGCGATGGAGGATGTGGCTAAACTGGTGGGTTCGGCTGAAGCCGTGTCCATCGGTGTCTCTGAGAATCAGGTCGTATTCACGTTCGGGAACACCACGTTCATTTCAAGGCGCATAGAAGGGACGTTCCCGAACTACCGGCAACTACTGCCGAAGGAGCTCGTCACCAGAGCTGTCGTCGATAGAACGGAGTTCCTTGAGGCGGTGAAGCGCGTTTCGCTCATGGCACAACACAACTCACCGATCCGTATACGGGTGAACGCGGGAAACCACACCCTCACGCTCTCCGCTGCGTCTCAAGACATCGGTGAGGCAAGTGAGGACATCCAGGTGACTCCCGAGGGTGAGGATATCGAGATAGCCTTCAGCCACGCATATCTTCTCGACGGTGTCGCTGTGGCCGAAGGGGACACCATCGCGCTTGAGACCACCAGCCCGCTGAAGCCGGGAGTGATCAAGTCGGCGGACAAGGATGATTTCACCTACCTGCTTATGCCGGTCCGTATCGGATAGACGCCACGGCCACACGTGCACATCACACGAATCGCACTACGCGACTATCGGAACCTGGAGTCCTTCGAGCTCTCTCCAGAGAGGGCACTCACCGTGTTGGTTGGACCGAACGGTGCAGGGAAGACGAACACGATCGAAGCGATACAGATACTGTGCACAGGTTCGTCGTTCCGAAACCCTGTCTGGGAGGACTTGGTCCGGTGGGGGAGTGATATCACGAACGCGAACATGGTGGTGGAGGGTGAATCCCCACCCCTCGCGGTGAATCTACGCATCGGCAGATCCGGATCCCGGATATGGAAAGTCAACGACGTCACGAAACGACGCTTGTCGGACGCCACCCGATTCGTCCCTGTCGTAGCCTTCACCCCGGACGACCTATCGATGGTGAAAGGGTCCGCAGAACAGCGTCGAGCGAGCATCGATGCGCTCGGTGAACAGTTGTCGGTGGTCTACGGTTCACTGCGAAGAGACTACGCCCGGGTCGTGCGTCAACGGAACAGACTACTGCGTGATGGGACGACACCCGAGGTCCTGAGACCGTGGAGCGCACAACTCGTGGCCCTTGGAGCGCGTCTCCACACCCACCGCAGGAGGCTCCTTAGACGAGTGGCGGATAGCATGCGCCCGGCGTACGCGCGCCTTTCGGGGGGCGAGGAGCTTGAAGTACGGATGGAGGACCGGTGTGGGGTAGGGGTTTCTGTGGTCGATACGGATATCGATCACGAGACCGTTGCCGGATGCATGGACGAGCAGATACGCACCCGGTCAACACAGGAGATCGACCGGAGAGTCAGTCTCGTCGGCCCGCACCGGGATGATGTCGTCTTCACCATCGAAGGACGGGACGCGCGGTCGTTCGCGAGCCAGGGTCAGCAACGGACCCTCGCCCTCGCGTGGAAGCTCGCCGAGGTCGAGGTTGTGCGCTCGGTGTTGTCGAAGACCCCGGTCCTGCTCCTTGATGACGTCATGTCCGAGCTTGACCAGGACCGGAGGGCCGCGCTCACGGCGGTCATGCAGCAGGACATCCAGACCTTCGTGACAACGACCAACACCGGATACTTCGACCCGGCGCTGCTCAGATCCGCCGCTGTCGTGGACATGGGGGAGCGCTGATGGCCCGCGCGAAGAAGACCCAACGTCTGGGAGATGTGGTCGACACCACTCTCAAGCGGATCGACGTTTCGGGCAGGCGCCATGGAGCACGGGTGGTGGGTGTGTGGTCTCAGGTGGTGGGTCCAGAGATCGCCGGACACACACAAGGGTTCGCGCTGCGGGACGACCGGCAGATGGTGGTGTTCGTCGACAGCCCGTCGTGGGCCAACGAACTCTCCCTCATGGCTGGTGATCTCGTGTTCAGGCTCAATGAACACCTCGGTGAAGATACAGTGAAGACGCTTCGTTTCACTGTGTCACGAAGGGTCGCGGAGGAGCGGTCATGGGAGGCGACGCTGTCTTCCAGCCAGGAGGAGTACCTGCCCGACGAGGTGACGCCTGAGCGCCTGAGCGAGGTGGAGCGGATGCAGGTCGAACACGTGGCGTCGGTCGTCACGGACCCCGAGTTGCGAGAACTCGCGGAGAGGGTCATGACGAAGGATCTGGAGCTCAAGAAAGGGGCCAGGAAGGCCGCCTCAGGGAAGGGTTCTGCAGACAACGACACAAGCACTCCACACGAGGGTTAGAACCACCACTTGTGGTACACTTGAGCAGGGCGAACGACTACATATCGTGGTCGCGGCTATCCCCTCGTCCCGGCATCCAGGATACGCGTCAGACAGAGGAGTGAGAGTGCCCAAAAGCACATACTCAGGCAAAGACATCCAGGTCCTCGAAGGCCTTGAGGCGGTCCGTAAGCGACCGGGCATGTACATCGGGTCCACGGGCCCGAAGGGACTCCACCACCTGGTCTATGAGCTCGTTGACAACTCCGTTGACGAGGCGTTGGCAGGCTACTGCACGACCGTCGATATCGTGATCCACACCGACAACTCGGTCTCGGTCACCGACAACGGCCGAGGCATCCCGGTCGACAACGTGCCGAAGTATCGGAAGTCGGGCGTCGAGGTGGCGCTCACCGTGCTCCACGCGGGCGGCAAGTTCGGTGGCGGGGGCTACAAGGTATCCGGAGGTCTGCATGGCGTTGGTGTGAGCGTGGTGAACGCCCTGTCCGAGAGGCTCGAAGCCCAGGTGAAGCGAGACGGCAAGATCTGGGAGATAGCGTTCGAGCGCGGCAAGACGTCAACCCCGCTCGCCGCCACAGGGAAATCGAAGGCGACCGGCACCAAGATCACCTTCTGGCCGGACCCGGATATCTTTGAGACCACCGAGTTCTCGTGGGACGTGCTCTCCTCACGGATGCGGGAGACCGCGTTCCTGAACAAGAACCTGAAGATCACGCTCACCGACGAGCGCGAACTCGATCCGCGCACCGAAGAGTATCGCTACGCCGGCGGTATCGTGGACTTCGTCAAGTACCTGAACGAGAAGAAGGAGCCGATCCACTCGCGCCCGATCAGCTTCGAGGTCGAGGGGGAGGAGGGCGCCGTCGAGGTCGCCCTTCAGTGGAACACAGGCTACTCGGACACGGTCCTTGCGTTCGCCAACAACATCAACACCCATGAAGGCGGGACCCACCTCGATGGATTCAAAAACGCCCTCACCCGTACCATCAACGACTATGCGAGACGCCAGGGCATCCTGAAGGAGAAGGACGACAACCTCTCCGGTGAGGACATCAGGGAAGGGTTGACCGCGGTCATATCGGTGAAGCTGACCGAGCCGCAGTTCGAGGGGCAGACGAAGACCAAGCTCGGCAACACCGAGATGCGCTCGTTCGTGCAGTCCATCGTCACTGCAGGCCTGGGCGAATACCTCGAGGAACACCCGAAACCGGCACGCTCCATCATCACCAAGGCAAGCCAGGCGGCGAAGGCCCGCATGGCCGCGCGCAAGGCGCGTGAACTGACGCGGCGGAAGGGGCTTCTTGAGAGCTCGACCCTCCCGGGCAAGCTGGCTGACTGCTCGGTCAGGGAGGCGGCGCTCACAGAACTCTACCTGGTGGAGGGCGACTCGGCGGGCGGCTCGGCCAAGCAGGCGCGCGACCGGAGCTTCCAGGCCATACTGCCGCTGCGAGGCAAGATCCTGAATGTTGAGAAGGCGGGCGTCACACGCGCTCTCTCCTCCCTGGAGATACAGGCGATGATCACAGCGCTTGGCACTGGCATCGCCGAGGAGTTCGACCTCTCCCAGGCGCGTTACCACAAGGTCATCATCATGACCGACGCCGACGTGGACGGGGCGCATATCCGCTGCCTCATCCTCACGTTCTTCTACCGGTTCATGCGCGAGATGATCGATGCCGGCTACATCTACATCGCACAGCCGCCGTTGTACAAGTTGTCCGTGGGCAAGAAGCACGAGTACCTGTACTCGGACCGGGAGCTGCAACAGGCGCTCGCGAAGCTGCCCGAGAACACCAAGTACGGCATCCAGCGGTACAAGGGTCTTGGTGAGATGAACCCGGAGCAGTTGTGGGAGACCACGATGGATCCGGCGAGCCGCACCCTGTTGCAGGTGACGCTGGATGACGCTCTTGCGGCCGAAGAGGCGGTGGTCGACCTCATGGGGGACCAGGTCGAACCGCGCAAGCTGTTCATCCAAAGACACGCGAAGAACGTCCGCTTCCTGGACGTGTGACACGGAGTGCTAGTGGAGATAGCGGATGGCGCCCGAGGAGAGACCCAGATCACGGTTCGAGCCCCCGCCCTGGGAGGCGGAGGCTTTCGAGAGGTTCCGGCAGGAACGGGAGCGCGACCAGGCGGCGCGCGAGTTGGAGGATGCACTCACCCGGGTGAAGCAACCGCCCGCACCGCAAGAGGCGGAAGCGGCACCGGAGGACACGGCCGCAGACCCCGTATCGGACGAGCGGGTGGAAGCGATGCTTGCGGAGCTGCGAAGCCAGGAGCACACGCCCCCGGGCGCGAGCAAGCCCCTCGTGAACGCGGCGATCGCCATCCTCGGCTCGATAGGCGCCTTCGTTGTGATCGAGGCGTTCGTGTTGTTCGGCAGGACACGCGGTGCGGATCAGTCAGCCGTACTGTTGGCGGCGATGGCGTCGCTCATCATGCTGGCGATCGGGGCCGGATGTATCGCGGGTGCCGTCGTGCTGTACCGAAAGCACCATCAGTGACGAGGAGTGACACCAGGTGACAGAACCGGAAATCGCATCGAGCGTTACGCCGATCGACATAGAGGACGAACTACGGAAGTCATTCCTCGAATACTCGATGAGCGTCATCGTCGCACGAGCGCTTCCCGACGTGCGGGACGGCTTGAAGCCGGTCCATCGACGCATCCTCTACGCGATGAGCGAGTCGGGACTGACGCCGAACCGTGCTTACAAGAAGTCGGCGTGGACCGTGGGAGAGGTCATCGGCAAGTACCACCCGCACGGTGACTCGGCTGTCTACGACACGATGGTCCGCATGGCCCAGAACTGGGCTATGCGCGCCCCGCTTGTCGATGGCCACGGCAACTTCGGCTCGGTCGATGGCGACTCGGCGGCCGCGATGCGATACACGGAGTCGCGCCTCGCGCGACCCGCCATGGAGCTCCTGCGTGATCTTGAGAAAGAGACCGTGGACTTCGGGCCCAACTACGACGAGTCCCTCAAGGAACCGCTGGTGCTGCCGGCGCGCTACCCCAACCTGCTGGTGAACGGGTCGGCGGGTATCGCGGTGGGAATGGCAACCAACATCCCGCCCCACAACCTCCGTGAGGTCGTCGATGCCGCGTGCGCGTTGATAGACGACCCCGAGATCACACTCGACGGACTCATGCAGCACATCCACGGCCCCGACTTCCCCACAGGCGGGATGATCATGGGGCGCGAAGGGATCGTCTCGGCCTACGAGACCGGTCGCGGCTCGATCAAGATCCGCGGCAAAGCGCACGTCGAGCAGACATCCACCGGCCGCATGCGGATCATCATCACCGAGATCCCGTACACGGTGAACAAGTCGAAGCTCGTGAGCAAGATCGCCGAACTGGTGCGCGAGAAGAAGCTGCCGGAGATATCGGACCTCCGGGACGAGTCGGACCGCAAAGGCATGCGAGTCGTGGTGGAACTCAAACAGACCGCGATACCGCAGGTCGTGCTGAACAAACTCTTCAAGCACACCCCTCTCGAGACGGGCCAGGGCATCATCCAGCTCGCGTTGGTGGACGGCGTTCCCAAAGAGCTTTCGCTCAAGCAGATGCTCTTCCACTACGTAGAGCACCAGAAGGACGTCATCGTGCGGCGTACGCGCTATGACCTGCGCAAGGCCGAGGAGCGGGCCCATATACTTGAGGGCTACATGATCGCGCTCGACAACATCGACGAGGTCATCAAGATCATCCGCGGCAGCCAGGATGACGCCGAGGCCAAGGCGCGGTTGATCGAGCGGTTCGGTCTCTCCGAGGCCCAGACAGACGCGATCCTCGAGATGCGGCTCCGCCGCCTTACCGGACTCGAGCGCTCGAAGATCGAGGATGAACTCGCCGAGCTTCGCGAGCGCATCGCGTGGTTCAAGAAGGTCCTCGCGGACGAGTCGCTCGTGCTGCAGATCATCAAGGACGAGATGTGTGAGATCAAGGAGAAGTACGGCGACAAGCGGCGCACCGAGATATCGGGCACGGCCCGCGACCTCGACGTCGAGGACCTTATCGCCGAGGAGGACATGGTCGTCACCATCACGAAGGCCGGCTACGTCAAGCGGCTCCCGGTGGCCACGTACCGGCAGCAGCGCCGTGGTGGCAAGGGTATCTCGGGCGTGAACCTCAAGGACAGCGACTTCGTGGAGCAGCTCTTCATCAGCTCCACGCACGATTACGTGCTCTTCTTCTCCACCAAGGGCAAGGTGTACCGCCTGAAGGTGCACGAGCTTCCTGTGGGCTCCCGGCACGCGCGCGGCACAGCCGTGGTGAACCTGCTGCCCTTCGAGCAAGACGAAAGGATCGCCGCAGCGATCACCACCAGAGAGTTCAGCGCTGATGAGCACCTGCTGTTCGCCACCTCGCACGGCATGGTGAAGAAGACGGCGATACAGGCGTACGACCGGTCGCGCCGGGATGGTATCATCGCCATCAACCTGCGCGACGGGGACGAGCTGATCGCCGTGCGCCGGGTCAAGGAAGGCCAGGAGGTCATGATGGTCTCCTCCCAGGGCAAGGCCATCAAGTGGAGCGAGACCGACGCACGCCCGATGGGCCGCGACACCATGGGTGTGCGCGGCATGAACGTGCAGGACGACGATCGCGTGCTCGGCATGGAGATCGCATATCCCGGCTCGGAGCTCTTCGTGGTCACGGAGCGCGGCTACGGTAAGCGCACGCCGGTCGACCAGTACCCCACCCAGAAGCGCGGGGGCATGGGCGTCAAGACGATCCAGGTGACCGAGAAGAAGGGCCGCCTCGCCGGCATGAAGATCGTCATGCCAGGGCACGAGTTGATGCTCATCTCGGAGGAGGGCGTGGTCATCAGGGTGCGCGCCGAGGACATCAGCCAACTGGGACGTTCCACCCAGGGGGTCAAGGTCATGAACGTGGCCGGTTCCGACCGCGTCTCGGCCATCGCCCGGGTGAGCGCGAAGAAGAAGCGTCCCGCTGCCGCTGAGGGCCAGCAGGCATTGCTCGAAGAAGCGGTCGACCAGGTACCCGGTCTCACCGATCGTGAGGCCGAAGCGGAAGAGCTCGTGAGCGAGGACTTCGGCGAAGAGGAGTAGGACCTTCGGGAGCCTCGACGCGGGTCCACCTGGCAGATGACACGAGTAAGGATGCGCATACCCGGCCGGCGGGTGCCGGTCGGTCGCCGGCCGGGCGTGCGCGTGTTCGGGCCGAACGCCCGCAACTACCTCATGGTCGCGGTGCTGCAGAACATGGGGTACGGCGTCATCGGCACCGCCTTCGCCATCTACCTCAAGGACCGGGGCTTCAGCGAGGCGGTCGTGGGCGACGTCGAGGGCGCCCTGGCGCTTGCGGCGGCGGCCGTCTGTCTCGTGCTTCCGCCACTCGTCACGTCGCTCGGGTACCGGCGGCTCATGGTGTTCGCCGGCCTGGCGCTCGGTCTCTCCAGGTTGGGACAGGCATACGCTCCGTCCGCCATCGCTATCGTGACGCTCGGACTCCTCTACGGTGTGGGTGACGGAGCGATGCAGACGCTCTCGATCTCCTTCCTCTCGGAGAACGCGGAGCGCGGAAAACGGACCCACCTCTTCACCGCCGACTTCGTGGCACGCACCGGGGCCATGGTGGCCGGCTCGCTCATCGGTGGCGTGGTCCCCGTGCTGCTGCGGCCGACGATAGGCGAGCTCGATGCGTATCGGGCCACGATCGTGCTCGCAGCGCTCATCATGATGGCGAGCGGGGTGTTCGCCTCGCACATCAGTGACCCTCCGACGACCGGGCGCACCCGACCGGTGGCCGCATGGATCGCGTCTCTGAAGGGCTTCCGGTCGTGGGGCCGCGTCGCTCGGCTGCTCGTGCCGGAGATGCTGCTCTCGCTTGGCGCCGGACTCGTGATGCCGTTCGTCGCCCTCTTCCTCAAGCACCGGCTGGGCGCCACGGTCACCGAGGTGGGAGTGATCCAGGCGGTCAGTTCCGTTGCCATGGCGATCGCGGCGCTCAGCACCCCGCGCCTTGCGCGTCGGCTCGGTCTCGCCGGCACCATCGTGGTGACAGAGCTGGCCTCGCTCCCGTTCCTGCTCGCCATCCCGTTCACCCAGAGCCTGCCCGTGGCAGCCTCTCTCTTCTGGTTCCGGGGGATGCTGATGAACATGTCCTGGCCGATCTACAACCAGTTGTCCATGGCCGGTCTGCCGCCATCGGACAAACCGTTGGTCGCGGGCTGGATGCGGTTCGGCTGGAGCATGGCCTGGCTCGCGGGTAGCGCGATCGGCGGGAGGCTCATGGAGCAGTCGTACACCACACCCTACTTCTACACAGCCGCGCTGTACGCACTCGGCGCCATCGCGACGTTCGTGCTGTTGCGCGGGATCCGTGACGATGAGGAGAACATCGCCGACGCCGCCGGGGCCGCTGCGTGAGCCTTTGCAGACGCGTCCCCCTCGCGGCCGGCTGATGGTAGGATGATGCACGTGAAAACCCTCATCTCGCGGCTCTCGACCACGCAAGCGGTGCTCTTCGACCTCGACGGCACGGTCGTTGACACCCTGCCCCACATCCTGGCCTCGTTCCGTCACGCGACCGCCGACGTTCTTGGCGCGTCGTTGCCCGATGACGAGCTCATGCACTACGTAGGCATACCCCTTGCCGAGCAGATGCGCCACTTCACCGGAGACGAGGACACCGCCGGCCGCCTTCTGGCGTCGTACCGGGAGTTCAACCACCGGACCCACGACGATATGGCGCGGCTGTACCCCAACACGATCGCCACGCTCCGGACTCTCACGGGAGCTGCTCTACCGCTGGGTATCGTGACCTCGAAGAGCCGCCACATGGCGCATCGCGCGATCGCCCTCTTCGAACTCGGCCACTACTTCGGGGCGGTGGTGACTGCGGATGATACGCCGGTCCACAAGCCCGACCCCTTGCCGGTGCTGACGGGCGCCCGTCTGCTCGGGGTGGATCCCACACGCGCGATCTATGTGGGCGACAGCCCGATGGACATCCAGGCAGGCAACGCCGCCGGGGCCGCGACCATCGCGGCCACGTGGGGTGTGGCTTCGCGGGACCGGCTGGAGGCCGCAGAGCCCGATGCGGTCATCGATGACATCAGCGAGCTGCCGGCTCTGCTCGGCATAGAGGACTGAACCCTTCGCGACCGGTAGGTTCGCGCGGCACGCGAAGACCCGGCGTATGAGCGACAGCGGCCCGCGCTGGCGCCTCAGGACATGAAGTCGCTCGGGTCTACGTGGTCGAGGAAGTCGCGGAACCGCTGCACTTCTTCCTCCTCGTCGACCTCGGTGATCTCCACGGCCGCTTCCGAGAAGACATCGTCGGCCACGAGTATCGGACACCGCACGCGCACGGCAAGCGCCACGGAGTCGGACGGCCTGGCGTCTATCGCGATCTCGCCTGACGGTCCGTCGAGGAGGATCTCGGCGTAGAACGTGCCTGCGTCGAGCCGGTTGATCTCGATGCGGTCCACACGATAGCCGAGTTCGACGATCGTACTGGCGAGCAGGTCGTGCGTCATCGGTCGTGGCGCGACGATGCCCTGCACGGCGAGCAAGATGGCGCCGGCCTCGGCCGTGCCGATCCATATCGGCAGCGCGATGTGGGGCCCGCCGGAGCTCTCCGGACCGCCCTCGGGCACGAGCAGCAGGACCGGCTGCTCACTCACCGGGTCGAGGCTCAGTCCCCCTATGCGCACCTTGATCACGACGACTCCTTACGACCTGTGTCCGATAACCGTATCACGTGGAGCGGGCACGCGTTACGGGCATACTCCCTGAGGTACCGGAGGAATGCCGAGGGGCGGGGGCGGGATGCGCTTCGAGATCCAAACGCAGCGTAGGGAGCAGATGGTGGAGATCACCCGTGAGGTGGCCGGGGTGGTGACCGGCTCGGGCGTGACCGACGGGCGGGTGATGGTCTTCTGCCAACACACCACGGCGGCGGTGACGATCAACGAGGCCGCCGACCCCGACGTCCAGGTCGACATGCTGGCGGGGCTCTCCCGGCTCGTGCCCGAGGACGGCGGCTGGCGACACATCGAAGGGAACTCGGACGCGCATATCAAGTCGTCGCTGGTAGGCGTGAGCGTAGACATCCCGATCGTGGGCGGCCGCATGGCCCTCGGCTCCTGGCAGGGCGTGTACCTCTGCGAGTTCGACGGACCCCGACGGCGGTCGCTGGCTGTGGTCGTGAGCGGTGTGTGAGTCTTCTTGACGCTGGTTCGAGCCGTGGGCTATTGTAACCAGGCTGTTCGCAGCATGGGCCCGTAGCTCAGTTGGTTAGAGCGCACGGCTGATAACCGTGAGGTCAGTGGTTCGAATCCACTCGGGCCCACCACAGAGAGATTCGAAGGCCCCGGGTACCCGGGGCCTTCGCTCGCCCTATCAGTAGCGCAGCATCGTCACCACGCGGGCGCCGTGCGGCATCTTGTCGGCGGGTACTGTCAGCACATCACCGCCGTTGGCGAGCGTGTCGAGCGCCGCCCTCTCCAGGAGGTCCTCGTCACCCTCGGGGTAGCCGTCGCGCACCGTGATCTCCGCCGCGCCCTCCTTCGGCGACCACCAGCCCGCCGACTCGGAGACCAGGAGCGAGCCCACCCTTCCGTTCGCCGACGCCTCCAGGATCTGCTGCGGGTCGGTGACGACACGCTGCGATGCCCACGCCTCGACGATCGCGGTCACCGCCTCCTCCACGGGCTTACTGAACTCTCTGGCCGCGATCTCCCAGGAGCGCTCGTGGAGCACCTGCTCACCGAGGGAGTCGGGGTTGCCCGTGACGGCGTCGGCGAGCAGCGATGGACACGTGCTGACCTCACGGTACAGGGGTATGAGGTAGTCCACCCCCGCAAGCACCAACGGCGCGTGATCCTTGCCGAGATGCTCGTGGAGCCCGCGGTGTATCTCGCGGAAGAAGCGGACCAGCTCGTTCTTCGTGTCGGGCTCTCCCGTTCCGTGGAAGACGGCAGGGCGCTTCCCGTGCGACCCGCTCGTGCCCGTGTGGAACTGCAGGGACGCCTTCTCGAAGTCCTCCCACTGCAGCGCATCGCTCAGGCTCTCCGGGATACGCTCGGCAGGGACCTCCACAAGCGACGAGGGGCCGCCCTCCAGCAGCCGGACCCTCTTCTGGCTGAGAGCCAGCACCCAGTACGATTCGTCGCGGCCGAGGAGCGGAAGCAGCGGCCGTATCCAGAACCGGTGATCCACATGGACGTGCTCGGGTACCGGCATCGCGATCTGGAGCACATGATGAGAACTCTCGCCGAGAAGCACCGCGAGGCCGTCGCGTGAGCGAAGCCAGAACGGCCGGTCGTCCAGCAGCGCCCGCCCGGGAGCCAGCAGCGCCTGCGCGTCCGCGGTACGCATGCCGGCTCCGACAAGAGCCGCTTCGGCGTCGCGGAGCAGGTTCTTCAGGCGTGTGGAGTCCTTCTCCTGGTTGTTCGGGCTGAACCGGCTCGTGGGCATGTAGATCGACACCCGATGGCCATCGGCCGGTTGCGCCAACTGCATGATCGTCTCGAGCGAGAGGGATTCCATGCTACCTCCCTAGATCGGGGACACGGGTCGCCGGGGCCCGGTGCGAGGATGTGTCTCTGAACCCGCCGGGCGCGATACCGGTGACACTGGTGGATATACCCACCACCGCGCAGCGAAGACCCCCGGCCGTGCGAGGCGGTCGTGTCACGCCGTGCGTATCACCGGCCGTCGGTGCGGCCGGGGACCACCCCGTGCGGGTCTGCGATCCCCTTCACGCGCCAGAGCCGTTCTCCGTCCACCGTCTCCAGGCGCATTTCCACGACGTAGCGGACCTCGCGGTTCTCGTCACGTCCCGTGAGCACGACTTCCGCCGCATCACCGTCGATCTCGGACGACGCCACCGAGCAGTCCGCGAAAAGCGGTCCCGCGATGCCCGATCCGCCCGCATCAAGATTCCCGTCGAAGCTCTTCACGAACGCTTCTTCTCGGAGCGCCTCCTCACGGAGGATCCGGTCCGCTTCCGTTTCACCCACGGCGTCGGCCAGAGCCAGATAATCGGGCGTCTCCTTCATCCGTTCGATCATCGCCGGATAGACCGAATGCGCCACGGCCTCGGTGTCGAGATACCGCTGAAGGACTGTCCGGTCGCCCATCTGAGCCGCCTGGCTGATCGCCCGGATCGAGGCGGTGGGGCCGGACGGAGCGCCTATGGCCGTCGGGGATACGAGCGAGCCGGCCACCGCCCAGAGGAGCAGCGCCGCAACGATGCCGTTGGCGGTCCTCACGCGTTTCGTCCGCGGGGACATGCGGAAGGCCGCGGTCGCGCGTGGTCGTTGTGGCGCACGGTCTCCGCGCAGGCAGAGATCGCCATCGTGCATCGGATTCCCCCCGGTCGACACGGTGTGTGACGTGACGCTATTGTCTCCGCGACGCGCCGGGTCGTCAAAGGGCCCCAACGCCCCCTCACCCGCCGAGCATCGCCACCGTCACGTGGTGGACCGCGCCATCGTCCACCAGCGGTACACGGAGGTCGGGCAGGTCGACCCCATCGGCGCTCATGCGGGCGACACCCCTGTTCACGCCCCGCGGATTCTCGACGGAGATCTCGTAGCGTGACCCCCCGTAGCGGAACGTGGCGGAGAAGCCGGGCCACGACTTGGGGATGCACGGGTCGATCACGAGGAGCCGGCTATCGCCGTCGGCCACGGTCCTGAGTCCGAGGATCTCGCGCACTGCCGTGCGGTAGAACCACGCTGCGGATCCCGTGTACCATGTCCACCCGCCCCTGCCCGTGTGCGGGTCCGCCGCATACACGTCGGCAGCCAGCACGTACGGCTCCACCTTGTAGCGCTCCACCCCGTCACGCTCCCTCGTGTGCGTGATGGGGTTGATCAGGTCGAGCAGAGAGACCGCCTCGTCGCCATCGCCCAGCCGGGCATACGCGAGCGCGACCCACAGTGCGGCATGCGTGTACTGTCCGCCGTTCTCACGTACACCCGGAACGTATCCCTTGATGTAGCCGGGGTCGTTCTCGATCCGGTCGAACGGCGGCGTAAGCAGCATGACGATGCCGTCGTCCCAGCGGACGAGCTCGCTCTCCACCGACTCCATCGCCCTGCGCGCCCTGTCCGGATCTCCTTCTCCCGACAAGACCGACCACGCCTGGGCGATCGCGTCGATCCGGCACTCGGCGGCACGCGAGGTCCCGAGCGGTGTGCCGTCGTCGAAGTACGCTCTCCGATACCAGGCGCCGTCCCACGCGGAAGCGTCAGCCGCTGCCACGAACGACGCGGCTCGCTCGCGTAGGAGAGCGGCGGATCCCGCATCGCCGCGCACGTCGCAGACCTCGGCGAAAGCACGCATCGTCACGTCGAGGAACCATGCGAGCCACACGCTCTCTCCCTGGCCGCCTACGCCCACCCGGTTCATGCCATCGTTCCAGTCGCCGCCACCCATCAGCGGCAGGCCATGCTCGCCCGTGGGTGACAGCCGGAGCGCGGCGAGGCAGTGCTCGTAGACGCTGGCCACACGAAGTGACGACACGGGCTGCAGGTAGAGATCCTCACGGCCTTCCGGTACCGGCGGACCCTCCAGGTAAGGGGTCTCTACGTCGAGCACCGAGAGGTCGCCGGTCGCCCGTACGTAGTCCGCTACCACGAGCGGCAGCCAGTGGCGGTCGTCAGAGAAGTGCGTGCGGACCCCTCTGCCCGAGACCGGTTGCCACCAATGGAGCACGTCACCTTCGGGGAACTGACGCCGCGACGCCTCGACGATATGCTCCCGCACCATCTCAGGGCGGACGTCCATGAGCGCGAGGCAGTCCTGGAGCTGGTCTCGGAAGCCGAAGGCGCCGGATGACTGGTACGTGGCTGTCCGCCCCCAGGTGCGGCATGAGAGCGACTGGTACAGCGATGCGGTGACCATGGCGTCCAGCGCCGGGTCGGGCGTACTCACCCGCACCGTGTCGAGGATGGAGCGCCACGCGCCCTTCACCGACTCGAGCTCCGCATCGACCGCGCCGGGTGCGCGCAGCCTCGCGATCGACGCGTGCGCCTCCTCCACCGTAGCGGTCTGGCCGAGGAGGAACACGACCTCGGCGCTCTCGCCGGGCCCGAGCTCCACCGGGCGCATCAACGCGCCGCAGTTGTCGTGGAAACGGCCGGTGAGGCCCCCGAGGAACGCCCTTCGCATCGCCGCCGGGAACCGGGGGTCGCCGTTGCGGCCGATGAACTCGGTGCGACTTGCGGTGAACGAGCCCACCTCGCCTGTGCAGGCGACGAACGCGGGCCGTCCCGGGAAGTCGAGGTTGAACCAGCTGTGCGCCATGAGGGCGTTCGCAGTGTCGTCCCACCACGTGACCACGCGCTTCTGAGCGGCGCTCCGCGAGTCGCCCAGGCTCCACTCCACGAAGTGGGTGACCGAAAGCCTCCGCGGCGAATCGCCAAGGTTGGTCAGACGCAGCCTGGCCACACGCACGGGATCGCCGCTCGCGATGAACCAGTCGAGCGAGTGCTCGACCCCACGGGTCGTGTGCTCGAACCGTGAGTACCCGCGGCCATGCCGGATCACGTACGGGTCACGGTCCCGGACCGGGAGAGGGGTGGGGCTCCAGAACTCGCCCGTCTCCTCGTCTCTCACGTAGAGGCACTCGCCGGTCCCGTCGGAGACCGGATCGTTGTTCCAGGTCGTGATGCGGTTCTCGTGGCTGTTCTCGGCCCATGTGCAGCCGATGCCGGCCCCGGAGATGAGCGTACCGAAGTGCGGCCCCGCGATCACGTTCACCCACGGGGCGGGTGTGTTCTCGTCATCCTGGAGCACGATCACGTATTCGTCGCGATCGAGATCGAAGCCGCCGTAGCCGTTATCGAACGCGAGCGACGGCCGCTCGAACACCGGTGTGGGATGGGGCGCCGGGTCCGCCGACGCGTGAAAGTCGGGCGGCGGGTCGGGTCGCTGCGCACGCCTATCCAACTGGAGGCCGATCGGCCCCCGGTCACCTTCGATGACGACGCGAGCGACACTCTCGAGCAGGTTGAGGACCTCCGGGCGCATCTGGTCGGCCGTGCGAAGGAAGACACCACCGGGGCGGTCGGTCAGTTGCAGCGCGTGCCCGGTGCGGAAGAGCGTACGCAGGCGTCCGTCGAGATCGGATGCGTAGCCGGTGGGTCGCGTGTTGAGTATCACGAGGTCGGTCTCGAACCCCTGGCTCCGCCAGTACTGATGGGCGAGCAACGCCTGTCGCGCGAGAGGGGTCTGGTCCACCTGCTCGATCTTCAGCAGCAGGATCGGATAGTCGCCCGATATGCCTATCTCCCAGAGCCCCGATATGGGGAGGCGGTTCTCGACCTCCGTATGCACCTTGAGGGTCGAGTACGGATCGGTGAGCAGCATGCGGGAGGCCAGGCGCAGGAAGGTGACCGACTCCTCGGGCGTGATCCCCAGGTCGCGCAGTTCGATCCGGCTCGTGGACCACGCAAGGTCTGCCGCGCGCTGCGCGTTGCCGATGTCGTGGTACTTCTCGGCGAGATACACCACGCGTTCGCGCGAGTCGGCGGCGCCGGTGATGAACGCGAGGTGCGCGGACTCACCCGGCGGCACCACCAGGGGCTGCCGGATGGCGCAGATGGGGTCGAGCACCGGGCCGGTCGTCGCGGTCAGGCGGCCGCCGTCGTAGACCGCCTGAGCGCTCGCCGGGGTCCGGAGCCGACCGAGGAAACGGGCCCGGTCGGTCTCGTACGACCACGAACACGCGTCGTGGGCGTCACACGCCAACGCGTGGAGGCCCCAGTACCGCGGCTCCTCTGAGGACCGCGGACGGCGGGAGAACAGGAGCGCGGTCTGCTCGTCCAGCGCCTCGGTCTCCACGAACAGGTTGCTGTACGCCTTGTGCGCGTGATCGGCCCCGCGCGGCGCCAGGGTGACCTCCAGGTACGACGTCACCTCGAGCGAAAGCGTCTCGCGTCCGTGGTTCGTGACCGTCACCCGCCGCACTTCCACATCGTCCTCGGGCGAGACGATCACCTCGGTGTGCGTCTCGACGTTCCCATCGAGGCGGCGGAACTCGGCCTTGTCGGCTGAGAAGGTCACGTGGTAGTCGTCCGGCGTGGCCAGTGTCGGCTGGAACGCCGCGGACCAGATGGCCCCTGACTCGACGTCCTTGATGTAGATGAAGCTTCCCCAGCAGTCGCGGGTGATGTCCTCGCGGTAGCGTGTGACGGTACGGTCGCCCCACCTGCTGTAGCCGCCACCGGCGTTGGTGACCATCACCGAGTACAACCCGTTGGACAGGAAATGGGTCGAGGGCACCGGGGTGCCGGCGAGCGGGTAGGCGCGTGCCACCGGCGCGGGCACCTCCCGCACCGAACGCACGAACTCCACCTCTTCGGCCCTGGGCTGCGCTGCCTGGATGCGGCGGGGGACACGCTCCTGGAGCAAGAGCTCGGCCGAGGAGACCAGGGGGTCGGCATGGAACCGCTCCTGCATCCTCGACGCGGTGAGCATGTTGCCGAGCGCCAGCATACTCATGCCCTGGTGATGCGCCATGTATGCCTTCACGATGGCGCGCTCGGCCCCTGCGGGGACCCGGCCCGGGGTGTAGTCGACCGCCTCGTAGTAGCCGAACCGTCCCTCGGCTCCCTGACGGGTGAGCGCGACCAGGTTGTCGAGGCTCTCCCGCGGCGCCACCATCAGCGCGAGCACGGTGGCGTAGGGCGCGACCACCACATCGTCGGAGAGCCCCCGCTTGAGGCCCAGGCCGGGCACGCCGAACGCCTGGTACTGGTAGGTGAGCTCCACGTCTTTGGCGTTGAACGCCGACTCCGAGACGCCCCACGGGACGCCTCGCTGGCGTCCGTACTGGATCTGTCTGCGCACGACACCTTCGTAGGTGCGGTCGAGCAACGTCCCCGGCCAGCTCTTCATCACCAGGAGCGGCATGAGGTACTCGAACATGCTTGCGCTCCAACTCACGAGCGCCGCACCGCCGTCGGTGCGCGTTATCGCACGCCCAAGCCTGAACCAGTGCTCCTGCGGTACGTCGCCCTTGGCGATCGCAAGGAAGCTCGCGAGGCGGCACTCGCTCGCAAGCATGTCGTAGTAGGAGTCGTCGAGCTTGCCCTCGGCGGTGTTGAACCCGATGGAGAAGAGCAGGCGGCGCTCGTCGAAGAGCATCGCGAAGTCGGTGTGCTCCCACATCTCCCGCGCGATGTCGGCCGAGAGCCTCATGCGGGCGAGCAGCTCGGTCGCCGCCGGCCGGGCGCCTCGGATGGCGGCAGCCACACGCGTCGCCCACGCCGCGTCCGCGTCGCCGGAGGCGGCAACACGGTCGAGCTCGGCAAGAGCGATCTCGAGTCCCTCGGCAAGCCCCACGAGACTCGGCACGTGATCGAGGAGGGGCGTCAGCTCCGCCGAGCGGACACCCGCGTGCGAGCCGTTGGAGGCGAGGACTTCGCGGGCCCATGGGGCGTAGGCATCCACCAGTCCGCGTGCCTTGTCCACGGCACCGGCCACTGCGAGCGTCGATTCCACCGCGCAGCCCACATCTTCCGTCATGCCGGGGGTCACGACCTCATCGAGGCGCGAGCGGAGAGGTCCGGTAAGGGCGTGCAGGCCGTCGAGGAGGATGAGCCATTGGCCGAGGTTGGTGGGAGCGTCGTCGAGCCTGATGCGGCGTATCACCTCTTCGAGTGCGGTGCGCGTCTCGGCTATCGCCGGATGCGCCCGGACAGCGCCGGTGGCCGCCGCGAGGTCCTCCAGCGCGAGGCGCGCGGTGTCGGTGATGCCCGAGAGGATCTCGACGGACAACAGCGGTCGTTCGGTGGCCTCGAGCAGCGCTACACGGAGGACCAGGAGATGGCCGGCGAGGTTCCCGGAGTCGACCGTTGAGACGTAGGTGGGCCGGAGCGGCTCCAGCGTCGTGGTGTCGTACCAGTTGTAGAAGTGGCCCCTGAAGCGCTCCATGCCGACCATGGTGGTGAGCGTGCTGGCGACGTGCTCCGACAGCTCGCGCACGGTGATATAGCCGAGGTCGTACGCGGTGACCTCCGAGAGCAGCTGCAGCCCGATGTTGGTGGGTGAGGTCCGATGCGCGACCTCGCCCTTGGGATCCTCCTGGAAGTTGTCGGGCGCCAGGTGGTTGTCCTCCGCGGTCACGAAGGTCTCGAAGAAGCGCCACGTCTTGCGTGCGGCATGGCGCATCGCGGTCACGTCGTCGTCGGTGATCTCCGGCGATGGCGGCGGGGAGGGGCGGCTGGCGAGCCAGGCGGAGACGGGAGACGCCACCCAGAGAGCCAGCACGGGCACGACCGGGAGCGGTGCGAGGGGGCTGCCGGCGGCCGCCGACGCGGCGACGACTGCGGACGTGCCGACCGCAGCCGAAGGCCACATCCGGGACACGAAGGCGTGGACCGAGCCGGAACCGAGCCGGCGCTCGGCCTCGGCGGCGGTCTCCCACTCGAGGAGGTTCCGCTTGCTCACCGCCATCCGCCAGAGCGCACGCGCGATCGCGTCGGTCATCAGTTGTGCCTGGTGGGGTATCACCGCCACGTCGAGCGCGGTCCTGAGCACGTCGCGACGGAGGTCCGAGAGAAGCGCCGCGCGGTCGCTCCGTGTCTCGGCGGGGGCCCGCCGCGTGAGCGAGTCGAGCAGCCCGAACAACAGAGGGAAGAGCAGTATCACCGCCACCACGCCCAGCCACCACCACGAGGGCGCCGGGAGGACGGCGACGCCGGCCACCACGAACGCCACCGTGGCCATGGGCCGCAGCGAGCGCCGCAGGTTGTCGACGATCTTCCAGCGGTGCAGGAGCGTGAGGGGGTTCCGCTCCCTTCCTTCAGGGGTGGGCACCCGCGGCATGAGCCACGGCACGGTCTGCCAGTCGCCCCGGATCCAGCGATGCAGCCGCGCGCAGTGGGATATGTAGCTCGCGGGCTGGTCGTCGTAGACCTCGATATCCGAGGCGAGGCCCGTGCGCAGGTAGGATCCCTCGAGCAGGTCGTGGGAGAGGAGCGTGTTCTCCGGGAAGCGGTCCTCGAGCACCGCGTTGAAGACGTCCACCTCGAATATCCCCTTGCCGGTGAACGAGCCTTCGCCGAAGACGTCCTGGTAGGTGTCCGAAACGGCGCCCGCATACGGATCGACCCCTGTGACCCCCGAGTAGAGCCATGCGAACAGGCTGCCTGCCGAACCCTCGATCGACATGGCCACCCGCGGCTGGATGAGCCCATAGCCGGTGCGCACCGTCCGCGTCACGGGGTCCACGACGGCGCGGTTGAGCGGGTGGGCGATCGTTGAGATGAGCTTGCGCGCACCGTCCCGCGGCAGGACCGTATCGGTATCGAGCGTGATGACGAACGTGACGCCCGCATACTCGTCCGGGTCTGCATCCACCACGGTGAACGAGGTGTCGCTCGCGCCTCTCAACAGGCGGCAGAACTCGCTCAGCGCGCCTCGTTTGCGCTCCCAGCCCATCCATGTCCGGTCGGCCTCGCTCCATGTGCGCCCACGCACGAACAGGGCGAACGGGCGGTCATGCGGCCCCCCGTATCGGTCATTGAGCAGGCTGACGCCCTGTCGGGCAGCCTCGATGACGGCGTCGTCGCCGGCCGCCTGCTGTTCGGGGCCGCCGCGGAGATCCGCGAGGATTGCGAAGCGCACGTTGGGGTCGCGGTTCGCGAGGTAGCCGACCTCCATGTTGTCGATCACGTGCTGGGCGGCCTTGGCGGACGTGAGAAGAGCCGTATACACGACCATGGTGCTGTGGGCCCGGGCGACCGGTCGCCGGTGATCGATCTTCGCGAGCCTGCGGGGCGGCCACAGCCATGCGGCCAGCCGGTTCGCGATAGTCATCCCCACCTCGGAGACGGGCAGGAGCGCAAGGACGCCGAGGAGGATCGCCGTCCACGCCGTGCCTGTCCGCGTCCAGGCGAACACGGCGATCGAGGAAGCGAGCGCCAACGTGGTGCCGCCGAGCACGCCCCAGTAGATGGCGCCGCGGGCCGACAGCGGCCCACGATGTATGCGCTCGCGCAGGCGCGGTCGATAGCCTACGGAGCGCTCGAAACCGTAGCGCCCGCGGCTTATGAGGTAGTGGCCGACATGGCTCCCGAGGGTGTCGGCGGGGTCCGCCGCCAGCGCTTCGAGACAGTGGCTGATAACGGCCTCGGCGACACCGGCCTCGGTGAGGGCGCTGCGCTGCGAGAGCTCCTCCACGGTGTGCCGGTATCTGTCGCGGCTTGCGAACTCCATGCGCGGGTACACACCGGCGGGGTCTTCCCGGAGGATCTGCTCCACAACGCTGACGCGCTCGAAGAACTCACGCCACTCCAGGGCATCGAGCAGGCGGATGCTGGTGATCGCGTTGGCGATCGACACCTGATCGGCGGCCTGCTGCTGATGCTCGGCCGTCGTGAGACGCTCGAGGTCGGCGTCCCGCTTCCGGAACTCGGTCTCCAGCCAGTCGGCGATCGGGCCGAGATCGCCCTCGATGCCCGTGAGCCGCTGCGAGAGACGGAGCAGGAACGCGGGCGGCGCGTCAGCGTGGGCGGCCTCGAGTTCCGCTATCCGCGCCGCCAGGGCATCCGGCCCCTCATCGGCGGCCACCACGAGCCGATCGGCGAAGCGCTCTCCACCCACGATAGCCTGGTGGCTCTGCAGGATCCGCAGTGACAGCCGCCTCAGGTTCTCGATGAGGGCTGTCCGCACCATGATCGGCACCGCCCAGACCTCGCCGATCGAGAGGTCCGTGACCTGCTGGTACGCGGTGACGACACCCGTGAGCGACTCCTCATCGACCCGTGAGTCGGTGTGGGCGAGCAGGAACGCCATCAGCTCCATCACGCGCGGGTACCCCGCGAACGATCCCTCGGTCAGTCGCGGCAGGCGGGCGCCGTAGCGCGCGGGGAGATCGTCCACGACGAGGCGCACCTGCTCCTCGACAAGGTAGTAGTTGTCCAGCAGCCACTCGGCGGCGGGCGCTACGGGTATGTCCTCTCGCACGTCGGCGGCCAGCGTGCGATAGACGGCGGCGATCTCGTCGGATGCGCGTTCCAGCAGGCCGAGGACAGGCGTGCGGGCGCTCGTGGGGCCGGAGGCCCAGCGCTGCCCGCGCGCGAGCGTGCGCGCGGCCGCGGCTATACGGTCGGCGCCGAGCAGCTCCCCGCGGAACGGCTCATCGTCGCGCGGGCGCAACGTGTCAACGACATCGCTGTTGATTCGATCACCTCATGTGCGGCCGTAAGGACGTGGTGGCGCCGGTCGCGCCCATCCTATTGTGCCACGTCACGAACGGCGGACGCGCCGGGTCCGGCACGTTCGTTGCTGGAGAGATACCCACAGGGGTATATTGTGCATCCACCGATCCTCCGGAGGTCTGATGAGTCGCGCCAAGTGGATACTTCTTGCAGTGGGGGCCGTCGTCGTCGCGGCCGTCGCCATCGCCCTGTCGTCGGGGTCTCCGCAACCCGGCCTGGTGGGGAACCGCGATGTCGAGAAGCTGCGCGCTGAGGGTGCGCGCATCGTCGATGTGCGCACAGCGGCGGAGTTCACCGGCGCCCACATAGAGGGTGCCGAGAACGTTCCGCTGAGCGACATCGCGGCAGTGGCTTCGAGTTGGGACCGGAGCATCCCGGTGGTGTTGTACTGTGCCGTGGGTGACCGGAGCGACACCGCAGCGGAGATCCTCGCTTCGATGGGCTTCGAGCGCGTCTACGACCTGGGCGGAGGCATAGTCCAGTGGGATGGCGCGCTGGCCGGGGGCGCCGGCGCCACGGTGGCGTCCGCCGACGTGGAGACGAACGGCATGCCCGTGATGTACGAGTTCTACACTGATTGGTGACCCAGCTGCACCGCTATGGAGCCTGTGGTCGACAGGCTGCGCACCGAGTACGAGGGAGTCGTCGAGTTCCGCCTCGTGAACGCCGAGACCGATGCCGAGAGCCAGGCGCTCGCGACGCGGTTCGGGCTGCAGTACGTGCCGTCGTTCGTGTTCCTCGACAGCGATGGCACCCAGCGCGATCTGGTGGTGGGCGAGGTGAGCGAAGAGGATCTGCGGGCGGTCCTGGACTCGCTGCAGTGAGGCGGTGCTGCGAGTAGGGCCTCACCGAGGTGGGTACAGACTTTGTGAAGGCGTATCGTATCCCCAGGGATCGAGGTGACGCCATCGACAGGAGCAGTGAAGCGGGTTTTCCACCGGGGTGGCCGATGAAGGGTCCCGCCGACCATGCGTGGGTGTGTAGCCATATCCACGAGATCGAATGGTTCGGTACGTGTGTTCTTCCTGTCCGGTCGACAACGCAAGTGCAGGACCGCGCGATGGAAGCGGGATACCGGGCATAAGCCTTTGAAGCCTGTGAGGGTGCGGCCAACGGGCGGCAGCGTCCTTTGGACCAAGAGCTCTCAAGGATGGCCCTTTGGAGGGGCGTCTCGGGCGGTGCGACTGCCACCCCGGTGCGTGATATCTGCGGCGGACACGCGGGAACGCGCGTCCGCCGCTCGTGTCCCGTGTGGAGGGCGCGGTGAGGTGCTATACTCTGCCTCTGCCAGCCCCTGAGGGCACATCCGGGCGAGTGGCGCAACGGGAGCGCACCTGCTTTGCACGCAGGGGGTTGTCGGTTCGAATCCGATCTCGTCCACCAAGGCATATCGCGGCCGGTCGTCGATACAGACGGCCGGCCAATCTCATCCCGGACCGGCGGTCGGCTCACCCGGACACGACGTGTTACGTGACAGAGCGCCCCGGGTAGCGTATCCCTACTATGTGTGGCGCATACCGGCGCCCTGGTGTGCCGGTGGGCTCGCGGTACGTTGGCGGATATCCCGCGCATGCAGGGGAGGGGCACATGGGTACGGTCGTCGAGGTCCGGGGATTGGTCAAGCGCTTCGGCGCGCTCACCGCCGTGGACGACGTCTCGTTCGCGATCGAGGAGGGCGAGGTGTTCGGACTCCTCGGTCCCAACGGAGCGGGCAAGACGACGACGATATCGATGATCTCCTGCCTGATCGAGCCGACGGATGGGCGCATCTCCGTGAGCGGTCACGATGCCGCCCGGGAGCCGATGGCGGTCAAGTCGTCACTCGGCGTGGTCCCGCAGGAGGTCGCACTGTACCCCACCCTCACCGCTGCGGAGAACCTGCAGTTCTGGGGCCGCATGTACGGCCTGCGGGGGGCCGAGCTCAAGCGTGCAGTGGACGCCGCACTGGAGCTCGCCGGTCTGGCGGACCGGGCGAAGGAGCGCGTGGAGAAGTACTCGGGAGGGATGAAGCGCCGGATCAACATCGCCGCAGGCATCCTGCACGGACCGAAGGTCCTGCTGATGGATGAGCCCACCGTGGGCATCGATCCGCAGAGCCGCAACCATATCCTCGAGACGGTGAAGGACCTGAACGACTCGGGCATGACGGTCCTGTACACCAGCCACTACATGGAGGAGGTCGAGTACCTCTGCGACCGTATCGCGATCATGGACCACGGCAAGGTCATCGCATCGGGCACGCTCAACGAGTTGCGTGACGTGGTCGGGGGCATGGATATCGTGGCCGTGAAGGTGTCAGGGGCCGGGGAGGCCGTCCTTGAGAGGGTCGCCGCGATCGAGGGAGTGGAGGGCGTGAACGCCTCCGAAGGGGCGCTCGAGGTGCTCACCAGGAGCAGCGGTTCCATCATGGGGCGCCTGGTCACGACGCTCGAGTCCGACGGGGCGCACGTCACGTCGGTCTCGGTCACCGAACCCAACCTCGAGAGCGTGTTCCTGCACCTCACCGGCAAGAGCCTGCGAGACTGATATGGACCGGCTCCTCACCATCGCCGGCAAGGACATGAAGCTCATCGTGCGCGACAGGGGAGCGCTCCTCGTGATGCTTGCGATGCCGTTCGCGCTCATCTTCATCCTCGGCTCTGCGCTAGGCGGCATCGGTCAGGGCGACTCGCTCGACGTGGACGTGGCAATCGTGAACAACGACACCGGCGGTACAGGCGAGCACTTCGTCGAGGGGCTCACGTCATCGCCGGAGGTGGACGAGCTCTTCAACATCGCAGTGCGCGATGACGCGGACGAGGTGCGTGCCGACGTGGAGAGGGGCGACCTCACGGCTGCGCTCATCATCCCGGCGGACCTCTCCGAGAGGATAATGGCCGGAGAGCCGGTGGCCCTTGAGGTGTTGCAGGACCCGGGGTCGGAGATGGCGGCTGGCATCTGGGCCGGCGTCGTTCGCGCAGGCGTGGC
Organism: Anaerosoma tenue; assembly: GCF_023161965.1. NCBI lineage: Bacteria > Bacillati > Actinomycetota > Coriobacteriia > Anaerosomatales > Anaerosomataceae > Anaerosoma > Anaerosoma tenue. Next base: position 360,358 of record NZ_JALNTY010000002.1, read on the forward strand.
GCAGGCTTCGGCGGAGATCATCGCTGCCCGGACGCTGCCGGCGATGCCCGGAGCGCCGCAAGGGCCTCCGCAAGGCGGCATCACGCTCGATGCGGTCACGGTGCGCGATGCCGAGGCCGATGTCGAAGAGGCCATCTCGATGATCTCGTACTACTCGGCGGGCATGACCGCCATGTTCCTGCTGTTCGGCAGCATGTTCGGCGCCTTCTCCTTCGTGAAGGAGCGGCGGGAGCAGACGCTGGCCAGGATGCTGTCCGCTCCGGCGGGCAAGCCGGCGATCGTGGGGGGCAAGGCGGCAGGGGTGTTCCTGGTGGCGGTGGGTCAGTTCGTGATCCTCCTCCTCGGCACCAGTCTCGTGTTCGGCGTGGACTGGGGCGACAACCTCGCCGGTACGCTGCTCGTAGGTCTGGCCGAGGCCTTCGCGGCCGCCGGGCTTGCGATGATGCTCGCCGCCCTCGGGAAGACGGAGCGCGCGATCGGGGGCATCGGCCCTGCCGCGATCATGCTCTTCTCCGCCACCGGTGGCTCGATGATCCCTTCGGAACAGCTTCCATCGTGGTTGCTGCCGGTGCAGGTGGTCTCTCCCATCTACTGGAGCCTGAACGGCTTCATCGACCTGATGCAGGGCGCTTCGTTGTCAGAGGTGTTACCCGGGGTCGCGGGCGTGCTCGCTCTGGGTGTCGGATTCCTCGCGTTCGGCATATGGCGGCTGAGGTACGAATGATGCGCAAGATACTCGCCCTCGCGTGGTTGAACACGATACAGCTCCTGAGGAACCCCGCCGAGGTGGTCGGTGTGGTCGTGCTCCCGCTCGTCCTCACCATGCTGTTCGGCTCGGTGTTCGGGGCGGGGGCCGGCACTGCGGTGCGCGTGTTCTTCGTCGACGAGGACGCCAGCGTGTACTCGGCTCGCGTGGGTGCGCTCATGGACGCCGAGGAGTCGTTCGCGGTGGAGGAGATGACGCGATCCGAAGCAGAGGAGACGATCGCCTCAGGCGACGGGTCGGTCGCGGTGATCGTGCCCGATGGTTTCGGAGACGACCTCGCGGGCGGGGAGGCTGCGATCCACGTGCTGCGCCATCCGGCCTCCGAGAGCGCGTTCGCTGTGCAGTCCGTCGTCCAGGGCATCGCAACGCGGATGTCCGGGAGCGCGGCGATCGCAAGCATCGCCGCCGCCGCGTCGTCGGAGACCGGGTCGGGTTTCGATGACTGGTACCGCCGGGTCGATGCCGAGTGGGAGCCAGAGCCACCCGTCTATACCGAGGGGAAGATGGTCGTCGCCTCCGAGGTGCGCGGCGACTCGGTGCTTGCCGAGGGTTCGGCGCAGAGCTCCATCGGGTTCACGGTGTGGTTCATCCTGTTCATGACGTTCGGTAGCGCAGGCGGCATCCTCGAGGAGCGTGAGCAGGGAACGCTGCGACGGCTTCTGGTGGCGCCCGTCGGGCGCGCCACCGTGCTCACCGGCAAGGTGGCCGGGACGGTCCTCGCCGCCACGGTCCAGGCGCTGGTGCTCGTCACCGTGGGCGCCCTGGCGTTCGGCGTCCCCTGGGGGCGCGACCCCGCGGGTGTGGCGTTGCTGCTTGGATCGTACATCCTTGCAGGGACCGGCCTGGCGGTGATGGTCTCGGCGCTCGTACGTACGCGCGACCAGATGAGCGGGGCCAGCCCGCTCATCTCCACAGGACTGGCGATGCTCGGCGGCTGTCTGTGGCCGATCGAGGTCGTGTCACCCACGATGCAGACGATCGCGAAGCTCACCCCCACGGGATGGGCCGTGATGGGACTCACCGACGTGGTGGTGCGGAACCAGGGCCTCCAGGCGGCGGTGACGCCCTCGTTGGTCCTGTTGGCGTTCGCGGCGGTCACCCTGGGCATCGGGGCGAAGATGCTGCGGTTCGAATGAGACGCGCGCTCGATGCGAAGACGGCGGTCGCGATAGGGGTCACGATCCTGCTCTGGTCGTCGGCGTTCGCGGCGATCAAGGTTGGCCTCACCGACTACGGGCCGGGTGAGGTGGCGCTGCTGCGCTTCGGCACCGCATCGGCGGTGCTGGGGATCTACGCGATCGCCAAGCGGATGCGGCTGCCGGCGAAGCGTGACGTGGGCCGGATCGCGCTCGCCGGACTGCTGGGGATCACCACGTACCACGTCGCGTTGAACTTCGGTGAGCAGACGGTGAGCGCGGGCGCGGCAAGCCTCATCATCGCGTCGGGCCCGGTCTTCACGGCGGCTCTCGCCTCTGTATTCCTCGGCGAGCGTCTGAACACCTGGGGGTGGGCTGGCATCGGCGTCGCCTTCGCCGGGGTGGCCCTCATCGCGTTCGGGGAAGGCGGTGACGGGCTGAGGATCGAGGCCGGTGCGCTCCTCGTGCTGATATCCGCGCTCTCCACCGCAGCCTACTCGATCATCTCCAAACCGATGCTCCGCCGGTATCGGCCGCTCGAGTTCACCACGTACGTGATCTGGGCCGGAACCGTGCCGATGCTGCTCTGGGTGCCGGGCCTGGTGAGCCAGATGGCGCACGCATCGCCCGGCGCCACGGCGGCGGTCGTGTATCTTGGCGTCTTCCCGGCGGCGCTGGCGTATCTCACGTGGTCGTACGCGCTTGCGCGCATGCCCGCATCGGCGCTCGCCACGTTCCTCTATCTCTCTCCCGTCTCGGCGATCGTGATCGCGTTCCTGTGGATCGGCGAGGTGCCGGGGGTCCTTGCGTTGGTGGGTGGCGGCGTGGCCATCGCCGGAGTGGCCATCACGAACACCCGGGGCCGCCGCGTGCTATCGTCATGAATCGATAGCGGTGTGAGGGAGGAGGCCTGATGCACGAAGGCACGCGACACATCGACTCCGGCGAGTCGGCATCCAGCGGCCCCCATGTCACCCGGGGGGCGCTGCGGGCGCTGCTCCGATCGATGGCGCTGCCGGCGGTGATGCTCCTGAATGACGGTACCGTCGCGGTCCACAACACGGCCGCCGCCGCGTTCCTCACGCCGGGTCCGCAGGGCATCGACAGGATGTACCTTCACGACGGCACCGACCTGTGGACGGTCATCAGCGCCCGGGCCGACGAGGCCGCTCCGTTCTTCGATGTACGCACCAGGATGCGTGTCGCCGACGGACAGGTCGTCGATATCACCTTCGTGGTCGCTCCGCTCCGAGGGGCCCAGGGCGCGCTGGCGGGCGCCATGGTGCTCGCCCTCGATGCGTTAGGCACACGCGTGCGGGAGCTCGCGGTCGTCGATGTCGATTCTGCCGAGGGCGCACTCGAATCGCTCGTCGAGCGGCTCGGGCGACTCACGTCTGCCGCACACACCTACGTGATCGAGCTCGAGCCCGGGTTCGGCGCCGAGGCCGAGGTTCTCGCATCGTGGAGCAGTTCGGGGACGCCTGTCCCGCTCGGCCCGTTCGATGCGCGGAACACGCCCTCGGAGTCGTTCACAGGGAGGCGGTTCCTATGCGTGCCCGAAGGACTCAGGGATGCGTATCCCGATGAGCCGTTCTTCGAGGAGAACGCCTGCGTGGCGTATGCAGGAACCGTGCTTCTCGATCCCGCCGGTGAACAGATCGGTATACTCGCCGGACTCTGGAGGCAGCCCCTGGATGACGTGGCCGGGGTCTCCGCGGCATTCGCGGTCACAGCGGTGGCGGCATCCAGGATGCTGGTCGCGCGTCTTGCACAGCGGGATCTCCGGGAGAGCGAGCAGCGCTACAGCGCCGTTTTCGAGGGCAGCGCCGTGCCGATCGTGCTCATCGACCCCGACACCACGCAGATCATCGACGCCAACCCGGCGGCGTGTGAGTTCTACGGATATGCGCGTGACGACCTCATGGCGATGAGCGTCCTTCAAACGGATGCGCTATCGGCGGAGATGGTGCGGACGGAGATCGAGCGTGCTGCCACCGGTCAGCGCGTCCACTTCGCGAGCAAGCACCTGCTCTCTGGCGGCAGGGTGCGCGACGTAGATGTGAACATAGGTCCGGTGCGGGTGGGCGGCCGACCCATCCTCTACTCGATGATCCACGACATCACTGAGCGCAAGCGCATGGAGTCGGAACTTGAGCGCGCCAAGCGGAACCTCGAGATAGTCGTGGGCAGGCGTACCGAGGACCTCCTGAGGACCAACGCCGAGTTGCAGCAGGCCTCTGTTGCGCGCGACATGGTGTTCGCGAGCCTGGCACGGGAGATGCGCACATCCCTGCAGACCATCACGGGGTTCTCGGATCTGCTCCTCGGCGGCATGGCCGGCCCGCTCTCAGATGAGCAGCGCAGGCAGGTGGAGATGATAAGGGAGGCCGGCCGTCAGTTGTCGGGCTTCTCGGCAAGCCTTCTGGAGTCAAGGAGATCCACCGATGGAGACACGCGCTTCGAAGCGGAGCCGTTCGACCTGGTGGACCTGGTCGAGTCGGTCGTGTTCGGCCTGGCGTCGTTCGCCGAGGAGAAGGGCCTGACGCTGGATCTCGTGGCCGAGGACAGGCCGCTTGAGATCGAGACCGACCGTTTCATGGTGCAACAGGTGCTGTTGAACCTGCTTTCCAACGCCATCAGATACACCCGGGCGGGCGGTGTGACGGTCACCGTGCGGCGGGTCGGCGAGGACCACTGCTCCGTGGCGGTGGCCGATACGGGTCCGGGACTGCCCCCGCAGCAGATCGAGACGGTGTTCCAGGGTCCGGAGGTCCATGAGCCCGCAGCAGGTATCGGTCTCCCTGCGAGCGGCCGTATCGCCTCGGTTCTGAGAGGCGCCATAGACGTGCAAAGCGTCGTAGGGGAGGGCTCGGTCTTCACCCTCATGCTTCCGATCTCGGTCACGTCACCCGGCGAGGTCGCCGATCCCGAGGCGGATGCGAACGCCTGATCGGGCACGGGGTCGCGGTGTGTCAGGTGACCGCTTCTCTTGGGCGCGACTCCAGCGAGATCGCGTCAGCTCCACACGATGAGCGGCAGATGCCGCAGCCGAAGCATGCGTCGCCATCGACCACCGCAACGGCGCGATCATCGAGCGCGAGGGCGTCGAACGGACACCGCTCTACGCAGGCGCCACAGCCCGCGCAGGCGGTCTCGTCGACGATCGCCAGGTACTCGCCCTTCCACATCGTCTGGAAACCAAGATCGAGCGTGGTCTTCATGGCCATACACCCGCTCGCCCTGTTGCAGTTGCAGATCGCGGCGATGAACGGGCTCTTGAACGTCCAGACCGAGTGCATGAGGCCTTCCTGCTCGGCTCTCCTGAGGACTGCCAGGGCTTGATCACGTGAGAGCCGCTGGAAGGCTGCGGTGTCGGGGCCGCTGTCGTAGTCACGGAACGCCTCGGCGAACAGGTCGTCGTGAGGGGTCACGGTCACCGCCAGGCAGTAGCCCCGCTCGGGCGTGCCGGCAAAGTGGCGGCAGACACAGGGCAGTTGGGTGATGGACGTGGCGATGTCGAAGATGCGCTCGCACTCCTCGATCGGCACGGGCTGCCCCCAGTGCTCCCTCATCTGGCGTGGGCGCGCGTAGGCGTCGAACGCATGTCGAAGCGGCGCAGGTGCAGCCTTCACTGCTTTGAGCAGCGGTATGTTGCGGCGCATCCGGCGGTCGAACCCGGTGACGAAGTCCACGACGAACTCGCGGCGCTCGAGGTCGTGGGTGAGGTCTGCGGCGTAGTTCTGCGCCTCGAGATACCACGTCTTGCCGTCGCCGTGCTGCACGCAGAACTCGCACATGGCATCCTCCGCCCCTGGAATCGGAACAGGTCAAGTATCCCAGGAATCCCGGATGCGTGCCGTGGTATCGCTTGGACTCCTCAGGATGCGAGGGCAGCCACGAACATGAGCAGCACGACGAACAGGATCGCGACGTTCAGGCCGATATCGCGTGCATATCGCTGGATGCCAAGGCGGGTCCGCAGGATCGTCGTCTCCTCGAATCTGCTTTCGGGCAGCCACTGGGAGCGTTCGCGGGTGAGCGCGTCCACGGCGAGCCGGAGCATCTCGACGCTCCAAGCCGCGAACCGTTCGAGGCGGGTGAGGCCGCTGGCGCCGGCGCTCGCGAGGCGGTCGCCGCTCGGCAACGTGTGCCGTGCCATGTCCAGGACCCCCGCCGTCCGCCCGAGCGCGACCCGTGCCGCAGAGGTCCTCGGCGCCACCATGAGGTCGAACCGCTCGCCGCTCAGAGCGGTGTTCACCGCCGCCCCGATCTCGCGGGTGACCGAGTCGCCGCGCATCCGTTGCGGGGCGAGGTCCAGGGCCGTCGTGGCTATGAACGAGCGCGCTCGCGCGATCTCATCGCCGGATGCCATGAGCACGGCCACGGCACCCTCGAGGCCTCCGGTCCGCATCATATCGGTGAGAACGCCCATGCGCTCATGCATGAGGCGCCCCGCCATGTAACCCGCGATATCGCGAACGGCATCGATCGTCGCCTGATCGGGCGGTGTGCCGGGATCGCTTGTAGAACGGAGATGCGTCGTGGCGCGCATCACCGCAATCCGTACCGTGTCCTGCCTTTCGCGCTCGAGTATCACGTACGCATCCTGGATCAGCCGCTGGTCTCGTGGGCCTGGCGCACCGGTGAGCAGCGTCGAGACCACGAGCCGCCGCCGCCGCGCGATCCGTGTCACGAGCATGCCGTACGAGTGACGCGTACGTCGCAACACCCCCGACGTCCATCGCCTGCCGGCCTCGTACGACCGGTCGACGAGCCCGCATGCCGCCACGAGCCCGCCTGCCGCCTGCCGATACCACCAGTCGATGCTGAAGCACTGAGGCGCGTGCAGATGGAAGAGGTGGAACCTCATGCCCACGAAGAAGAACGCGAATCCGAGCGCGAAGGCGGTGACCACGCTCATGAGATCGGGCCCGGAAAGGAACGAGTGCTCAAGATAGTGGTCGAGGATGTCGCTATGCAGGCCCCATGTGTGTAGTCCGGGCTGGAACACGCCCTTGATGAGGACCTGAGGGAACCACCCCAACGCCACGATAGCCGCTGCCAGTGCTCCCATCGCGACGAGCATCCTCGGCGGGGCGTCTGTCACCTCGGGGCCGTACTCCATCTTCGGTTTGCCGAGGAACATCAGCCCGATGAGCTTGATGAACGAACACGCGGTGCCGCCGCAAGTGACGATGTAGATCTTCTCGGCGATACCGAGCGAGGCGAGCTCGTGGTACTCCCATGCCTCCACGATCGCGTGGTGGATGAGGCACTTGCTCACGAACCCGTTGAAGAGCGGCACGCCGGTGATGCCCGCCGCCGCGATGCACATGAACACGAACGTGACCGGCATCTTCTTCCACAGGCCGCCCGTGTGATACAGGTCGAGCGAGTGCGTACGGAAGTACACCGCGCCCACGCCGAGGAAGAGGCAGGCCTTGAACAGCGCGTGGTTCACCACGTGGTAGAGACCGCCCGCCACGCCCATCGCTCCGTGCGCGCCGAGGTATCCCGCTGCGCCGATCCCTGCGAGGATGAACCCCATCTGGCTCACGCTGTGGTAGGCGAGCATCCGCTTGGCATTGGATTGCTGAAGCGCAAGGAAGACGCCGATGAACATCGTGGCGATGCCGATCCAGAGAACCACGAGCCCGAGCTGCTCGGAGAAGTGCCACAGGCTCTCCTCCACGTGCTCGGCCACCCCGGGGCGGAAGAGCGCCGTCACCACACGGAAGATGCCGTACGCCCCGGCTTTGATCATCACGCCGGAGAGCAGCGCGCTTGCTGGCGCGGGCGCCACGGGGTGCGCGTCGGGGAGCCACACGTGTACGGGCACCATGCCGGCCTTCACGCCAAAGCCGATGATGAGCAGTATCGCCGCCGCCCAGCGCAGGACTTCGTCTCCGTGTCCGGCGGGCAGCGGCTCCAGCGCGCCGCTCCCCCCGAGAGCGAAGGTGAGGAAGATGCCCCCCACAAGCGCGAAGCCGCCGATCACGGTCATCCAGAAGTACTTGCCGGCAGCCTTCTTGGCTTCGTCCGTCTCCGTGTGGATCACGAGAAGGAACGCTACCAGCCCCAGCGCTTCGAAGAACAAGTAGAGCGTGACGAGGTCGCCCGCGAGAACCACGCCAAGGTTCGCCGCGAGCACCACGAGCGTGGTGGCGTGATAGCGATCGTGCTTCTTCTCGTGGTGCAGGTAGTCGAGTGAGTGGACGGTGGCGGCGAGCCACACGAACGAGGTGAAGATGGCGAAGAGCATCGAGAACGAGTCCACGGTGAACGTGAGCTCACCGAGAAGCGCCGGGATGACGCTCTGGATGCGGTGGTGCTCGGCGACGAGCGGTATCAGGGCCGTCGCCCCAAGCAGCGTGAGCGCCATCACCACGACCACGTAGGCGTTCCGCACGCCCGGCCAACGCTTGCCAAGTGGACGGACGAGGGCCGCGGCGGCGAGCGGCAAGAGCACGATGGCCGCCGGCAGCGGACTCGACGCCAGGTGCGCTACCTGGGAGGCGATCTCTGTCGCGTGTCCGGCGTCCATGGTCCGCTCCTAATGGAAGAACGACTCGGCGGCCATGCGCGCCAACGCGACCGGCATGCCGGGGAGCGACGCTCCGAGACCCAGGACGAAGGTGAGGATGGTGGCGACCACGAGCGGCGCGAGCATCGCCCCGGGCGCCTCCCGGCCCTCGGCTGTCGCCTTGTCTTCGGGTGTCAGGGCCGGCTCACGGAAGTACATGCGGTACACGATCGGCAGCAGGTAGACCGCAGCCATGAGCGCTCCGCCCAGGAGCACGGCGAGCAGCCACGGGTTGCCCGTCTCGAGCATCCCGATCCCCAGATACCACTTGCTCACGAACCCGGAGAGGGGCGGGGTTCCGATCATCGCGAGGGAGGCGATCGCAAAGCCTGCCGCCGTCACCGGCATGCGCTTGGCGGCCCCGTCCAGTTGGCTCACGCGCGCGGCTCCGAGCCGGCGGATGAACAGTCCGGCACACAGGAACAGCGCACCCTTCATGAACGCGTGATTGGTGATGTGCACGAGCGCGCCGATGGTCGCCTCCGTGCCTAGCAGAGACACGCCGAGCACCACATACGCCATCTGGCTGATGGTCGAGTACGCCAGGCGCCGCTTCAGGTTGTCCTGGTTCACCGCAAGCACCGCAGCGAACAGCACCGTGAATCCCGCGATCCAGGTGAGGTACCGCATCACGCCCAGGTAGCCCAACAGGTCAGCGCCGAACACATAGAACATCACACGCATGATGCCGAAGCTGCCCGCAGCCACCATCACGCCAGAGAGGACGGCGGAGAACGGGGCTGGAGCCGCGGGATGTGCGTCGGGCACCCAGCCGTGCAACGGTACGAGTGCGGCCTTGACGCCGAAGCCGATCAGGAAGCACCAGAAGATGGCGAGCAGCCGGCCCCTGCCGATCTCCGCGGACAGGATCCCGCCCGCCGTGAGCGTCTGGTCGCCGGCAGCGAAGAAGGTCAACACGATCGCGAGCAGGACGAGCGTCCCTCCCACGAGGATGTAGATGATGTACTTGGTCCCCGCCGCCATCGCCTCGGGCGTCTCTTCGTGGACGACGAGCGGGTAGGTGAGGATGCTGAAGAGTTCGTAGAAGATCAGGAACGTGAGCAGATTGCCGGCATAGGCGACCCCCATCGTCCAGGCGAGGCAGAGGATGAAGAAGCTGTAGTAGCGTCCGAGCCGGTGCTCTCCGTGCATGTAGCCCCACGAGTAGACCAGAGCGAGGGTCCACAGTACCGCTGCGGTCATGCCGAAGAGCGCGCCCATGGCGTCCACCCGCAGGTACATCCATATCTGCGGAGTGAGCTGCAGGATGAACAGCTCGTACACCGAGCCGGAGGCCACTCCTGCGCCCAGGACGATCGCGATTACGGCCACGGTAGCGGCGATCGCGGCGAGCACCAGGTTCCGTGTCTGATCCGACGCACGCTGCAGCGGCACCGCGATCACGGCTCCTGCCATCGGCAGCAGGAACGCCAGCAGGGGGAGGAGCGAGCGGGTCGCTTCGGTATCCATACCGACCACCTCTACATCCCGAAGACGAACTGGACTGCGGCCTGGGCGAGCGCGAAGGGCATGCCCGGCACAGAGACCGTCATTCCGAGCAACAGCACGTACCCTGCGCACAGGAGAGCGGGTCCGAGCATCGTCCAATGCGCCTCATGGACCTCGACCGCGTCGTGTGACCCTCTGAAGAACGCCGTGTATATCACCGGCATCCAGTAAGCGGCGTTGAGGAGCGCACTGGCGAGCATCGCGATCACGTACCACCACTGGCCGCTCTCCATGGCGCCGAGCGAGAGATACCACTTGGTCACGAATCCGGCGAACAGCGGGACACCGATGAAGCTCAGCGCGGCCACGGTGAACGCTCCCATCGTGTACGGCATGCGGTAGCCGATGCCCGCGAGCTCGTGGATCGACGTCTTCCCCGTGGTGCGTTGTATCGAGCCTGCCACGAAGAACATCGTGATCTTCGCGAACGCCTGATTGGCGATATGCACGATGGCAGCGGTCGCCGCCAGCGGGGTGAGCAAGGATGCGCCGAGGACGATGTACGACAGCTGGCTGACGGTGGAGAACGCGAGCCGCCGTTTGAAGTTGTCCTGAAAGACGGCGATGACCGAGGCCGCGATGATCGTGAACGCCGCAAGCCCGGCCAGCCAGTCGCAGACGCCGAGCTCTTTGAGCAGCCCCACCCCGAACACGTTGTAGATCGTACGCAGCACACCGAACGCGCCGACCTTCACAACGGCAACGGCATGCAGCAGCGCGCTCACCGGCGTGGGGGCCACCATCGCGCTCGGGAGCCAGCCATGCAGCGGCATGATCGCCGCCTTCACCCCGAAGCCCGCGATGAGGCAGACGAACAGAAGCGTCAGCGCGCCACGCCCGGATTCCAATGAGAGTATCCCCGGCTGGCTGAGCGTCATGGTCCCGGCCATCTGATAGGTGACGATGGAACCCAGCAGCACGAACGCTCCTCCGGTGAGCGTGTAGGCCAGGTACTTGCGGCCGGCCTTCATCGCCTCCGGCGTCTCCTCGTGTATGACAAGCGGATAGGTGCAGATGGTAAGCGTCTCGTAGAACAGGAAGAGAGTGAGAAGGTTCTCGGCGAACGCCACTCCCACCGTGGTGGAGACACAGAGTGCGAAGAAGCCGAAGAAGCGACGGCGGTTGGGCTCCTGCTCCATGTAGCCGATCGCGTAGATCGTCGTTATGAGCCATAGGGTCGATGACACGACCGAGAAGAACATGCCGAGGGCGTCCGCCCGGAACGCAAGCCCCACTCCGGGCGTGAACTCCACGAGGTCGAAGGTGTACACGATGCCGCGGAGCGATCCCGGAAGCATGGACATCACGATCACGAGTTTGGCGAGCGCCGCGGAGAGGCTGAGGAACCGCCTCCAGAACGTGTGCTCGGCGGCGGCGAACACGAGCCCCGCGCAGATCAGAGAGATGGCGGGCGCGAGTACGACGCGTGCGTCGGTGACTTCCACCTATCCACCTCCCACCGGCATGAGGAGCCGCTCCACCGCAGGCTCGATGAACGTGAGCGGTAGCCTACCGAGCACACCCATCACGAGGCATAGCGTCGCCAGGACGAGCACCGGTATCAGCATCGTCGCGGGAGCCTCCTGGACATCCACGGCGGCTCGGTCCCGCGGCTCGCGGAAGTAGAACGCGTTCACCATCCGGATGTAGTAGATGAAGATGAGCAGTGCCCCAAAGACCAGGGCGAATCCGAAGAACGGATGGCCCGCCTGCATAGCGCCGAGGGCGATGTACCACTTGCACAGGAAGCCCGCGGTAGGGGGTATGCCCACGATCGATATCGCGCCGATGGAGATCGCGGCCACCGTGAACGGCATCGCCTTGCCGATTCCCGCGAGGTCTGTGAGCGTGCGCTTACCGGTCTGGTGTATCAGCGCTCCGGCGCCCAGGAACAGGGTCGCCTTGATCAGCGCGTGGTTGAAGACATGGACGCTTGCGCCGATGACCGAGTAGGTCGAGGCGAGCCCGAGACCCATCACGATGTACCCGATGTTGGATATCGTCGAGTACGCCAACATCATCTTGATGTCGTCCTGGAACACGGCGAAGAAGGCCCCCATGACGATGGCGAGGGCCCCCAGCCAGGTCAGCACCAGGTTCAGCCCTGCGAGGTCGACGGCGCCCGATCCGTATGCGATCTGATACAGGCGCAGCATCCCGATGATCCCCACCTTGACCACGAGGCCGGAAAGGATGGCCGATACCGGGCTGGGGGCGATGGCGTGCGCATCAGGAAGCCAGACGTGGAGAGGGAAGAGGGCGGCCTTCACCATGAAGCCGAGTGTCATGGCTCCGAGCGCCACGATGAGGGGCGTCTGTGCGGCGCCGGCCAGGCGGGAGGTGATGTCAGCCATATTGAGGCTGCCGGTCAGGGCGTACAGCATCCCCGTTCCGAAGAGCACCATGAGGGATGAGATGGCGCCCATCACGAGGTACTTGAACGCAGCCATCTCGGCGATCTTCTCTCCGCTGATGGCCACGAGGGCATAACCGGACAGCGACAGAATCTCGAGGAAGACGAAGAGGTTGAACAGGTCGCCGGTCACCGTGAACCCGAGCATCCCTGTGAGATTCAGCAGCAGGAGCGCGTAGTAGTACGGTATCCGCTCGGCCTGGAGCGCGCGCTCCGCATACCGTCGCGAGAAGACTATGGCGAGCACACCCAGGAGGCAGATGATCGCCACCGCCGCGCTGAACTCGTCGAATCGGAGCTCGATGCCGTAGGGTGCGGTCCAGCCACCCACGACATAGGAGAACGGACCCCGGGTGGCCACGCGCGCGATGAGGACGCCGCCGATCACGCTGGTCACCAGCATCGTGACGAGCGCCCATGCCCAGCCTCGTGTGGAAGATGATCGGCAAACGGCCGGTGTGAGCACGGCCGCGGTGAGCGGGAGCGCCAGGAACACGGCGAGCAGCGGCGGCCAGTCGCTCATCTCACTCGGCCTCCCGCAACTCGTCAGCCTCGATGGTGCCGCACTGGCGCCAGATGCGTATGATCAGGCTCAGTGCGAGCGCCGTCGTGCTCACGGCGACCACGATGCCGGTGAGGATCAGCGCTTGTGGCAGGGGATTGATGAACGGCGGCGCGGCGCCGCTTCCCGCGATCGGGGCGTCGCCGCCTTCCACGACGCCGAGCGCGACGATGAACGCGAAGACAGCCGTTTCCATGATGTTGAGGCCCATGAACTTCTTGATGAGGTTCTCACGTGTGATCACCGTGTACAGGCCGATGCAGAACAGCACGACCGACGCCGCATAGTCCAGGTTCTGCCAGAGCGCGTCGATCATCGCTGCGCTCCCATCACTCGGAAGATCGTGGCGATCACGATCGCCCCGCCAAGCCCGATGCCGGCCTCGACCACCAGGAGCAGGAGCTCCGTGATCCAGAGCGACGAAGGGTCCCTCGGGTAATACAGGTACTCACCCCAGAGCACGAGACCGATGACCCCCACGCCGAAGAACGTGAGTGGCGCCGCCACCTGGAGGAGCCGTGCGGGTCTTCGGGGCAGCAGCGCTGCCGAGCGCGTGTCCTCCAGTACCAGGGTGAGCGCGATCACCAGCGCTCCGATCATGGTCCCGCCCTGGAAGCCGCCACCCGGAGTGACGTGGCCGTGCAGGATCACGTAGATCCCGAACACCGCGATGAACGGCGCCATCACGCGAACGATGAAGCGGACCACCAGACTCGAGCCGGTCGCGGCCGGTGCGGGCCCAGGCTGGTCCCCCTCAGCCTGTCCGGTCCACAGCAGGACCGCCAGGACGGCGAGCATGGCCGTGACGATCACGGTCACCTCGCCCTGAGTATCGAACCCCCGGTAGTTGAGTATCACGTTGGTGACCATGTTCTCGGCCCCTGCCTCATCAGGACCGTGTTCGAGGTAGTACGCAGAGACATGGGTGTATGGCGGCGAGTCGGGTGACCCATGCGGGGGAAGTTCGGCCACTGCTGCGAGGAGGAGTGCCGCGACCGCAACGAGCAGCGCCGCTGTGAGTGCGCGCTTCACATCAACGCTCCTTCCGCGTGGTTCGGCTGATAGCCACGAGGAAGAGCACGGTCGTCACACCGGCGCCGACCGCGGCCTCCGTCATGGCGACATCAGGGGCACCGCGATGGAGCCAGAGCAGGCACATCATGAGCGAGTAGCTCGAGAACACGATGGCCGCTGCGAGCAGGTCCTTGAGCCGCACCACCGAGACGGCCGCCGCGATAAGCAGCAGTATGAGCACGATGTCGAACGCCTGGCTCATCGGGACTCCCCCGTTCCCGTATGGGGGGTCAATCCCGTGCGGTAGGCGGCGCGGGCGAGCGCATGCGCGACGGTGGGACTCGTCAGCAACACGAGGCCGCCCAGGACGATGAGCTTGAGGGCGTCCGGCTCAGGAGCCCGCAGCACCGCGAGCGCGAGGAGGATGGAACCGGCTCCGACGGTGTCGCACTTGGTGGCAGCGTGCGTACGGGCGTAGAAGTCCGGGAAACGCAGCAGACCGAGGGTGCCCACGAAGAAGAAGAAAGCACCCGCTCCGCCAAGGGCGACCGCGATCGCGTTGCGCGTGGCTTCGAGCGCGCTCACTGCCAGTCACCCCGCAGGTGCCCCGTCTCGACCAGCCGGCTGGCAGCGATGGTCACGATGAAGTTGAGGAGGCCGTACACGAGTGCGACATCCACGAACAGGCTGCGGTGGAACACGAAGGCGAGCAGTGAGAGCACCACGAGCGTCTTGGTGCCGACGACGTTGATGGCAAGCAGCCGGTCGGCAGCTGTGGGCCCGAGATAGGCCCGGACAAGACAGAGCGATGCGTTCACGAGGAGGAAGACCGCGAGACCCCAGAGGAACGGTGTCATGTGGGTCCACCTACCCGTCGAACGTCCGGGCGACCCGACGCTCGAGGTCGCCGCTCGATATCGTGTCGGTGAACGACTCATGGAGGCAGTGGATGGTGTAGGTGTCCCCCTCGACATCCACGGTCAGGGTTCCAGGGGTCAGGGTGATGGAGTTGGCGAAGGCTACCCTGGCGGTGTCGGAATCGAAGTGGACGCGGTGGGTGTGCATGGTCGGCGCGATGCGTAGCGCCGGGTCGAGCACGCGCTCTGCGACATACAGGGCAGCGACCACGATCTCCTTGATCAGATATCCGAGGTAGATGGGTACGCGCCGCCACGTGCGCAGCGGCATAGGTTCGGGTTCGCCAGGCCACAAGACACGGTCCGCCCACCATCCAACGAGGACACTCACCACAACGCCGATGGCCAGCTCCAGCGGTTCGACCGAGGCGGTGATAAGAAGCCAGAAGGCGAACAAGACCACGATGGATGTCAGGCGCCTCATGAAGCGCTCGCCTCCGGACCGATTCCAGCGGGATCGCCGCTGGTGTCCGGAAGCCTGTCCCTCGCGACAGCGAGGAGGTCTGCATGGCCGGTCGCATCGTCGGGATAGGCGGCGGATGCCGCCACGGTGACGCAGGCCGTGACCGGCTCAAGGGCGTCGCCCTCGAATCCGGTCTCCGCCACGACCGCCGTTATGCGTTGCGCTACCGATCGGGCCTCGTCGGATCGCGCATATGGCAACACCACGCCGAACTCCGTGGGGCCGAGCCGTCCCACCGTGTCAGTGGACCTGACTGAGAGCCGGATCACGTCTGCAAGGTGCTCCAGCATCGCATCGGCCTTGTACCTGCCGAACACCCGCGTGAACTCGTCGAAGCCCTCCACCCGCACGACGACGAGACCGGTACCGTGGCCGTAACGGTCGGCTCGCGCGGTCTCCGAGGACAGCCTTGAGGTGAACCGCTCCCTCTTGTATGCGCCCGTGAGGGGGTCGAAAGGGGAGCTGGCCTCCAGAACGGTGGCATGCGCGCGGAGTCGATGCGACTGCACACCCGTGACGATGCCGCTTGCCAGGAAAACGCAGAAGCCGGTGGCGAACATCGGCCAGTCGTCTCCAAGGGTCCCGGCGGGGGCGGCCAGCACGAGCACCCCGCCGCTGATGGCCCAGACGGCCACGCTTCCGGCCACGCCGTAGGCGAGCGCGCCGATGATGATCGGTATGAGATAGAGGAACCACGCCGGAGACGGCTCACCTGAGAAGAGGATGAGCGCTGTGACGAACGCCTCCGTACCAGCCACGAACAGGACGCCTGGAAGGCTGAGTGTGCGTTGCGAGCTGCGCCCCTCGGTGGCCACAGCTGTCGTCTCAGACACGAGACACACCCCTCGCTGAAGCCTCGAAGCTCACACATGCACGTGGTGCCCCCGCGAACACCCCGCATCGGCGCCGGCGGCAGGACGGTGTCGCTGGTTGATTTCGGCGCCAGCCTCTATATGCCACTTCGAGGACGAAGCTACACACCGATTCGTGAAATGAGAACGAACGCTTCACGTCGGTGCTCGGCCGTAGGCGTAGCGCAGACGCCTGTCGTGCGGTGGCGCCTGGCGCGATATAGTGGGCAGTGCTCCCATAAGGGCTGGAGGTCGTGGATGTCCGAGGAAGACGTACCCTACGTGCGGCAGAGTGGCGCTTCGCGCGCCGAAGACGAGCACTGCTCGTACTCGCTGGGCGAGGAGATCGCCAACGCGGTGACGCACGGGATCGGGGCGGCACTCAGCGTCGCGGCGCTCGTCATCCTCATAGCGATCGCCGCGCTGTGGGGTGACGGCTGGCATCTTGCCAGCGCGATCGTGTACGGCATCACGATGTTCCTTCTCTACACGGCCTCCACGCTCTATCACGCGATCACGCACCCCAAGGCACGCCACGTGTTCAAGATCATCGACCACGCCGGCATCTACCTGCTCATCGCGGGCACGTACACTCCGTTCACGCTGGTGACGATACGCAACGATGGCGGGTGGTGGCTCTTTGCGGTGGTCTGGGCGCTCGCCATCGCCGGTATCTCCCTCGAAGCGGCCTGGGTCTACCGGCCCAAGTGGGTCTCGGCCGTGGTGTATCTCTCGATGGGCTGGCTTGCGATCGCCGCGATTCGACCCATCACGGAGAACCTCGAGCCGGCTGGTGTCTGGCTGCTGATCGGGGGAGGGGTCGCCTACACGCTCGGCACGATCTTCTACGTGCTCAAACGCGTACGGTTCATGCATGCCGTGTGGCATCTGTGGGTGCTCGCCGGAAGCGTGCTGCACTTCCTCGGCGTGATGCTCTACGTGTTCCCCACGCCCTGAAGGCCGTCAGGCGGGCACTCCACCGGTGCGAGCAGCAGTGGTATCTGAGACGCCCGCAGCACGGCGCTTGCGACAGACCCGAACTCCCGCTCGATGACGTCCCGGCACCGTGGCGCGAGCACCACCAGCGAGTAGTCTCCTGAGCCGACCCGCTCAGGTACGAGCTCGGCGGCCTGGCCGCGCAGCACCGTCGTCGTCACGTGCCGCACGCCATGCCCGCGCGCCCGGTCGGCGAGCGCTTCGAGCTTCCTGCGCGCCTCCTCCTCGCGTCCTTCCCTGGCGGCCTCGAACGTGAACGGCGTCACGTTGAGCATCTCGAGCCTCCCGACACCCCTTGGGGCGAGACCGCATGCGAGCGCGCAGAGCTTGTCGGAGGACTCCGCAACGTCTATCGGCACCAGTACCGACGACAGCATCTGTGAGCATGCGCGGGTTCCCGCGTCCGCGCCGCGGTGGTCATCGGCGGGCATGAGCAGTACCGGTACGCTGCTGAGGCGAACGACGTCAGAGCTGATGCTGCCCGAGAAGCCGGTCTGGAACAGCCCCTGCCCGCGGGTGCCCATCACGATCACGCCGACGCCGTGCTGCTCGGCCAGCGCCGTGATCGCGTGGGGGGGATATCCCAGCGGAGTCTCCACGTGTACGCGGATGCCTGCGCGCTCGAGCGACTCGATCTGGTGAGCGAAGGTGGCGTCGTCGGCCGAGGATGGTCCGCGGTCGATGTCGATGGCATGGACGAGCACGACGTCGCGCACACCGAGCACACCCAGCTCGCCCGCACAGGCGACGATGGCTTCGGAGGAGGGCCCCAGGTCTGTTGCCACGAGCGCATGCGAGAACATCGATCGGCCCTTCGTCCGGCCACACGGCCCATAAGTGTCGGCCGCCTGGAATCAAGTATAGTCATGTGTACGGGAGATGCTCCACCCTGGCAGCTGCGGCATCACACCGTGCCGCCTGCCGATGTGTTGGCACGAAACATGCCGGATGCTCTACCATGATGGGGTGGGAGTGCCGGTATCACACCCGCCTGAAATAACGTAAGATGGCTACGCTACCGAGGCGGAAGGCCTGAGTTGTACGATCTCGAAGGAGTACTCGGCCCGGCTGTCATGGGGTTCGTGGACCAGCATGTCCGATCGCTTCTCACCTGGGACATCCTGGTCTTCTTCCACCGGAACCCCGATGCCGTGCTGGATACCGAGGGCCTGGCTTCACGCCTTGGGCGTCGTGCCGAGGAGTTGGAACCGGAGGTCGCCGCGTTGTGCGACAGCCGGATCCTCGCGATCGCCGGCGGGCTCATCCGCTACAAGCCCTCTCCCGAGATGCGTGACACGATCGGACGCTTTGTGGAGAGCTGCCAGGACAGGGGGCGCAGGCTCGCGCTTATCGCGCTCGTCCTCCACAAGATCAACCCGGGGTACTGAGGCGCCGATCGTAGTGGGCCGTGCAGTGCCGCCGAGGCGCTGTCCTGCTAGTCTTGTCGCATGAGTGATGTCATCCGACAGATCGCGTTGATCCTCGTCCTGGTCGTTCTCAACGGCTTCCTTGCCGCTGCGGAGATCGCGCTGGTCAGCGCGCGCAGGGCCGTCATCAAGATGGAGGCGGAGAGCGGCTCCAAGAGCGCGCAGACGGTGCTCCGTCTCACGGAGGACCCGTCACGCTTCATGGCCGCCATCCAGATCGGGATCACGCTCGTCGGTTTCGGCGCCTCCGCCACGGCTGCAGTGACGTTGGCCGACCCGGTGGCCGGCTGGCTCTCATCGCTCGGCGTGCCATGGGTGAGCAGCGTGGCCGCAGGGCTCGCGGTGTTCCTCGTCACGCTGATGATCTCGTACGTCACGCTCGTGGTCGGAGAGCTGGCTCCAAAGCGGCTGGGCCTTCAACGCGCCGAGAGCGTGGCCAAAGTGGTCGCTGGTCCGATCAGCCTGCTGCAGGCGGTGGCCGCTCCTCTCATCTGGATCCTCACACGCTCTACGGACGTGGTCGCGCGACTTCTCGGCGTCCGTCCGGGGTGTGGCCGCCCGGGTGTGACCGAGGAGGAGATCAAGCTTCTCGTGACCGAGCAGGGGACGCTCCTTCCCGACGAGAAGCGCATGATCCATGAGATCTTCGAACTCGGAGACATGGTCGCCAAGGAGATCATGGTCCCCCGTGTGGATATGAGGATGCTCGAGGACACGGTCTCTGTGGGAGACGCCATCGAGGTGTTCAAGGAGTCGGGGTTCTCACGGCTGCCGGTGTTCACCGGTGACGCCGACACCGTCGTGGGCATCGCGATGCTGAAGGATCTCGTGGGTCCCGTCTCGGCGGGGAAGATGGACGAACAGGTCGGCCGTTTCGTTCGCCCCGCGGTGTTCGTTCCCGAGACGAAGTCGATCCTCGTGATGCTCAAGGACATGCAAGCCGCCCACAACCATCTTGCCATCGTCGTGGATGAGTATGGCGGCACGGCAGGACTCGTGACCATCGAAGACATCGTCGAGGAGATCATCGGCGAAGTGGTGGACGAGTTCGATCGCGAGCGGCGCTACATCACCACCATCGGCCCCGATGAGTGGATGATCGACGGTCTGCTCTCGGTGCACGAAGCCAACGAGACACTGGGGTGGGACCTTCCCGGATCCGACGAGTACGAGACGGTTGCCGGGTGGCTGCTCGTCGAGCTCGGCCATATACCGTCTGGTGGAGAGGTCGTACGGTACGGAGGCCTCACGTTCCACGTGGATGCGGTGCGGAGGAGAAGGATCGCCCGTCTGAGGGTATCTAGGACTGCGGATGCAGACAGCGATGGGTGCGCCTCCTCCTGAAGCAGATGCCGGACGAAGCGAGCCCTCGGCGCCGATGGGAGCCTCTATGAACGACGACCCGAACACTCACACGGGCGAAGCGCCCGCCGCCCCTCAGCAGTCGGTCCAACCTGCAGCACCGGCGGAGCCGCCACCCGGACGTGCGGGATCGCGCTTTGCGCTGTGGGCCGGCGTCGGCCTGATCCTGCTCGGCGGGCTGTTGCTTGTGAGCCAGTTCGTGCCGGAGGTCGGTCTATGGCGCTGGTGGCCTCTCATCGTGGTGGCTGTCGGGATACGGCAGCTATTCGGCCCTGTGCGCGGCGGCTGGACGCTTCGCAACCTCGGCGAAGGGCTCACGACCATCACGCTGGGTGTCGTGTTGCTTGCCCAGATGCTCGGATTCGTGCGATGGGACGTCTGGCTCTCGATCCTGAGACTCTGGCCGGCGCTCATCGTGGCGCTCGGCTTCGAGCTGCTGGGCAAAGGCACGAGGAGCGAGCTGGTGCGCTTCATGGGAAGCCTGGTCGTGATCGCGGCGCTGGTCTACGGCGCATTCGTGATGACTCCTACCCGTGGCTGGCCCCCGGTGTTCTCAAGCGCCGAGGCGACCGCGTTCGACCATACGGCGCCCCATGTGAACCGGATCGTGGAAGGCACGGCAGAGATCACCGGCGCCGCCGGTGACCTGACGGTGGCCGCCGGACGCGATCTTGTGAGGGTGGAGGGCCGTTCACCGTTCACACCTGAGTACGACGTGGACATGGATGGTCGTACGGCGGTCGTGAGGATCGGCGCCGGGGAAGGCGTCTGGGGTCCGATGACGCCGGCTTCGGAACTCGACGTCAGGCTGGATCGCTCGGTGGCATGGGATCTTGATGTGAACGCCGGCGTGTCGGGGTACGAGCTCGACCTGCGTGATCTCACGCTCACGGCGCTGGAACTCGATTCCGGAGTCTCTGACGGCGCCCTGATCCTCGGTGAGCCGGGACCCGGTGGCGGCGACGGGGCCCCGGTGGACATCAAGGCGGGTGTCTCCGCGCTCGAGGTACGTGTCCCGCGAGGCGCGAACGCGCGTGTGGTGATGAGCGACGGCCTGTCGGGCATCGAGACCGAAGGGGAGTGGGAGATGCAGCGGGAGGACGGCCGCCGCATCTACCATAGCGAGGGTTTCTCGGACCGAGGTCCGTTCTGGGACATCCGGATAGAGTCCGGGATCAGCGGCATCACACTCTCATATCATTAGCGGTCCAGAGCAACGAGGAGGTCATCAGAGTGTCCGAGACACAGCAGCCTGGCGGTCAGCCGTCGGGCCAGAACGACAACAGCGGGTGGATCATCCTGGGCGTCATCCTGGTGGTAGCGGGGTTCTTCCTGGGTGCACAGAGCCTGGGTCTCGTTCCGTGGCCGCTCACGGAGATGTGGCGATTCGTCGGCAAGGCCCGCGGCGGTCTGGGGATCGTCCTGCTCGGGATCGCTCTGATCATGTGGGCGCAGTCGGGGCGCCGCATCGAGATCAAGCGCACCGGCGGCAAGCTCACGCGCTCGCGCTCAGAGAAGTGGATCGCAGGTGTGCTCGGCGGCCTCTCGCAGTACTTCGGCGTGGACGTCACGCTGTTGCGGCTTGCCTTCATCGGCCTGGTCGTGCTGCTCGACGTGGGCGGGCTCATCCTCGCCTACATCGTGATGGCGATCGTCGTACCGCTCGAGCCTGAGCCGACAGCGCCGCAGGTGGCGGCGCCGCCCGCCCCGCCGATCCCGCCTGCGCCGGAAGCGCAGGACGGCGGCACGCCGCCCGCCGGCTCGTGATCGTGGAGCGAGCGGACTCCAGAGCACCCGCGCCTCCCACCAGGCCCGGCGACATCGTCGATGCGCACGTGCATCTCTTCTCCCTTCCGCTCTTCAGGGAGTTCGTCGAGCGCACCCCCGACGTGCCTGCCCGATGGCGCGCGGCTCTCGAGAAGGGGCGCTGGGGCCGCCGCAACGAGGTGTTGCCGGACCTCGACGCAGAGAGCATGGCCGAGTGGTACGCGGAGCGCCTCGACCACGCAGGCATCGCCAAGGCGCTCGTGGTGTCCGTCTGGCCCGACTCGCAGTACACACGCGACTTCGTCGCGGCGTCGGCAGGCCGCGTCTCGGCGCTCTGCAACATAGACCCCCGGACGCCCGACGCATCCGAGCTCCTCGAGCGCGAGATGGCGGCGGGCTTCAAGGGCGTGAAGCTGTACCCGGTCAACCGCCGCTTCCATCTCTCCGACCCGGCGTGCCGCCCGTTCTTCGAGAAGGCCGCCGAGCTCGGCGCGGCGTTCACCATCCACTACGGGGTGACGGTCGATCCCGCCGGCGACCTGCGCTACGCGGATCCCACGGACCTCTCACCCGTCGCGCGAGACTACCCCGACACGCCCTTCGTGATCGCGCACTTCGGAGCCGGGTACCTCTCCGAGGCGCTGCGTCTCGGATACCAGTGCAAGAACGTGTGCCTCGACTCGTCCGGCACCAACAACTGGATGGACTACGATCCCCACGGCTACACGCTGGCGCAGGTCTTCGACCGGACCCTCACGGCGTTCGGCCCGGAGCGCGTGCTGTTCGGCACCGACTCGGGGACGACGGGGCCGTACCGGGAGTGGATCGCGTTCCAGCAGCGCCGTACGCTTGAGGAACTGGGTCTCTCGGCACGCGACCGGGACCTCGTTCTGCGGGCCAACGCGGTGCGCATCTTCCATCTCGATGGATAGGAGCAGGCGGTGAGCTTCGGCACCCACAACGAGGAGCGCGAATACGACGAGCTGGTGAACTGGGACGCGCGGCTCACCCGTGAAGGACCCTTCTTCAGACGCCTCTTCGAGGAGCGCGGCGTGCGTTCCGTGGCCGATGTGGGTGCGGGCAGCGCGCGTCACTCGATCATGTACCGCTCGTGGGGGCTGGATGTCACGGCCATCGACCCGAGCCCGCAGATGCTCGAACTCGCGCGGGAGAACGCCGCCAGGCTCGGAAGCGACGTCCGCATCGTCGAAGGGGGCTTCGGTGAGGTGGCGCGCATCGCGGGTCCATCCGTCGACGCCATCACCTGTACGGGCAACGCGCTACCCCACGTGAGGTCCATAGAAGGACTCCGGGAGGCGCTTGGCGACTTCGCCACAGCTCTCGTGCCCGGCGGTGTGCTCGTGCTTCACTACCTCAACCACGAGCGGCTCCTCAAGAAGAGGATCAGGACGATGTCTCCCGTGTTCAGGGAGACGCCGAGCGGAGACAAGTTCTTCATCAGGTTGCTCGACTACACGCCCACGGGCGACGGCATCCTGTTCGACTTCGTCACGCTCGTGCGCGACTCGAGCGTCCGCGAGACGCCACACACCATCGAGAGCTGGCCCAAGACGCTCGAGGCCGACCCCGGTGGCGGATGGAGCGTCCGCTCCCGGCGCTCCCTCCACTTCGCGATCCCCGGCGGGCTGATCATCGCCGAACTCGAGCGCGCGGGTTTCGGCGATATACGCCTCCTGGGCGATCACGAGGGCCGGCCGCTCGACGCCGACGCCGATGAGAGCCTGATCGTCGTGGCCCGACTCGCAGGCTCCTGAGTCCTTCGGGCGCGTCGGACGCGTCAGCGTTCGATGGCACAGACCACGGGGCCGAGCCGGCACCGCCTGCCGAGCGCCGCGTCGCATGCCTCCACCGGCGGGGTGAGCGCCTCCGGAGGTGCGCCCGCATCACCCGATGCGAGCATGCGATACAGGTGACAGAGCGGGAGCCCCGCTACGTTCTGGAAGCACTCGTCATCGGCCACGCTGGCGAGATGGTGCTCGATGTTGTATGCGCCCGCACAGCCGAGCGCCTCTCCGCTTGCGAGCCACGTCTCCCGCATATCGGCGTCCAGCATCCGCATCCGGACGTCCGTTGTGACAGGATGGGTGATCGGCGTGTCGGCGTCGGGACCGAGGATGGCGACGCCCGTGATCACCTGGTGCGTCCGCCCGGAGAGCGCGTCGAGCATGCGTCGCGCCTCGGCCATGTCGGCGGGCTTCCCCAGCACGGCTCCGTCGAGGACCACGATGGTGTCGAACGCGAGCAGCGTGCCGGTCTCGCCGCTGGCGCGCGCCTCTGACGCCTTGTCGGCAGCCAGGCTGGTTGCGAGGTGGGCCGGCTCGAGGGGCCGGGCGAGGTCTTCGTGCGTGTCGGTCGACATGGAGCGGACGTCGAGGCCCAGCCACGCGATGAGCCGGCGCCGGCGAGGCGATGCGGATGCGAGGACGATCGGGGAGCCGCTCATGCGGCGATGATAGCACTGCGGAATAGGAAGCGGCATAATCGGAACCAGTGCAGTCGCCTGGAGAGAAGATGCCCACGAGACCTCTCGAACCAGAGCGAGCGCCCGAACAGGTCGAGCGCTTCGTCAAACAGCTCCTGGTCGTCTACAAGGCGGCCAAACTCTATCCTCCGGCGAGCGAGATCCCCGGCGAGAGCGCCTCGGCGCTGCTGAAGCTGTTGCATGCGCTGCTCCGGGAGTCTCCCGATCTCGTGTTCCAGGTCACCAAGGACGGGCTGCTTTACAACGCCCTGCCGGTCCTGCCCGATCTCAAGCCGTTTCGGCAGTTCGCCCGCGAGTGCTACAACCGCCATCTCTCGGAGATCCGTTTCCACTCAGGAGCCAGCACCCGCGACGTCATCGGTCTGTGCAGGGTCCTGTTCGAGCCACCCGAGCAGGTGGCGGCGGCGGGTGGCGTTGAGCAGCGGTTGTGGGATCTGCAGGTCGACGGTATCACCGTTCGCACCGCCTCGACGAAGATCGTGGATACCGAACTCGATGAAGCCGAGCCGGACCTGGACCCCGACGAGCAGTGGCCTCCCAGTTTCCAGCGGATCGATGAACTGGTGGACGCCGCGTACGGTGCGCGACCGCGCGATCAGCGGATGCTCGTCCGCTTCGTCCAGAACCCCCGCCTGGTCGCCAAGTACCTTGGTGAGCTGGCCTCCTCCGGGCGCGGCGGACGCCCGCTCACGAACCTGATCGCCGGCAGGGTGGTCTCGATGGCGCACGCCGCCTCGGCCGAACTCGCAGAGGATCAGCCGGCCATCTACCGGGCGATCGCGGAGGCGCTCCTCGGCCTCGAGCCGGAGACCCGTCGAGGCGTGCTCGCGGAACGGCTGCTCCCCGACTCCCGGGTGGATCAGACGGTAGCGGCGGTGATGCGTCAGTTCGAGATAGGCGAGCTGTGCAAGGCGCTTGTGGAGGGCCTGAGCCCCGATCCCGTTTCCCGTGATGGCCTGTCGCGGGCGCTCCGCAATCTCGCGGTGATCAGCATGCAGCCCAAGGAGCTGATACTGGAGGCGGCGGGCGAGGCGCTTGCCGAGTCGGGGATTGACGGCGATTCGATCGCGACGATACTTGACAACGCCGCACCGACCCAGATCCGTAGGCCGGGAAGCACCGACCGGCAGGACCTTGAGAGCATCATCCGCCTTGTGGACCTCGCGCCGGTGGCGTCGGAGTCGGAGTCGGCCGAGACGGCGGCGCTGAGAGCCGAGGTCGCCGATGGCATCTCCGACAGCGACGTGCTCCTGACGCTCGTGACCCTCGTCTCCATCGAGCGTCGGCCGGAGATGTTCGCATCGCTGATGGGGATGCTCGAGGATGGGCTCACCCTTCTGCTGGAGTGGGGCGAGTTCGGCGAAGCCGCCGATGCCGCCGCCATGCTTGCGGCGGTGCGTACCGATCCTACCGTTGAGCAGGAGCAGCGAACACGTGTGGACGTGGCGCTTCGCACGATGGCGCAGCCTAAGGCGATGCGCGAGGTGGTCATGGCGCTGCGTTTCCACCACCACGAAAGCCCGGAGGTCGAGTCGTGTCGCCGCTTGCTCTCGGTGCTCGGTGGCCACTCGATCGCGCCGCTCCTCGAGGTCCTGGCCGATGAGCCCGACATGGCTGCACGCAAGAGCCTCGTGGACCTGATCTCGATGCTCGCTCCCGGGCACGTGGACGAGCTTGCGGCCAAGATCACCGACCCGCGCTGGTACTTCGTCCGCAACGTCGTCGCCATCCTCGGCGCAACGCGCGAGCGCTCCGCGCTACCCCCGCTCGCGCGCACGCTCAGGCACGGCGACCCCCGTGTGCGCCGGGAGACGATCCGCGCGGCAGCGGGCATCAAGGACAAGCTTGCCGAGGAGATGCTCGTCGCAGCCCTTTCAGACGACGATCCGCAGAACGTCGCGTTGGCCGCCCGGTACCTGGGTACGTTCGGGCTCGACAGCGCGGTGCCGCATCTGGCGGCTCTCGCGCTCGATGAGGGTCGGGGCAACACCGATCCGGCCGTGCGCATAGAGGCCGTGGAGGCGCTCGGCCGCCTCGGTACGCCGGCCGCCGCCGATGCGCTGCGCAGGGTGCTGAAGCAGCGGAACTTCCTCGGGGGTGGACGCACGCGGGAGATCCGCACGGCTGCGGAGTCGGCGCTCGCCGGGATCGAGCGTTCGAGCGGGACAGGGGGCCGGCGATGACCGACGATACGAACCAGCCTCGCCGCGCCGACGAGGTCCGCGCTCCATACAGCGTCGGCGAGGGCGCCGAAGGTCCCGCGCGATACGAAGCGGATCGCATAACCGCGGAGGTCCGTGAGACCGCTCAGGGCGTTCGCACGTTCTCGAGCGCCCAGGTCGCGCGCGCCCGTGACCTGCTGGCGCGCCTCTACGCGCTGCGCCGCGCCATGCGGCTCTACCCGGACGACCATCCTGCGGTAGGCCAGGCATGCCGCGGACTGTTCGACGTGATCGCCGCATTCCACGCCGAGGGTGCGGACGTGCCCCTCACCTTCTTCGAGGACGAGGTATTGCTGGGAGAGCAGGTGCTTGCCGAAGACAGCCTCCTGTTCGATCAACTCATCCGTGACATGGAGTCGATCGGAGCGGGCAGCATCACCTTCATGCGGGGCACGACACCGGACGAGGTCGAACGGTTCGCGATCGTCGTGGGAGCCAGGGTCGATGAGGTGCAGGCTCTCGAGGGCGGCATGGCGACCCTGGTCGAGCGCGTTCGCTGCCCGCACATCCTCGTCAGCACGGTGAGCGTCGTCCGTGACGACGTAGAGGTCGACGAGGGTGATGCGCGCGAGCTCGCCAAGACGACATACACCGGGACGCTCGGACTCCTTCGCGAACTCGAGCGGCTCATACGGGGCAACCGCGAGCTCAACGCGGCACAGATCAAGAGCACGGCGCGCAGCCTCGTGGACAGCATCCTTCGCAACCGATACGCGATGCTCGAGCTCTCGGGCCTCAAGAGCTTCGACGAGTACACGTTCTATCACTCCGTGAACGTGGCGATCCTGTCCCTTGCGCTTGGCTCCGCGCTCACCCGCGACTACCGCTTCCTCTCGGCGCTTGGCGTGGGCGCCATCCTCCACGACGTGGGCAAGATGTCCGTCGACCTGTCGGTCTTGAACAAGACCGGGCCGCTCACGAGCGACGAGTGGGCCGAGATGCGGCACCATCCCGTACGGGGCGCCGAGGTCGTTGCGATGACGTCCGGTATCGACCGCGCCTCGCTCGTATGCGTGCTCGAGCATCACATGCGGTACGACCTCGGTGGTTACCCCCGACGACAACCCGAGCGTCCGCAGCACATCGCGAGCAGGATCGTCGCGGTGGCCGACGCCTACGACGCGATGACGTCGCAGCGGCCATACAGCGCGCCGCGCATGCAGGATGAGGCCATGGGCATCCTGGTGAAAAACGCCGGCTCTGCGCTCGACCCCGCGCTGGTGCGCCAGTTCGTGGACATGCTCGGGTACTTCCCTCCGCGATCGTTGGTGTTGCTGGACACCGGGGAGACGGCCATCGTGGTCAGCCCCAGCCCGAGCGACCCGGCGCGCCCCGCGGTTCGGATCATCGCCGGTCCCGACGGCACGGTCATCGATCCCGTGGACCTCGATCTGAGCGATGTGAAGGACGCGGGTGGCCGCTCGGTGGTACGGTGTCTGGACCCCGCCGGCATGAACGTGGATATCGCCGAGTTCCTGTAGCCGGCCCATCGGCCTGGTGGGGAACATACGCGTAAGACCCCCGACGGGAGGGAACGCCTCATGCCCACGACCCGCCCAAGCCGCACCACGGTCATCGCGATAGCGGTCATCGCGCTGTTCATGCTCTCCGGCATCGCCGCAGAGTTCTACACCGACGCCCTCTGGTTCGGAGAGCTCGGGCAGGAGGGCGTGTTCTGGCGGACGCTCGCCTGGCGGTGGGGGGTCGGGGCGGTCTCCGCGGTGGCCTTCCTCGGCGTGCTGTGGTCGAACCTCATGATTGCCCGCAGGATCGCTCCTCTCAGGCCGACACGGGTGGTGGACAGCAGTGCGCTGCGGTGGGAAGAGACCATCGCCCGGATGCGGGAGGTCGTCGGCCGTCACACCAATACCGTCGCGCTGGGTGTCGCCGTGTTCGCTGCGTTCGTTGCGGGGACCGCCGCAGCGCAGTCGTGGGAAGCCTTCGCGCTGGCGCTCAACGGTGGTTCGTTCGGTATCGCCGACGCGCAGTTCGGCCGTGACGTGGGCTTTTTCTTCTTCACACTGCCTGCATTCCGCGCCATTCAGCAGTGGCTCACTGGCGCGCTCGTGGTCACGTTGCTCCTCACTGCGTTCGTATACCTTCTCACCGGCTCGATCAGGCCGTGGGACCGGTGGCGCGGCTTCGACCCTCACGTGAAGGCGCATCTCTCTGTGATCGGTGGACTCGCCGTGGTCGTCCAGGCCTTCGGCTACTGGCTCGACATCTTCGAGCTCGACTTCTCGCCCCGCGGGCAGGTGGTCGGCGCCTCGTTCACCGACATCAACGCGCAGATCCCCGCGTATTACATCCTGATCGCGATAGCGCTGCTCTCAGGTGTGGCGCTGATCGTGAACATCAAGGTGCGCGGTTGGAGGCTGCCGGCGATCGCGCTGGGCACGTGGGTGGCGGCCGCCATCCTCGTAGGAGGTGTGTATCCCGCGCTCGTCCAGCAGTTCCGGGTGGCGCCCAACGAGGTCGAAGCTGAATCGCCGTACATCGAGCGGAACATCGAGGCTACCCGCAAGGCGTTCGGTCTCGACGAGATCGACACTCGCGCGTTCCCTGCCGATGAGAGCCTGACCGCCGATGACCTCGTCGACAACCAGCGCACCATCGAGAACGTGCGCGTGTGGGACCCGTCGGTGGTGGCCGATACATACCGGCAGCTCCAGGGCATGAGACCGTACTATGAGTTCTACGACGTGGACATCGATCGATACACCCTCGACGGCGAGCGTCGTCAGGTGCTGGTATCCGCGCGCGAGCTGGATGTCACGCGGCTGGCGAGCCAGGCGCAGACGTGGGTGAATCAGCATCTCGTGTACACCCATGGGTACGGCGTGGTGTTGAGCCCGGTGAATGAGAGCAGCGGGCAAGGTTACCCGCAGTTCCTCGTCAAGGACATCCCGCCGGTCTCCGACACCGACCTTGCGATCGAGCAGCCAGCGCTCTACTACGGCGAGCGCACCACCAACTACGTCATCGCCGGTACGGGTCTGGCCGAGTTCGACTACCCGGTGGGCGACTCCAACGCCGAGACCAGCTACTCGGGCAGCGGAGGAGTCGAGGTGGGAGGGTTCGTGCGACGTGCGGCCTTCGCCATCCGCCTTTCAGCGCCTCAGATACTGTTCAGCGGTTACATCACGCCCGAGAGCAAGGTGATGTTCCGCCGGGACATCTCGGCGCGGGTGAGCGAGGTCGCTCCCTGGCTCTATCAGGATTCCGACCCCTATCCCGTCGTCGCCGACGGGCGGATCGTCTGGGTCGTCGACTGCTACACGGCCTCGGACAGGTATCCCTACTCGGAGCGGTACAACGGTATCAGCTACATCCGCAATTCCGTGAAGGTGACGATCGACGCCTACGACGGCACCACCACCCTGTACGCGTTCGATCCGGACGACCCGCTGATGGAGGCGTGGGGCGCCGTGTTCCCCGGGCTCCTCACCGATGCGGCGGAGATGCCCGATGAGGTGGCGGAGCACCTGCGATATCCGGCCGATCTGTTCTCGCTCCAGGCCGACGTGTACAAGACCTATCACATGCTGAACGCCAAGGTCTTCTACAACAAGGAGGACCAGTGGTCGCTGCCGGGAGAGAGCGCCGATGGCTCGGGCACGCCGATGGATCCATTCTATGTGCTGATGGAGCTCCCCCAGGAGGACCAGGAAGACTTCATGCTGATGATGCCATTCACGCCACGCACGAAGGCGAACATGATCGGCTGGATGGCCGCCAAGTCCGATCCCGGTTCGTATGGTGAGCGGGTGGTCTACACGTTCCCGAAGCAGCGGCTCGTCCTCGGTCCCGAGCAGGTCGAGGCGCGGGTGAACCAGGACCCGGTCATCTCGCAGCAGCTCACTCTGTGGAGCCAGCGGGGCAGCGGCGTCGTCTGGGGCAACCTGCTCGTCATACCGATGGACGACTCCATCGTGTACATCCAGCCGCTCTACCTCCAGTCCGAACAGACAGCGATGCCGCAACTGACACGCGTGGTAGTGGCATACGGCGACAAGGTGGCGATGGAGCCGGACCTGGCCACCGCCCTGCTGAGCGTGTTCGGCGAGGCGGAGCGCGGTGACGAGGGCCAGGGTGTCGCCGACGCGGCCACGGCCTGGAGCCTGTACGAGAAGGCCGTGGAGGCCCAGCAGGCGGGCGACTGGGGAGCCTACGGACGTTACCTGGAGCAGCTCGGTGACGTGCTGCTCGAGCTGAGCGGAGAGGCTTCAGTCACCGTCGAGCCGTAGAGATCGGATCCGCGCTTCGCCACCTGCACGACCGCGATGGTTCCCAAAGAGCCGTTCGTGTGGTATCGTCACTGCTCGTTTGCTGGATAGCGGAGTCAGTGTGGCGTGCGTGAGACGGCCGAAGGGCCGCTGCGCGGGACCGGCGACACGCGGCTCACCGGTAAGAAGACGCAGGACCGACAGCGCAAGGGCGCGCGGGTCCGGAGGATCACGGTCCATACCACGAACAGCAGAGCACGTGCTGGGTGGCCAAGACGGCGGGTACGTCCGATCCGCGTGGCCAGGAGCACGGCGACATGCTTCTCTCTCCACTCCTTACTTTGGTCGTCGTATGCCCTGGGCTGCCGTCTGTCCTGTAGCCGTACATGGAGGACAGTGTGAAGGTACGACAGAGTGGTGGCTCCGCACGCCTGTCATCGAGGTCCGCGTTCGTTGCAGCGGCACTCGTGGTGATGACGCTTGCGGGAGCAGGAATCGTTCCGATGCTTGCGGCCTCGGCCCAGATCGTTGCTGAACAGGCGACCGAGACAGGCCTCGGCAAAGGACTCGCTCCGGCTTCAGGAAAGCCGGATCCCGACCAGTTGCGCACACCCTCGGGCCTTGTGGCCGAGGGTGAGCCGGTAAGCGCGACCCGGAAAGCGACCGCGATCCGCAGGTCCGCGCCCGCCAGGCCGGCGGCCTCCGGCGGCAGCACGGCTCCCACGGGCAGCGGGTGGAGGTCGGCCAGGGTCTCGTGGTACGGACCCGGCTTCTATGGCAACACCATGGCGGGGGGCGGCACGCTTCAGCCCAACAGCATGGTGGTGGCCCATCGCAGCCTTCCGTTCGGCACGCGCATCGAGTTCTCCTACAAGGGGCGCACGTGTGTGGCGGTCGTGCAGGACAGGGGTCCGTTCGTAGGTGGCCGCACATTCGATCTCGGGCCGGGCACGGCCAAGGCGCTCGGCTTCGGCGGCGTTGGAACGGTCGACTACCGTATCCTCTGACGGCTCGTCGTCGTGAACCTCGAGCGGCGCCCCCATCGCGGGGGCGCCGCTCGCGCTTTCATCCCCGCGTGCTGTTTGGGGTATCTTCGATACAGGCGCTATCGTTCTCGAGGAGGCGACTATGGCTGGACCGGAAGAGAGATCCACAGGCGGCATGACGGGGTTCGAGGCCGTCATCGACGCGGTGGCCGACCTGCTGCAGACAGCCGTGGACTGGCTCCGTCAGGAGGCCGCCGGGCTCGTTCAGGACAAGATCGTCGCGCCCGTGCAACGGCTCGGGCTCACGCTGGCATCGGCAAGCGCAGCCGCCGCCTTGCTCGCCCTTGGCCTGACGTTCATCTCCGTGGCGCTCTTCCTGCTGCTTGCGCAGTGGGTGGGCTATCCCGGCGCCTTGCTCATCATAGGAGGAGTGCTGGTGCTCGGCTCCGCCGTGTTCCTCGTCATCAAAGTGAGGTTGATGCAGAAGTGAGCGGATCGATGCAGAATGCAGCGGACGACAAGCGCATAACCGTGGACGATCTCAAGCAGAAGACGATGCAGGTCCGGGACCTCGCCGAGGCGGAGACCCGTGCGGTCACCCGCACGGTGCTCGAGCGCGATGTCACCAAGATGGTCGCGGTGGGCGTGGTGGCGGTGGTCGCAGCGCTGTCGCTCGCGTACTACCTCGGTACCCGGAGCGCCCGGGACGGCCTGCGCGACCTCGCCTGAACCGTGAGGCTCCGATGCGTCAGAGTGCTCGAAGACCGCGTCGACTTCGTGCTGGAAGTCGGTGTGGCGGGATCGGCGGATGCCCGCGCTTCGGCTGCGGCGGCTCTGTTGGAGCGGCTTCCCGGCCTCTCCGATCATCGCTGCTCCACAGGGTGTGACCACCCCTTCGCCGAGGAGTTGGCCATCACCGAGCCAGCGCACCTGTTCGAGCACCTCGTGCTCGAGATCATGAGCTGCGCGGGGTCGCCGCGCAGCGTCCACGGCGAGACGAGGTGGCGCAAGGGAGACGATGCGTTCCGCGTGTCCGTCTACGACGACGACGACGCCGTCTGTGTCGGCGCCGCTCGTCTCGCGTTGTGCATGATCGACGACGCGTTCGCAGGTCGTGCCGTACGCGATCCCCGGGACGCGATAGAGCGCCTCCGGTCGCTGAGAGCGGAGCCGAGCCGTAAGAGAGGCGTGATTGACCCTGCGCGAGCCGCGGTGCTAAGGTACCCTGCAACCCCCGAACCAGGGGCGCACACGATGTGGACGTGAGGGAAGAGGGCGTCATCGGCCCGGCCACCCCTCCATAGGTCCCCCGCCAGCACGCTCGGCAGGAGCGGAGGAAGCGGGCGGTCGACCCGGGCCGTTATCCCGGGACCGAGGTCCGGCGAGCACCACCGAACGCCGGACGAAGACAGGTGGTACCGCGACGACCCTCGCCCTGTCGGCAGGGTCGTTTTCTGTTGTCTGGGGACGCATCTGCGTCTTTGAGGAGCAGCGATGGGTACCGCACGAGTGGTGTTCGACAGGTGGAGCGACCGGTATGCGGAGCGGATGGCCGACGTGCGGTCGAGCGCCGTGCGCGACCTCTTCGCAGCGGCTACCCGTCCCGACATGATCTCCTTCTCGGGGGGCATGCCGGAGATCCGGCGCGTTCCCATCGAGGCGGTCATCGGCGCCACCACCGCGGCACTGAGGGATTCAGGCACCGAGGCGCTCCAGTACGGTTCCTCCGAGGGACGCCCTGCCATCAGGCAGGTGGTGGTCGACCTGATGGCCGAGATAGGCGTCCGCGTGAAGCCCGACGACCTCGCCATCACCGCGGGGGCGCAGCAGGCGCTCGACCTCATCGCCAAGATATTCATCGACCCCGGGGACACCATCATCACCGAGGGGCCCACCTACCTCGGCGCCTTGCAGGCGTTCTCCGCGTACCAGCCCAACGTGGTGTGCATCCCGATGGACGAGCACGGTATGCGTACCGACCTGCTCGCCGAGGAGCTGAAGCGCCTTGGCCCGCAGGGCGCCAAGTTCATCTACACGATCCCCAACTTCCAGAACCCGGCCGGCGTGACGCTCACGCCGTCGCGGCGGCGTGAGCTGCTCGAGCTTGCGCGGGAGTACGACATCCCCGTCATCGAGGACGATCCGTACGGACGCCTGCGCTTCGAGGGCGGGCATTGTCTGCCGCTGCGCGCGCTCGATGACGAGGTGATCTACCTCGGCACCTTCTCCAAGATCTTCGCCCCGGGGCTGCGTCTCGGTTGGGTCATCGCACCGCATCCGATCATGGCCAGGTTCATGCTCGCGAAGCAGGCGGCCGATCTGTGCGGCAGCGCGTTCGCGCAGACCACCGCGGAGCGGTACTTCGCCGATACCCGATGGCGCCGGGTCCTGCAGGACCTCACTCGGGCATATGCCGAGCGGCGCGACACGATGGTCGCCTCGCTGGCGGAACACTTTCCCGCAGAGGCGCGATGGACGGTGCCCGAGGGCGGCTTCTTCGTGTGGGTGGAGATGCCTTCGTTCCTCGATCTGAAGTCGATCCTGGCCGAGGCCGTCGAGCGGGGCGTCACGTACGTTCCAGGGGATGCGTTCTTCCCCGACGGGCGCGGTCGAAACTGCATGCGTCTCGGCTTCTGTTACGCCGAGCCGGACGCCATCCGTGAGGGCGTCAGACGGCTTGCCGAGGTGCTCGAGGACAGGCTGGAGCTGTATCGCGCGTTCGCCGCGGCGGGAGCGCTGCCGGCCGTGGACGACCCAACCGATGAGAGGGGCTGATCCGGGTGCAGGAGAAGATCGCCGTGCTGATGGGGGGACAGTCGCTGGAGCGTGACGTATCACTCATCAGCGGTAAACGCGTCTGTGACGCGCTCGAGGCGCAGGGCTACCGTGTGCTCGCTCTCGATGTGACCCCCGACCTGGTCACGACCCTGCGGAGTGAGCGGCCCGACGCGGTGTACATCGCGCTGCACGGCAAGTATGGCGAAGACGGCACGGTTCAGGAACTGCTGGAGTTCCTCGGGATACCCTATACGGGACCCGGTGTAACCGCCTCGGCATTGGCCTGGGACAAGGCGCTCAGCAAGCGTCTGTTCCGCGCTGAGGGCATTCCCACGCCCGCCTGGGTCACGTTCACCGCAGCCGCCTTCAAGCAGATGGGGGCGGCCACCGCGCTGGATCTCGTGCCCGGGGCGGTGGGAGGGTTCCCGGTGGTCGTGAAACCGGCGAAGCAGGGCTCCGCGCTCGGACTCACGAAGGTGGACGGACCCGAGGGCCTGGCGGAGGCGTTGCTCACGGCCCTGTCCTACGGTGACACGGCGATCGTGGAGAAGTGGATCGATGGCCGGGAGCTCGCGGTCTCGGTCGTTGACGGGCCGTCGGGCGAGGCGCGCGTGTTCCCTCCCGTGGAGATGGAGCCCAAGAGCGGGCTGTTCGACTTCTCGGCGATGTACACGCCCGGTGAGACCGACTACTACGTGCCCGCGCGGCTCGACGAGCCCACCATGGCCGAGGTGACCCGGATGGCCGAGCGCGTGCATAGGCTGCTCGGCTGTGAGCGGGTCAGCAGAGTGGACATGGTGGTGGGCGGCGACGGCGTGCCGTATGTGCTCGAAGTGAACACCTCCCCGGGCATGACCGAGACCTCGCTGCTGCCTATGGCCGCCGCGTCGGCCGGGCTGGATTTCCAGGAGTTGGTGGGTCATCTGGTACGCTCTACACTGGATGCAGCGCGGTGATTGGGTACATACATCACTGTCGTCAGACATCAGTATCGGTCCGCTTGCGACTTCGGAGGTGTGTTCCCGATGTACGACTATCGCAGAGGTGAAAGCATACTCGGTGCGTTCCTGCTCGGCGGCATCATCGGCGCCGTGCTCGGCCTTCTCTTCTCCCCCCGCTCCGGCAGGGAGAACCGTGACTTCATCGCCGCAAAGGCCGATGAGTACTGGGGAGAGGGCAAGCAGTTCTACGAGACAAGCCGCGCCAAGGTGCTCGATGAGACCGAGGAGATGCGCGTGAAGATCGACTCGGCGCGCGATCGGCTCAAGGAGCAGGTGGGCACCGTCACACAGCAGGCCAAGGACAAGGTCCAGCAGATCGCCCCGGCGGCCAAGGACGCGCTCGGCAAGGCTGGCGAGTCGGTCAAGTCGGGGATCGATGCTGCGGAGTCCAAGGCGCAGGGCGCGCTCGACAAGGTAGCCGAGAAGACAACCGCCGCCGAGGGTGGGGCTGGCGCGGCCACCACGGAGTAGCCACGCTCGCTATCGCGGTATGATAGAAGGGCCGGTCGCCGTCGCGGCCGGCCCTTTCGCTATCGAGCGACCGTGAACGATCGAGCGGTGTATGGAGTGAAGCACATGCCGAGTCTGTCTGGGTACGAGCGCCTGTCCGTGGTGGGCTCAAGCGGCCGGCATCTGGGTCGCGTCTCCGCGGTGCTCTTCCACCCGGGCGAGCCGAGGGTCGTGGGCTTGCAGGTGGACCGGGGCTCCATCATGGGCGTCATAGACCAGCGGCCGCGCTTCCTGCGGTTCGACGCCGTGCGCGAGGTCGATGAAGCGACGCTCGCCATCGACGGGGACTCGCTGCCCGGTGACAGCGCAGGGGAGCGCGCACTCGGCTTCTCATGGGATGACACCATCATCTGGCACCGGATGCCGGTACACACCCCCGACGGAGACGAGGTCGGCACCGTCCATGACGTGGTGTTCGACGGCGATTCCGGGGTCATCGAGGAGGTGCAGGTCTCGACCGGGG
This sequence comes from Anaerosoma tenue, assembly GCF_023161965.1. NCBI lineage: Bacteria > Bacillati > Actinomycetota > Coriobacteriia > Anaerosomatales > Anaerosomataceae > Anaerosoma > Anaerosoma tenue. The sequence goes on from NZ_JALNTY010000002.1 coordinate 396,813, forward strand.
CTGTGGGTGACATGGCCGTGGGGCGGCTTGAGGTCCCGGCGAGCCTCGTCCGCGGCTTCGACGGCGAGTCCGTCGTGGTGGAGGCCGGCTACGCGGAGCTCCAGGCCACCGGTGGCGCCGCGAAGGCGGCGGCCAGCGGGGTGACCGCCCTCAAAGAGCGCGGCGAGCAGGTGGCAGACGGTATGCTCGAGGTGGGAGTAGCGGCGTCACGCGCCCTGGGCCGCTCGTTCAAGAGCGGGATGGGGCGCAAGGCCATCGATAAGATGAAGGCGCTCATGGACGACGAGGAGTAGCGGAAGACCGTGCGCAAGATCATCGGCCTAAGCATGCTTGACCGGGAGTCCTTGCCCGTCGACTGTGCGGGATGCGTGTTCTGGGAGACGACGACGCGTCTTCCGTTCGAGTGCGGCTCGCGTTGTGACGACGAGCAGGCATTGGAATGGGTGCGCACCGTTTCCGCCGAGTGGGGGGAGTGCGGCAGGGCGGTAGTGGAAGACGGCGAGACGATGGGGTTCATCAAGTACGCCCCACCTGTCCATCTTCCACAGGCCCGTCACCTCCCGGCGGGACCACCCGAGGCGGGCGTGCCCCTCATCGCGTGCATGCACATCGCGCCTAACGCGCGTCGCGCTGGAGTCGGTGGCCTTCTGCTGAGGGCGGCGATGCGCGACCTCGCCATGCGTGGAGAGCGCTCGGTGCAGGCGTACGCCGTCACCGGTTCCAGGGACCTCTCGCACATGCCGGTGGTCGGAGTGGAATTCCTGCTCCGCCACGGCTTCACCGTGTCGCGCCCGCACCCGGAGACGCCGCTGCTCCGCGTGGACCTGAAGACGCTTGCGTCATGGACGGAGAACCTTGAGGCGGTCCTCGAGTCGCTGAAGATCCCCCTTCGGGCGCCCCGCGGTGAGCCGGTGACGCTCGCACGAGGAGATCGCTAGTCGTCAGCAACCGGGCGTCAGTACGACGCCGGGCTCCGCCTGAAGACCCGCGTGGGAGTGACCACGACGTCGGTGGGACGGTCGCGCTCGTCGTGGGGAACCGCATCGACGATCTGCTCGTCGTAAGCGACACCGATGGTCGGCGGCACGGGATCGGGGCCGCCGAGCAGGGCGTCGTAGTAGCCGCCTCCGAACCCGAGCCTGTTCCCTTCACGGTCGAACGCGACGCCGGGGACGATGATGGCGGAGAGGCGGGAGACCTCGGCTGGCGGTGTCGTCTCGGGGGGCTCAAGCAGTCCGAACGTTCCGCGCAGCAGCACGTCGGGATCGTCGACCCAGTGCACCGTCAGGGTCCGGGATCCGGCCACGCGGGGATACGCGATGCGGACCCCTCGCTCGCGGAGCGCGAACTCCAGAACGCTCACGTCGACCTCTTCGGGAGCAGCGCCGTAGAGCATCACGTTAGCGGCGGAGACGACCTCGGGAAGGCTCAGGACCCGTTCGGCGACGGCATATGCGCGTGCAGTGCGATACTCGGGAAGCACGGAGCGCCGCGCCGCACGCGCGCGGAGGCGCAGCGCGGCTTTGGCGCGATCGAGGTCCTGGTCAGAGAGGTGTGCTGCGGAGGCGACCATACATGAAGGATAGCATCGGTTCAGCCCACGCCCAGGATCGTCATCCCCAGGAGCACGGCCGTCAGCGCGATCACGACAAGGATCGTGCCCCATGCAAGCACGTTGTGCGCCCGGCCGTTCACGTGGCGCCCCATCACCGCGCGATCGTTGACGATCCGCATCATGAAGACGAGAAGGAACGGCAAGAGGACCCCGTTGATCACCTGGGACACCAGCATGATGCCGATGAGGTCGATCCCGGGCACCAGGATCACCGCGGCCGAGGAGAGGATCACCCCGGTGTACAGGCCGTTGAACAGGGGCGCCTCCGACCACGACCGGTCGATGCCCGACTCCCAGCCGAACGCTTCGCAGATGGCGTAAGCGGCTGTCAGCGGCAGCACGGCCGCAGCGAGCAGGGACGCGGAGAGCAGTCCCACCGAGAAGAGCAGTTCCGCGTACGGGCCCGCCAGGGGAGCGAGTGCGCTCGCCGCGTCATCCGCGCTCTCGATGACCGCTCCGGCCGGATGCAGCACCGTGGCGGTGGTGATGATGATGAAGCAGGCGATGACGTTGGCGGCCACAGCGCCCGCCATCACGTCCCATCGGGCGAGGATCCACTCCTTGACCGTGGTCCCCTTGTCCACGATGTTGCTCTGCACCAGGAACTGCATCCACGGTGCGATCGTGGTGCCGGTCAGTCCGATCGCGAGCGCGATGAAGGCACGGTCGGGGACGATGCGGGGCGTCACCATGGCGTGGCCGACCTCCAGCCAGTCGGGCCGCGCGAGGAACGCGGCGACGACGTAGGCGATGAAGACCGACGAGAGCGCCAGGAACACCTTCTCCACGTTGCGGTAGCTGCCTCTCACCACGAGGAGCCATACCACGAGCGCCGCCACAGGGACCGAGAGGTATCTGGTCACGCCGAAGATCTCCATCGCCGCCGCGATGCCCGCGAACTCGGCGATGGTGGTGGCGGCGTTGCTCGCCAGCAGCATGAGCATCGCCAGGAACGTTGGCCGGACGCCGAAGCGCTCGCGGATGAGAGCCGCGAAGCCCTTGCCCGTGACGGCGCCCATCCTGCCGGCCATCTCCTGGATGATCACGAAGCTGGGTGTCATGGCGAGCATCATCCACAGCATCGTGTAGCCGTATCGTGCGCCCGCCACGGAGTACGTCGAGATGCCGCCGGAGTCGTTCCCGGCGGAGGCTGCGATGACGCCGGGACCGATCACGCCCAGCACCGCCAGCAGCGGCAACCTCCTCTTCATGTGGTTCGTGGAGATCACGCCGGGCATCTACGCGCCGGTACCCGGCACGCTCCCGAGCGAGCCCGCCACGTACGCGAGCGTAAGGTAGACGACGGCGCTCAGGAGCATCGTCATGACCGATAGGCCGGTGCCGGAGACCGTCTTGCCGGCGGCGCTCCGCCGCAGTGCGAGATGGCCGAGCAGCCCCCCCGCCAGTGCCGTCAGCAGCGCGGCCACCGCCGTGGACACCGCGAACGGCGTGGCGGCGGGGTCGATGTCCCCTAGCAGCAGGAACGCGAGCCCGAACGCGACCAGGGCGCTCAAGGCGGCGGTCACCAGACCGATCCCGCCCTCACGCAGCAGGCGCGATCCCAGCGACGGGCGTTCTTCGCCGGCATCGCCTTCGATCAGCTCGGCGAGCGTGCGCGACGACAGGTCCTCGGCTGTGCGCAAGAGCAGCGGCAGGATCACCACGGCCCAGCCCATGAGGAGCGTCCCCGCCCGTGCGGAGGATCCGGTGCCCTCGACAAGGCCGGCGAGCGGTACCCGCAACGATATATAGGCGAGGAAGGCAACGGCCCAGACGAGCAGCCACGCGTTGCGGCGCACCAGCCACCACCACCATCCCGCGATGCGACCGTGCTCCGCGGCGGCGCCGGTGGCGATCGCGAGGTCCTCGGCAGACTCCTCCTCGAGCACGTCCAGGGCATCGTCGACGGTGACGATACCCAGGAGGACCCCGGTCTCGTCGATGACGGGAAGGGCGAGCAGGTCGTACTTGCTCATCATCTCCGCCACGAGCTCCTGGTCGTCATCGGGATTCACGGTGATGACCTCCCGCTGGATGAGCTCGGTCACCGGCGTATCCGGCTCCGACATCACCAGGTCGCGCAGCGACACGACACCTTCGAGGCGGCGGTCGTCATCGACCACGTAGATGTAGTAGATGCTTTCGTGCTCGGCGGCGCCGGTCCGCAGATGGTCCACCACGCCCTGCACCGTCATGTCATCGGTGAGCGTGGTCACCTCGGGCGTCATGATGCCACCCGCCGTCTTCTCCCGGTAGCCCAGCAGCGAACGGATCGCCTGAGCCTCGCTCACTCCCATGAGACGCAGCAGCGCCTCGGCCTTGTCGTAGGGAAGGTCGCCGATGATGTCGGCGGCGTCATCGGGGTCCATCTCCTCCAGGATGTCCGAGGCGCGCTGGTCGCCGAGGTCGCCGATGAGGTCCGCCTGGAACTCGTCCTCGAGCTCGGCCACGGTGAGTGCGGCCTGGACGTTGTCGAGATGCTCGAACACCCGCGCGCGCTGTGAGGGGTGCAGCTGCTCGAGCACGTCGGCCACGTCGGCCGGATGCAGTTCGTGCAGGCGCTTGTGGGTGATCGACAAGCGCACGTGTGAGAGGTCGCGATCGAGCAGGTCCATGTAGTTCCAGGCGATGAGGTTCTCGGAGAGTTCTCGGCCGAGAAGGCGCATCGCGGAGGCGGCTGCACGTTCCACTGCGGGGTGAAGGCCGCGCAGGATGCCGCGGGCCCCCACCTCGGCGCCCAGAAGGCGAAGCTGGTTGCGCGATTCCGAGAGCTTGAGGTCGTTGACCCGCACGACCTTCATGCCCTGCGTGTCCACGATCTGCTTGTTGAGCAGGTCTCGCGCGAGCAGGACCTCGTCCGGCTGGAGATAACTGAAGCGGAGCGCGGCGCGTTCGGCGTTGAGCTGGACGCGTTCGTCCTCGAGCGATGCCACGAACTTGCGCCACGAGAGCATGAACGGCGTCTTGTCGGGGCCGAGGAACGCGAGCGAGGTGACGCGGGGGAACACCTCGCCGGTGGCGATGGCGATGTCGCTGATCTCGCCGATGACCTCGCCGGCGGCATCCACCACCGGCTTGCCCAGCATCTGGGTGAGATAGAACATATGGCTCCTTCCTCCCGGCACGCGGGCCGGCAGGTCGATCGTGGCGGGCCCCGGTCACCCACGACGATCGCAGGAGCCGGGACCTAGGGACTTGATGGTGTCACCGAGGTCCGTTTCTCTTGGCAACAGGTCCGACAACGAAAAGAGCCCCGCATCATCATGACGGGGGCCCTGGAGCGGCATGCGCCGCACGCGGAGCGGCATCGTATCACGGCCGCCCGCTGCTCCGTCCCTCGTCTGCGGATTTGGCACTGTCCGACGTAGGGCGCACGGCACGCCGTGCGGCGGAAAGTTCCCGCCTTTGCAGTCCCAGCCACCTTAGCCTTCGCCTTAAGCCGGCGAGGGCTGTTCTACCCATTGGCGTCTCTCGACATTTCCGGGCAGTGGCCTGTGTTCGAACAGGAGCCGCACCGTAACAGATGGAGCGCTCGTGTCGCTGTCAACGCACCGCACAGCGGTGCACGTGCATTGTAGGTCTCCGTGTGGCATGCGGCAACACCCCGCAGGACGAAGGGCCCGCACCCTCTATGGCGCGTGGACGATCATCCGGTGGCGCCACGCCACGCCCTGGCGAACTCGGCCCATCCCTCCGTGCGATCGCCTGCGGTGCGCCACACGTTGTCGCGAGGCTCACGCTCGAGACCGGCCACGACGCCGTTGCTGCCGAACGCGTTGCCCACGAGCGTCATCACGCCCACCGCATCGGCCATCTGGAGGTCGGTGGCCGAGTCGCCGATGGCCGCGGCCTGCTCGCGCGAGAGCCCCCGCCAGGCGAGGTCGAGATCGATCGCCCGCGCCTTGCACACTCCGCGCGGCACCACGTGATACGCGTGGGGCGGCATGTCGCGGCAGGTGAGTGTCCCATAGCTGCGCAGCATCCCGTTGTCCACGAGATCCAGCGGCAGCGGGAGCGTGTCGAGCACCGCTTGTCCTTTGGCCACGTCGAGACATCCGCGGAGCAGGAGCGAGACCTCGCGGTCGAGCTGCCACGGCGCGTAGTGCTCGATGCGGCCGGGGAAGGCTTCGATCAAGGTCTCGGCCGCCCGCACCTGATTGATCGCCTCGAAGGGGGAGAGCCCGGGGGCCGCCACGTCGTCCGGCCACTCGCCAAGGTCCACACGTTCCTGGAAGTCGAGACCCGTGCCGTGCACGATGATGCCGCCGGCCTCGGCGATATAGCCGTCCCAGCCAAGCAACTGTGTGAGCTCGCGGAGCTGGATGCGGCCTCGTCCCGAGATGGGGACGACCTTGAGTCCCGCGCGGTTGAGCGCCACGATCTGTTCTGCCACGACGAGCGAAGGCGACGCTGCTGCGTCGGCGAGCACGCTTCCGCCCTTGGCCACGAGCGTGCCGTCGAGGTCGGTGTACAGCACGCGTACGCGCGACAGGGCGTCTGCGGCACGGGGGTCTGTCGCGATCAGCGGGATGTCGGGTGCCACGGCGCTCCTTCCATAGGTGCCGCCCCATTGTAGGTGATGGCGCCACAGCATGGCGCCGGCCCGTTCGGCGGATGCAGTCCGTACACCGGGCCAGGGTGTGTGTAGGCGCGCCCCTCCACGGGTAACAAGTCTCACGGCCTCCCTGCGGGGCAGGGTCCCGGGGGGACGGGGGCTGTGCCGCCGTGTCCGCTCGGTCCGATGCGACCGGAGCGGAGAGGGAGGTACCGCCATGAAACACGTTCGAATACTAATCGTGGTTGCGCTCGCGCTCGCCCTTGCCGTGCAGATGACACCGGCGTTGGCCGCCAGCGGCACACCGAACACGGATCCGCCGAAGCCTGGTCCCGATCCTGGCACGGGAGAGCAAGACCCCTTCGCCGCGATGCCCAACCTGTCGTTCCCCGTGGTCGCCACCGATCACATCGAGACCTTCTACCTGAAGACCTGGACCGATCTCGACGGGGACGGCGAGTACGACGGGAACGAGTTCACGCTCACGCTCGACGCTGACGGGAACCCTATCCCGATCGAGGTCCTCGAGGTCATCAGGGAGCAGTACACGGGCGGCTATGAGGGCAACGAGGGCGAGGTCTACACCACGTATGTGATCGGTGACGACGGCGGTACCGTGGATGCCGACCTCGACGGCGTGCCCGATATGACAGAACCGATCGACATGGAGACGTGGCTCCGTTCGATGGCGCCATGGTATCCGCAGCCGACGACGACCACCTCCGACGACCCCAACCTGATCTGGAACGTCGACTACGTGAGCGCGTCCAACAGCTGGCAGGCCGACTGGGTGAAGACGGCCGACGCGGTGATGATCGACTTCATCGACTGGGGCAATCCGATGGAGAACATCAACCCGATCGTCGGGCAGCGGTTCCCCGTGGAGATCGCGCTCTATCAGAAGCTTGCCGAGCCGATGACCGCCTACAAGATGGCGTGTCTCGAGTACCCCGGAAGCAAGACCGAGCTCTTCGGCACCTCGACGCTTGACGGCAGCGGGTACACGTGGGAGTCGTACTACGCGACCGTGCTCACCAACAGGTTCTTCGCCGAGGTGTGGAACCCCGACGGGAGCATCACCAAGCTCGACATCGAGCCCGGGATCGGGCCGAGCGGCAAGATGAACTTCGCCTCGGCCGGCGGGGGCTGGATCCCCACGATGCCCGGCTGGCACCGGGTCTGGCTCCATACGAACGACCCGCTGATCAGCCTCCAGGGCGCTATCGTGAACAACGACGAGCACTACATCATGTCCACGGGCTTCCTGGCCGAGGAACTCACCAAGAACAAGCTCGAGCTGACCGGCATCGTCGGTGACAGCACCTTCATCGACGTTCTGGTGGTCAAGCCGAGCGGCGGCAAGAAGTAGCGCTGACACGGGCACGCGGACGGAGGCGCCCGCTGACCGATGTCACGCTCCGCTCACCGACCCCGGGGACCCAGCTCCCCGGGGTCGTTCTATACTTGCAGGGGTCCTCCGTCCCATCTGTCCCGCAAGGAGCTTCGCAGTGAACGACGAACCGCAGGCCCCATATCCTCAGTACAGATGCGCCCAGTGCGGCAAGGAGCTTCCGCTCACCGACGCCCGCCTTGCGGTCATGTGTGGCGATCACCGCTCGGGCGATGAGGATATCGAAGTGACCATCCGCCCCGCGCTTCCAGCCGATCGCCACGATATCGAGGACATCTGCGACCAGGCGCTCGGGGAGACCGACGTGGACACCTTCGGCCGCTCGTTCGATGTGCTCGAGCAGGAGAATCTGGTCGCCGTCTTCGAGGGCGGGCTCGCCGGCCTTCTGTCCCTTGCGGTGCATGAGGGCGATCTGGCGGTCGTGCTCCTGAGCGTGTACCCGGAGTTCCAGGGCCACGGTGTGGGGCGTGCCCTGATCGGTGCGGCGATCGACCTCGCGGCGGCGCGAGGCCTTCCGGCCGTGAAGGCCGCCATCAGCAACGACGACGTACCGTCGTTCTCCTTCTATCAGCGCCACGATTTCGTGATCGACTCCATCGCCAAGGGCCTGCTCGCCGACCGCTACGGTTCCGCGGAGCCCGGCTTCTCAGGCATACTCGTGCGTGATGAGATCAGGCTGCGCCGCTCCGTGTGCCGCGCCTGAGCCGCCGCCTCCGGAAGGAAGCCCCATGCGTCTTCGATCGTTGTCCGTCTACGCCTGCGCCATTCTCGCGCTGATGCTCCTCGCCGGCTGTTCGGCGGTCGGAGGCGAGGATGTCCCGGTCTCGACCGGTCCGGCGTTCCAGGATGTCGACCCCGACCCGATCAGGATCGGGGTGACACCGGATGGCGACGCGCTTCCGCTGTGGGTCGCCGACCGCGAAGGACTCTTCGGCGATGCGGGGGTCGAAGCCGAGATCGTCGTCTTCGAGTCGCCTACGGAACGGGACGCGGCTCTCACGAGCGGCTCGATCGACGCTTTCGTCGGCGGGATCGCCTCGGCGCTGGCGCTCGAGACCTCCGGCGTCCCGGTGGCGCTCGTGGCGACTCTCACCGATCCGGCGCGCTCAGGAGAGACGACCGGCGCCGCTCTGCCCGAAGGAGCGAGCGACGGCCTGAGCACGGATCCGGTATTCCTCGGGATCGCGGACCACTACCTCGCGCTGCCATCAGGCCTCCTGGCGTCGCGTGCGGTGCTTCAGGCGTACAACGCGGCGGTGGTCCGCATACAGGCCGATCCCGGCGGCTATCGTGATCTTCTGGCCGAGGTGGCGCGCATCGACGACGTGTCGGTGTCCACGCGCTACCTTGCGGCGGCGGCCCCGGGGAGGAGCCTCATCGAAAGCCTGCTAGCGCAGCAAGAGACGGGCGGAAACGGCTCGCCGGCACCAGGTTGCGACGATCTGGTCCTGGATATCGTGCGGTAGGTCGTCAGGTGTCGAGCATGCGCTCCACGTGCTGCCTGAGGTCGCCCGGCGAGAACGGCTTGACGAGATAATCGTTGCAGCCGAGGTCTTCGCCGTGCGCAAGATCGTCCTTCTGTGCGGCCGTGGTGAGCATCATCACGCGCACGCCCGCCGTCTCGGGCCGTTTGCGCAGGAAGCCGAGCACCTCCCACCCGTCGAGCTTGGGCATGGTGACATCGAGGAGGATGAGGTCCGGCTTGCGCTCGATCGCCGTTTCCAGCGCCTGCTCACCGTCCACGGCCTCGATCAACTCGTGGCCGAGAGAACGGAGCGCGGCCTTCACGAGCATGCGGATCTGCGCGTTGTCATCCGCGGTGAGGATCAGTCTCTGCGCCATCGTCGCGATGCCCCTCGGTCGTGGCGTCCGGCCTGTCAGTCGCGATCTCTGTGCATGATCTCGACGATCTTCGACAGCTTCGCTTCGCGGCGACCACGCTCGCGCTCGAACTCGGCCCGTTTGGCCGGATCCAGCATCGCCGCGATATGGTCGGCCACCTCGGAGGGCTTGAACGGCTTGGGGAGGTAGTCGGCAAAGGGGTCGGAGGCGATCTCGCGGTGCTGCTCCTCGAACGTTCCGGCCGCCGAGAGGAAGAGGATCGGCAGCTCCTTCGTCTCGGGGCGCTGCCGCAGCTTGTCGTGCACCTCGTGACCGGTCATCCCCGGCATCATGACGTCCAGCACCACCAGGTCGGGTTTGTGGGCGGTGATCGCGGCAAGCCCCGTAAGACCGTCCTCGGCCTCGAGGACCTCGAATCCGCGGTTGCCGAGCGCTACTGACAGAAGCTTGCGGATCGACGGCTCGTCATCGACGACCAGGACCTTCTTCATCACGGCTGGTTCCTTCCCCTCAGGTATCGAGCAGTTCGTTGACCCGCAATACCAGGTCCTTGGGCGTGAACGGCTTGCAGATGTACTGCTCGGCGCCGCGGTTCAGCCCCTCTTGCACCTCGGTCTGCTGGCTCTTGGCGGAGAGCATGATCACCGGGATGTCGGCAGTGCCTTCGTCATCCTTGAGCCTGTCTAGTACGTCATACCCGGTCATGACCGGCATCATCACATCGAGCAGTATGAGGTCGGGACGCTCGGCCCGCGCCAGCTCGAACGCTTCGCCTCCGTCCGCCGCCTCCAGGATCTCGTGCCCCCGGTTGCCGAGCGTGAAGGAGACCAGCTTGCGGATATGCGGTTCGTCGTCAGCTACGAGGATCCTGCTCACGATGTCCCACTCTCTGGAGGCGGACCTTCGACACTCTCTTCTCTGACTATCACAGACTCGATGTGCGATATGAAGTCCTCGACATCGAACGGCTTGCCTACCAGATCCGAAGCCAACTCCAGAACGTTCTCGCGCTCCCGGTCCGGTTGGAACGCCGACATGATCACCACGGGGATGTCCGCGGTTTCCGGGTCGTTCTTCAGCGCCTGGAGCACCTCGTAGCCGTCCATCACCGGCATACGGAGATCGAGCAGTATCGCGTCGGGCCGACGACGTGCAACGGCGGCCATGGCCTCCTTGCCGTTGTATGCGCCCATCACCGCGTATCCGCGCTGCTTGAGCGTGCGTGTCAGCAGGTCGACGATGTTCCGGTCGTCATCGGTGACGAGCACCAGCGGCGATGAGATGGACCCGACGAGCGTGTCGATCATGTCCATCAGGCGCGCCTTGTCGATAGGCTTCTCAAGGTAGTCGGTCGCGCCTGAGCGGGCGCTCTTGGCCTCGTCGCAGATGATCGACAGGACGACGACAGGGATGTCCTTCGTCCTGGGATCAGCCTTGAGCTCTTCCAGAAGCCGGAAGCCGGCGCCTTCTTCCACCATCACGTCGAGCGTGATGACACGCGGCTCGAACTCCACCGCGTACTCCCACGCTTCCTTGGCGTTGTACGCCTTCACGACTTCGTAGCCTCGATGGGAGAGGTAGGTGGCGATCAGATTCGCCACGTCCTCGCAGTCATCCACCACCAACACGCGCCCGCCCGGAGAGCCGAGCGGGCCTTCGAGCGACGGAGTGCGCACGTGCCTGTCCGATGCGAAGGGGAGCGTGAACCAGAACGTCGACCCCTCACCCTCCTCGCTGTCCACGCCCACCTGTCCGCCGAGGAGTTCGATGATGCTCTTGCATATCGAAAGCCCCAGACCGGTGCCCCCGATCTCGCGGGTGAGCGAGGAGTCGACACGGTAGAACTTGGTGAACAGCCGGGCCTGGTTCTCCGGTGAGATGCCGATGCCCTCATCGGAGATGGCGACCTTCACGCAGCCATCGTCGACGCTCGCTTTGATGTGGACGTCCCCGCCTTCGGGCGAGTACTTGATGGCGTTGCTGACGAAGTTGATCAGAACCTGCCCGATGCGGTCCGGATCGCCCGCGGCCTTCGGCAGGTCGTCCGGCACATCCACGTGGATGGTGCGGCCCTGCTGGTCCGTCACGGCCTTGAAGGTGTTGACCGCGCCCGCGACCCGTTCCCCCACGTCGAGTGGTTGCACCTTGAGCACGATCCGCCCGCTCTCGATGCGGGAGATGTCGAGCATGTCGTTGATGAGCTCTACCAGCCGGTCCGAGTTCTCCTTCACGATAGAGAGGAACTCCTGCTGGATCTCGTTGATCTCCCCGGCCTCGCCATCGAGGATAAGATCGATGTAGCCCTTGATCGACGTGAGCGGCGTGCGGAGCTCGTGGGAGACCGTGGAGACGAACTCGTTCTTCATCTGCATCGCTTCGCGTTCGCTGGTCACGTCCCGGATCGTCGCCACCGACCCTACGTAGCTTTCCCGGTCGTCGTACACGGGGTCCACCCGCACGTCCACGATCCGATGCTCCGGCTCCTCCATGCGCACCTCGCGCACCTGAGTACCCGCTTCGCGCACCGGGCCTGCGGGGTCTGGTGCGATGCCGAAGACCTCCCAGGTGTCGGTCTTCAGGCCTACGAGGGTCTCCGCCCCACGACCCAGGATCTTCTCCGCTGCGGGATTCACGAACGTGAGACGGTCCTCGGCGTCGAACACCAGCATGCCGTCGCTCGTGCTGAGAAGAATCGCCTCCGAGCGGCGCCGCACAGCCAGGAGCTCGGTATCGTCACGCACGGTGATCACGGTGCCGGTGCCGCCGCCGTCCTCGGTATAGGGCGCGACCGTGAACGAGTAGCTGTGCCCGGCTCGCTCGAAGGTGCTGCTCACCAGTTCCCACTCCGCAGCCGCGGACTTGAGCGCTGGAACGAATTCGGGCACGCCCAGCACGCTCGAAGGCGCCCCGACGCACTCGGTCCGCTCAAGCCCCAGCATCTCCGCCGCAGGTTCGTTGAGCACACGTACGGTGTGATCGGGCGCGACGGCTATCATGCCTTCGCGAGTGCCCGCCATCAGTGCGCGGATGTGTGAGAAACAGCGCCGGTCGTCGTTCGTGGGCATAGCAGGTCCCCTCGATGCAGGCATACCTCACCACCCCGTTATTCGCATGAGGAGAGGCGATTCCTGCCGGTGGGGACGTGCGCGGAGGATACGAGCAGCAGAGGGAGCGGCTGGTGCCGCTCCCTCTGGGCGGTCTCGTGGTGCCCCCTGGAGGATTCGAACCTCCGACACCAGGTTTAGGAAACCTGTGCTCTATCCCCTGAGCTAAGAGGGCGCGTGGTGGATTCTATCACCCCCGCGCACCTCCCTCCACGGTGACCGCGGCGGTGTGTGCGGCTCGGTGGGAAGGCCGGGGTAGAAACGAGAGCCGGGCCGCGTGTGCGGCCCGGCTCATCCCCAACGGCGCTCAGAAGGATCTCAGGCGCCGGTGAAGAGGTGACGTGGATGGATGTGGGCGGGGTCAGCTGCCTCGGCCCTCATCTCGTCTCGCCACAGGAAGTAGTAGGACAGGGCTCCGGGGATCAGGTACTGTAGGCTGATCCATGCGATCGCGGCAAGCACCAGTACGGCTGTGAATGACATCGTCTGGCACCTCCCCTCCCCACTCGGTTTCCGTCCCCGCAAGGGCGGTCGGATTCCCTCCACTGAGTGCGTACCCGCATAGAACAAATATCAAACTGCATAGGATGTGCTGATTTGAGCATACCCCGCCAGGTACATTGTGTATATTGTTACGATGTACTACTCGCTGCCGACACCCCTGTCGTGTTCCCGGATGGCTACGCGGCGGATCTTGCCGTTCACGGTCTTGGGAAGCGCGCTCACGAAGTCGATGACGCGCGGGTACTTGTAGGGCGCGGTCCGCTTCTTCACCCAGGTCTGCAGTTCTCTCACGAGCGCCTCATCGCCGACGTAGCCCTCGTTCAGCACGATCGTCGCTTTCACGGCGTAGCCGCGTACGGGATCCGGCATGCCGGTGACCGCACACTCACGTACCGCGTCGTGCTCGAGCAGCACGCTCTCCACCTCGAACGGGCCGATGCGGTAGCCGGAGCTCTTGATCACGTCGTCGTTGCGGCCCACGTACCAGTAGTGGCCGTCTTCGTCGGCCCACGCGGTGTCGCCCGTGTGGTACCAACCGTCGTGCATCGCTTCGGCCGTGCGCTTCTCGTCCCGGAAGTACTCGAGCAGGATGCCGTCGGGGCGCGGGTGGATCTTCACGACGACCTCGCCGGTCGTGCCCGGCGGGCACTCGGAGCCGCTCTCGTCCTGGATCTGCACGGTGAAGTGCGGCGACGGCTTGCCCATCGAGCCGGGCTTGGGTGTCATGCCGATCGAGTTGAAGACCAGGAGCGTGGACTCCGTCTGGCCGAATCCCTCCACCAGCGACAGTCCGGTGTGCTCGCGCCAGCCGTCGAAAAGGTCGGGGTTGAGCGCCTCGCCGGCGGTGGTGCAGTACGAGAGGCAGCTGAGGTCGTAGCCGTCCACGCCGGCCTGCATCATGAGGCGGTACATCGTGGGCGGGCAGCAGAGCGTGGAGATGCGGTGCTTCTCGATGAGCGAGAGGATCTCGGCGGGATCGAAGCGATCGAAGTCGTACGTGAAGACGCACGCCTCCATCGTCCACTGGCCGTAGTACTTGCCCCACACGGCCTTGCCCCAGCCGGTGTCGGCGATCGTGAAGTGGACTCCGCCGTCGCTCACCACGTTGTGCCAGTGCTTGGCGGTGACCGTGTGCGCCAGCGCATAGCCGCTGTCGTGGAGCACCATCTTGGGGTTGCCCGAGGTGCCCGAGGAGAAGTACAGCAGGAACGGGTCGGCAGCGAGTGTGGGGACGCGTTCCCAGCTCTCCGACGCCTCACGCACGCCGGTGTTGAAGTCGTGCCAGCCCGCGCGGGTGGCGGGAAGCGAGCAGACGCCGTCCGGACCCGAGAGTGCCGAGCCGATGCGGTTGCCCTCGGCGTCGAGCTCCTGGTCGACGAGCATGCCACCCCCGCCGTTGACGAGGATGCGCGTCTCGAGCGTGGGGCACTCGGCAGCCACCGTGTCGGCCGTGGTCGCGATGTCGCCCACCGACGTGCAGATGAGCGCCTTCACCCCTGCGCTCTGTATGCGGTAGGTGAGATCGTGCTCCTTGAGCATGAAGGTGGCGGGGATCATCACGGCGCCGAGCTTGTGGAGGGCGGTGGCCACGAACCAGAATTGGTAGTGGCGTCGCAGGATGACCATCACCATGTCGCCGCGTCCGATGCCGAGCGAGGCGAGGTAGGCGGCGGTTTTGTCGCTCCAGCGCTTCATCTCGCCGAAGGTGAAGGTGTGCTCCTCGCCCTCGGGATTGCACCAGACCATCGCGCGCCGGTCGGGCTCCGCTTCGGCGATATCGTCGACGACGTCGTAGCCGAAGTTGAAGTCCTCGGGGTAGTGCAGGCCGAAGCGGGAGAGGATCCCGTGCTCGTCGTACGTCTCCTCGACGTAGCGGAGGTTGATGTCTCGCATGAAGAGCCCTTCTCGGTCGGTGCCGGTGCCGGCGGGGACGGGGCTAGCGGGCGTCGTCGTGAAGCACGACCGCCAGGAACGTGCAGGGCTCCCCGCCGATCGCCACCATGCCGTGACCGCGGCCGGAGTCGTAGTAGACGGTGTCGCCGGGGCCGAGGTCCTCTGTGTGGTCCTCGAATGCGAAGCGGAGCCGCCCGCTGATCACGTGATCGAGCTCCTGGCCGGCGTGACGCGAGAGATGGACGGGCTCGTTCTCGGCGCCGGCGATGTAGGGCGCGGTCACCATGAACGGCTCGGCCTTCTTGTTCTTGAAGGTGGGCGCCACATGGCGGTACTCGAAGCCCTCGCGGCGCTTGATCGCCAGTCCTTCGCCCGCACGCACCACCGAGTAGCCCGTGAGGTGCGGGTTCTCGCCCGTGAGAAGCTCGATCATGTCCACGCCGAACCGCTCGGCCGCGCGGTAGAGGAAGGTGAAGGAGAGATCGGCCTCGCCGGACTCCATCGCGGCGTACTCGGCCACACTGCGGCCGGTGGCGTCGGCCATCTCCTGCATCGTGAGGTCCATGTCCTCGCGCAGTGCGCGGATCCTGCCCGCGACCTCGGCGATCCTCGGTTCCATGCGGTCCCTCCTCAGGCGGTCGGCATCCCGCGCTCACGGTCGTCGCGGTGAAGTGAGGCCATTGTAGCGGTAGGTAGAGGGGCCGGGCGCTACTCCACACCGCCGCTCGAGCCGAGCCCGAAGAACCTCTCGAAGAACTCGCCGAGCTTCCCGAGCACGCGCTGCTTCTTCTCGCCGTGGCCACCCTCTGGGCTAAAGCGCGACGCTGGCGGCAGCACCTTGGTGATCGCAGTCCCGGTGGTGCGGATCGCGCCGTCTCGGAACGCTGTCTCGATGAAGGCGCGTGTCTCATCCGGACGCAGGCCCTCGGACTCGATGATGGCAGCAAGCTCGGCCTCGCGCCGAGCCAGGATGAACGCCTGCCACTCCTCATCGATCGCGCCGCTCACCGACACCGAGTCCACGAACGCCTCGATCAGGTCCTTCTTGTTGCGCAGGCTCGGGCTGGCGTCGATCGCGCGGCTGATGGAGGCGCGGATCTCCTTGTCGGTGCCATCGCGGTGGGCCGCACGCCACTTCTCCACCAGCATGAGGATGTAGTCCACATTGATCTCGACCTGCTTGATGAGCTCGATCTCAAAGACGATATCGTCGTTTATCGACTCCTTCTCGGCCCGGCCCCGGTACTCCGCGTAGAGGTCGAGGTAGACGCTGCGGTAGTCCTGCCCCTGACGCTCGGTCAAGAGCTCGCTTCCGGCGAAGTCGTCAAAGGCCGTGAGGATGTTCTGCAGGCGCAGGATGGCGCCGAAGAGCGCGATGAACTCCTTCTGAGCGCTCTCGCCCACGACCGGTGTGCCGAGCGGGTACTTCTCGAGCAGCTCACCCACCTTCTCGGCGTACTCGGCGTAGTACTCGCGGTACGGTTTGAGCAGCACGATGCCGCATGCGTCCTTGTTGCCGAAAAGTGCGATGGCGTCGTTGGTCCGCTGCTCCAGGTCACGGAACGAGACGATGTTGCCGTAGGTCTTTACCGAGTTGAGGATGCGGTTGGTACGCGAATACGCCTGGATGAGGCCGTGCATCCGCAGGTTCTTGTCGACGAAGAGCGTGTTGAGCGTGGTGGCATCAAAGCCGGTGAGGAACATGTTCACCACGATGACCAGGTCGATCTGGCGGCCGCGCAGACGTAGCGAGAGGTCCTTGTAGTAGTTCTGGAATTTGTCGGTCGAGGTGTCAAAACTCGTGCCGAAGTGAGCGTTGTAGTCACGGATCGCATCGTCGAGGAAGTCGCGAGAGGACTGGTCGAGCGCGCCGGTCTCGAAACCCTCCTCGTCGAGATAGCCCTCGATCTCCTCGTTGGCCGCATACGAGTAGATGAGGCCCACCGTGAGCCGACGGTCGGGCGTGAGCGCCTCCTGCTGTTTCTTGAACTCGAGGTAGTAGCGCTTGGCCGCCTCGATCGACGCGGTGGCGAAGAGCGCGTTGAAGCCGCGCATCCGTTTGCCGGCAAGCGCATAGTGCTCGGCGCGCTTGGTCTTCTGGTCGAAGTGCTCGAGCGTGTAGGCAACGACCTGCTCGATGCGCTCGGGCGCCATGAGCGCACGCTCGGTGTCGATGGCGGCCACCTGCGCATCGGTGATGTGCTCCGGCAGCTTGATGGTGTTCACGTAGTCGATACGGAACGGGAGCACGTTCCTGTCGGTGATAGCATCGACGATCGTGTAGGTGTGCAGCTTCTCACCAAAGGCTTGCTCGGTGGTCTGCAGGCCCGGTCTGCCTGCCCCCGCGTTCTCGGCGAAGATCGGCGTGCCGGTGAAGCCGAAGAGGTTGTAGCGCTTGAACGCCTTGGTGATCGCCGAGTGCATCTCGCCGAACTGCGAGCGATGACACTCATCGAAGATGATCACGATGTGGCCCGAGTAGATCACGTGGCCCTTGTTGGCCGAGATGAAGTTGGAGAGCTTCTGGATCGTGGTGATGATGATCCGCGCACCGGGGTCCTCGAGCTGTTTCTTGAGCACCGCGGTCGAAGTGTTGGAGTTGGCGGCGCCTCGCTCGAAGCGGTCGTACTCGCGCATCGTCTGGTAGTCGAGGTCCTTGCGGTCCACGACGAAGAGCACCTTGTCCACGCTCGGGATGTTGGTGGCGAGTTGCGCGGCCTTGAAGCTCGTGAGCGTCTTGCCCGAGCCGGTGGTGTGCCACACGTAGCCGCCTGCGGCTAGCGTTCCGAGCTGCCGGTAGTTGGTGGAGACCTCGATCTTCTGCAGGATCCGCTCGGTGGCCACGATCTGGTACGGGCGCATCACCAGCAGCATGCGGTCTGCGGTGAGCACGCAGTACTTCGTGAGGATGTTCAACAGCGCATGCTTGGCGAAGAACGTCTTGGCAAAGGCCGTGAGCTCCTGGATCGGCCGGTTGGTGGCATCGGCCCACCACGAGGTGAACTCGAATGTGTTCGACGTCTTGCGGGTCCGCTTGGAGCCGGCCATCTCACTCAAGTGCTGCTGGCGGGTGGTGTTGGAGTAGTACTTGGTGAGCGTGCCGTTGCTGATCACGAAAAGCTGCACGTACTCGAAGAGGCCGGAGCCTGCCCAGAAGCTGTCGCGCTGGTAGCGGTCGATCTGGTTGAATGCCTCGCGGATGTCCACACCCCGGCGCTTGAGCTCGATGTGCACCATCGGCAGGCCGTTCACGAGCACGGTTACGTCGTAGCGGTTGGATCGCGCCGCGCCGCCCTCACCCTCGGCGATCTCGTACTGGTTGATGACCTGCAGCCGGTTGTTGTGGATGTTGGTCTTGTCGATGAGCGAGATGTTCTTCGTGGAGCCGTCGTCGCGTTTCAGGATCTGGACATGGTCCTCCTGGATGCGCACGGTCTTCTCGATGATGCCCTCGTTGGCGCCCGCGATCCTTTCGGTGAAGAAACGACCCCACTCACTGTCACTGAAGGTGATCGCGTTCAGCTGCTCGAGCTGCGCGCGGAGGTTGGCGATGAGCTCGGCCTCGCTCGTGATGGGCAGGTACTCGTATGCCTGCGATCCCAGGAGCCGAATGAGCTCCCGCTCGAGCGCAGCCTCAGACTGGTAGGCGGCCTCCTCGACTGCCTCCGGCACGTACTCGGCGACGACCGTGCTCTCCGCGCTCACGGCGATCGGGTCGTAGCGTGTGGTCCGGGCGTCGGTCATGCCGTTTCCTCTCCGAATCCTAGCGCTCGCAGTGCCTCCGTGAACTGTCGCACAACAAGGACCGCCTCGTTCCGTGCACGCGCGGTCTCGTCGTCCGCGCCTCCGGACGCTCTCAAGGCGGCGTAGTCGATCGCTCCCGCTCTGTCTGCAGCAGCGAAGTCACCGAGGACGCGGGCAATCGCCGAGGTGACGAATGGCTC
Source organism: Anaerosoma tenue (assembly GCF_023161965.1). Taxonomy (NCBI): domain Bacteria; kingdom Bacillati; phylum Actinomycetota; class Coriobacteriia; order Anaerosomatales; family Anaerosomataceae; genus Anaerosoma; species Anaerosoma tenue. The sequence continues at coordinate 415,681 of NZ_JALNTY010000002.1, forward strand.
CCGTGCGACCGGGCTTGATGCCACTGCGGAGGCAGCGGCCCCGGGGCCTCCCTGCCACCATCTGAGTACGTAGACGAGGTCATAGGCATCCTTGGCCTTGCGCCGATCCAGGTATGCGTCGGCCTTAAGCGCCACGAACGGTGCCAGATTGGTGATCTGGAACTCGACGGTCGACCGGGCACCATCGAGGAGCAGCACGTCACGCGAGATCGTGAGTGCATCGCGGAAGGCAAGTTCGACACCTCTCACGCACAGAAGCCCCACGCCGCCAGCGCCTGCGGGCGGCGTGACCTTGGGGCGGAACACCGTCCCGGGCGTAGTCTTCGCAGAGTCACCGAGCAACTCCAACACCACGAAGTCGCCGTCGACCTCCGCCGCCCAGCGCCACGAGGTGCCGTCGACACGCACGAACCCGTTCCCCTTGAGGTTGTTCTCAAGTGTGCGGTATGCCCCCTCATCCCGGCCATCGAGAGCAAGGCGGAGCGCCACGTCGACGTCTGTCGACCCCACGTGCGGCGGCTGCTCGTAGCCGTCTCCCTGGACAAGGTAGCGAGGGACCAGTCCGCCTACGAGGCACACCCTATGCCTCCACGGCTGACCGATCCCGCGCATGAGCGTACAGAGGACCCGCTCGCAGCGCTCGGTCGCAGTGTCGCTGTATCCCTCTGTCACGTGTCTCCCCCTAGAAACCGATGACGGTCTCGCGAAGATGCTCCGCCTGCTCTTCTCCCCGCGCCGGGTCTGCAAGCGCGTCTACGTACATCCTGAAGATCGAGGTGCGGTACACGCCGTTGGAGAATTGCGCCCCGACGGTGACCGCACTGCGACCACGCATCACAACGAGATTCGCTCCATCATCCGCAGGCATCGCGCCGAGCGCGCTCAAGATGAAGTCAGCGCTGTGCGGCGCGGTTACCCACACCTCGAACTTCCGTATAGCGGTCACGTGCGGGGCCACCATCTGAGCGGCAGCAACTCCGGTGAACCAGGCCTGGAGGCCGGCTTCGCCTGCCAGCCGACGCGATACCTCACGCATCGTATCCAGTGCGCCGTTGTTGAGGATGAATCCGCGTGCGACGACCTTGCGGTCGGCCACGGCATCATGCGCGTAGCGGTCGAGCAGTGCCCCGGCGTCGATCACGCGCCGCCGGGTGGCCGGGCCTGCCCCCGTGCGCTCCAGAAGCCCTACGGCTTCCAGGGCCACAACAGTATTCTGTGCGGCGCCGAGCGATGCGCGACCTTCAGTGGCCAGGTCGGCCACCTTCCACTCCCGCATGGGATCCTGCAGCAGTGCGAGGGCGACACCTCCCGCGGTACCGCTCAGGCGCAGCGCCTTCTCCTGGGCTTCGACAGGTGGCGCGGCCTCGTTCTGCAGGCGGATGAGCATGGCCGGGGCGTGGAGCCGAATCCGCAGGAGACGATCATCCATGTAGTTGGCGTCCGCCCTGTTGAGCTCGGCGAGCGCATTCTGACTGAACCGGCGACCCACGATCACTGGTAGCGTTGGTAGCGTCTCGGCACGGCGCAGCGCCTGCATGACCTGCTCGGTTCGGCCCGAACCGGCGCTCACTACTTGCAGCACGCCTTCGCCCTCAGCAACGCCCTCGAGAAGCACGGTGTCACCGACCGCGCGGAAGGCGCCTGCATCAGCCTGAGTGAGGCGGCGTGCCAGATCCTGTGCGTATGCTGCCGTGTCCATTTTCACTCCATGGTCATTTTCACTGCGCAATGAAAATAGCACAGAAGTGAAAATTGGTCGAGTGCCCACCGGGATGGCTTCGCTATGAGTCACGGACCCATTCTTCTTGCTTGGCGTCGCGCCCAACCCACTGCAGCCCCCAGTATCTTTACCAAAACGGTAAACCCATGGTATGTTTACCACATCGGTAAACTAGACGTCGTGGAGACACGTGGAGATCATCTTCGCAACGAGGAGGCTCGAGGCCTCAATGGCCTCGCACCAGGCGCGGGTCAGGGCATTCGGTGCCGAAAGGGCGAACAAGCTGAACACCCGGCTTACCCAGCTCTATGAGGCAGACCGGCTCGAAGACATGCGCAGCCTTCCTGGTCGATGCCATGAACTCCATGGCGATCGTCAGGGTCAACTGGCGGTTGATGTGACGAAGAACTACCGCCTCATCTTCAAGCCTACGGAGCAACCGCCACCGCAGAGAGATGGTGGCGGACTCGACTGGAGCACGGTCGAGGCGATCACGATCTTGGAAGTGGAGGACTACCATGGCCAATGACCGTCGCTCATGGGCGCCGGATGTTCCGGTTTCCCCCGGCGAGACCATCCGGGAGATCCTCGAAGAGCGCGCGATCTCTCAAGTGGACTTCGCCACGCGCCTGGGCAGGAGCGAGAAGTTCGTCAGCCAGCTCATCAACGGCAAGGCATCGCTCAGCTACGACACGGCAATCGAACTCGAGCGGGTTCTGGGCGTGCCCGCCAGCTTCTGGAACCGAGCGGAGGCCACCTACCGTGGGCTCCTGGCGCACCAGACGCGGCTGGCCGCATCCGAGGAGCAGGCCGAGTGGGTTCGCTCATTCCCGGTGAAGGATATGGCGGACAAGGGGCTGATCGCGCGTAAGACGAGCGCCGCTGAGCAGGCAGAAGGGCTCCTCTCCTTCTTCGGTGTCTCGTCGATCGATGCGTACCGGGACTACTGGTCGGCCGAGAGGAGACTCGCCGCACGCATGAGCACGGCGTACACCCCGGAGGTCCCAGCGATCACGGCGTGGCTACGGGCCGGCGAACGAGAGGCCGAGCTGATCGACACGGCTCCCTACGACGAGGAGCGGTTCCGCCTAGTACTTGATGAACTCAGGCACGCAACTCGACTGCTCCCGTGTGAATGGCAACCGCTGGTAGTGAGCCGCTGTGCCGAAGCAGGGGTTGCTGTGGTGTTCGTTCCTGATCTGCCGAAGACGCGCTGTCACGCGGTCAGCTGGTGGGTGAGTAAGACGCGGGCGGTCATCCAGCTCGGCTCGTTCTACAAGACCGACGACCAGGTGTGGTTCAGCCTCTTCCATGAGGCCGCGCATCTGCTGCTGGACCGAAGCCGTTCGCGGATCAGTGATCTGGACGGGGACGCCGAAACAGAGCGGAAGATGAGTGAGTTCGCCGGTAACCTGCTGATCCCAGCCGAGGCGTACGAGTCCTTCGTTTCCCAGGGTCGTCCATCTAAGGCCGAGGTCGTCGCCTTCGCGGAGCACATTGGGATCGCCGCAAGCGTCGTGGTGGGAAGGCTGCAGCACGACCGAGTCATTCCATACAACTGGATGAACGACCTCAAGACGAAGTTGGACTGGGCGGTCTATCCTCACTCCACGCCGCGGTTCTCCCAGTCGCCGTAGGAGGTTCCGTCGTCGCACTTCCATTCGCGCCGCCCGTTGCTCGACCGGCCGAGCGCGATGGCCCCCGCGGCTGAAGGGGATCCGAAGGGGATGTCCCGGGTCAGGATCCCGATATCGCCGCGCACCTGGATCGAGCCGTCCGCGATGAGCTTTCGGTGCTGCGCGCGGTACGACGCGTAGGAGCGCTCCGTGCTCTCCGCCTTGCCGGTGCCCGCCCAGACAGCTACGACCTGGGAGCCCTCAAGCAGCATGAACTCGTCGCCGATCTGCTGCGCTCGCGCATCGACGTTGTGCTTCTTGTTGGTGAGCGTGAACACCGGCGAGTCCGGGGCTGCGACTGCCGACGCGGGTGCCGCCTTGCGGACCCGGATGGCATTGACGCCGAGGACCGGCAGAACGATGTGCAGCTGGTCCAGGAAGGCCTCCATGTCCGAGATCTGCGCCTCCGAGAGCTTCCGGCCGCGCGGGTCGTTGCCGTTGGCGAGCGTCACGCGGGCCGCCTGCCTGGCGAGCTCCACCAGCCGCCACTCCAGGTAGCCCCAGTGCCCCTCGGTGAACGAATCGTCCTTGGAGGTGATGAGCACCACGCGGTCCCAGAACTCCTTCTTGGCCGAGTGGTCGCGGAACCGGTTGATGAAGTCCTCGGTGCGGCCGATGTAGCACCGCACACCGCCGAGCGCCTCCTCGTCGTCGCCGAGGAGCAGGTAGGCACCGTTGCGTTTGGCCTCTGGCCGCTTGAGGATGTCGCCGAGGTCCGAGCGCGGTCCTGCGAGCACGTGGCCGGTCCAGCCGGCTATCTCCGCAGTGGTGATCCCGCCCGGGATGCCTTCGACGAGGAAGACCTCGATGTGTTTGCCCGTCATGCAGCCGCCTCCTTGAAGGTGAGCAACCGGTCACGGTAGTACTCGTACTGCGTGCGGCGTGCGGAGAGCTCCGCCGGAAGGCCGATGGAGAGGTCGTTCACGAGGGCGTCGAAGGCGTCGAGAATTGCGACGATGCGCCGCTGCTCCCTGAGGGGTGGGACCGGGATTACCAGCCGCTTGAAGCCTTCGATGTCGATGTTCTTCTGCGCGGATTGAGTGGACGTGGCGAATATCAGGGGCTGCATGTTGAGCAGAACCTGCCCAACATATTCCTTCTCAATATCCGGCACGGCACATTCGAACGTGAAGCCAGAGTCAAGCATCCAGAACTGACCACCCACACGGCGGACGCAGTTCTCAGACATCGCGAACCGAGAGACCACCCACTCATCCTCGCGGTTGTAGGCATCGGTCTTGAAGCTCGCCCCGCCGCCACCATAGACCGGGTACACGGTCCCTGCATCCTTCGCCTTCGTGATGCGAGCGCCGAAGTTGACGCGGATGAGCTCACCCAACGGAACCCACCGGACCCCCCCCTCAGGGAAGGAGAGGAGCGAGTCTCGGTAGTGGGCATACTGACGTCGCCGGGCTTCCAGCTCCGCCTCCAGCTCCGCTTCCAGCGATGTGAACAAATCCAGTGTACGCGCGATCTCCTGCTGGATCTCAAGCGGCGGAACAGGCACCTTGTAGTCTCGAATCATCCGCAGGTTCAAGCCGCCGCGAGTGCCATCGCCGGATGACACGCTGCGCAGTTGCTGGTACTGCGTCTGCAGGAAGTAGTAGAGGTAGTCGCTGTTCACCGAGCCGTAGGGGATGATCGCGGCCAACGACTGATTCGTGCAGAGCGCGATTCGGATTCGCGCTACCTTCCCTCGTGTCTTGCCTTGACCTGCCAGGGCGATTACAACAGCACCCGGCGGAACCATCTTGGTGCTGCACGCCGCATACCCGGCCTCGGTGATGAACTTCTCAGTGTCACTTACCGTTCCCTTGTTTACCTCGCCAGACCCCATCCAGGGGATGGTTCCTCCCTCCCAATACACAGACACGCCCGAGGCTGGCGTGGCCCCTGAGTAGCATTCGGCGACGTCTCCAATCTGCCTGTGCGGCACCCCACCCGGGCACAGCTCCGCGATCAGCTCGTCGATGCGACTCACGCCTGCCCCTCCAAGTCCGCGACAATCGCGTCAATCTGCGTCCTCAGCTCAGCCTGTCGCACCACGATCTGTGCGATCTCGGCGTTCAGCGCCACGATGTCGACCTCCTCGCGCGTGTCCTCCTGCTCCACATACGAGCTCACCGCGATGTTGTACTCGTTGTCAGCGATCTCGGCGTTGGGCACCAGGCGGGCGAAGCACTCCACGTCCTCGCGTGCGGTGAACACCTCGAGGATGTGCTGCCGGTTGGCCTCGGTGAGCTTGTTCTTGTTGCCGCCTCGGACGAACTCGGCCGATGCGTCAATGAAGAGCGTGGCGTTGTCGGTCTTGGACTTCTTGAGCACGATGATGCACGTGGCGATCGTGGTGCCAAAGAACAGGTCCGGCGGCAGCTGGATCACCGTGTCGATGTAGTTGTTGTCGATGAGGTACTTGCGGATCTTGCGCTCGGTGCCGCCGCGGTAGAGCACGCCGGGGAACTCGACGATCGCGGCCGTGCCGTCCACCGCAAGCCAGCTCAGGATGTGCATCGTGAAGGCGAGGTCGGCCTTCGACTTGGGCGCGAGCACGCCTGCGGGCGCAAAGCGCGGGTCGTTGATGAGCAGCGGATTGGCGTCGCCGTCCCACCTGATGGAGTACGGCGGATTGGACACGATCGCCTCAAACGGCTCGTCATCCCAGTGCGCGGGGTCCAGCAGCGTGTCGCCGTGCGCGAGGTCGAACTGCTCGTAGTTCACGTCGTGCAGAAACATGTTGATGCGCGCGAGGTTGAACGTGGTGAGGTTGATCTCCTGGCCGAAGAACCCCTGCCGCACGTTCTCCTTGCCGAGCACCTTCGCGAACTTGAGCAGCAGCGAGCCGGAGCCGCACGCTGGGTCGTAGACCTTGTTCACCGCGGTCTTGCCCACAACCGTGATGCGCGCCAGGAGCTCACTCACTTCCTGGGGAGTGAAGAACTCGCCACCCGACTTGCCGGCACTCGACGCGTACATCGTCATGAGGTACTCGTACGCATCGCCGAACGCGTCGATGGTGTGGTCCTCGAAGCTGCCCAGGTCCAGATCGCCGATGGCGTCGAGCAGCTTCACGAGCTTCTGGTTGCGCTTGGCCACGGTGGGCCCGAGCTTGGCGCTGTTCACGTCAAGATCGTCGAAGAGACCCTTGAGGTCGTCTTCGCTCTCGGCGCCCACCGCCGAGCGCTCGATGTTGCGGAAGACGCGCTCGAGCGTCTCGTTGAGGTTCTCATCGGCCGCTGCGCGTGCACGCACGTTGGCGAAGAGCTCACTCGGCAGGATGTAGAAGCCCTTCTCGGCAACCGTCACGGCGCGGCCGAACTCGGCATCAGCGTCGGAGAGCTTCGCGTAGTCGAACCCGGTGCGCCCCGCTGCGCGCTCCTGCGCGTTCAGGTACGCGGTGAGGTTCTCAGAGATGAAGCGGTAGAAGAGGATGCCGAGCACGTAGGTCTTGAAGTCCCAGCCATCCACGGACCCGCGAAGGTCGTTGGCGACGCGCCAGATCGTCTTGTGGAGCTCGGCTCGCTGGGCTTCCTTGGTGGATGGGGCCATGGCGTCTCTTCTCCGCGTGACGGGTATGGGCACTCCTGCCATTCTACAATGAGACTATGACACCCTCTGGCCCCCCGACCGAGGAGCCCCGCATGTTCGATCCGCACACGATCGGCCGGTTCACCGTCGTCACCGGGCATTACGGCTCCGGCAAGACCAACCTGGCCATCAACCTCGCGCTCGATCTGGCGCAGGCCCACGACGAGGTCCTGCTCGTGGACCTCGACATCGTGAACCCGTACTTCCGCTCGTCGGATTACACGGAGATGCTCCGCGAGCACGGTGTGCGCGTGATATCGCCCACGTTCGCCGGCACCACGCTCGACACGCCGTCGCTCCCGGCGGCGGTGTCCGGCGCGTTCGACACGAGCGGCGCCGTGATCTTCGATGTGGGCGGCGACGATGTGGGGGCCACCGCGCTCGGCCGGTACTCGAAGGACATCAAAGCGATTGACCACGAGATGCTCTACGTCATCAACCGCTATCGCAACCTCACCGGCGGGCCCGGGGAGGCGGCGGCGCTTCTCAGGGAGATCGAGGCGGCGTGCCACCTGAAGGCCACCGGCGTGGTGAACAACTCGCACCTCAAGGCCGAGACCACCGCGGCCACCGTGCTCGACTCGCTCCCGTTCGCAAGCGAGACGGCATCCCTCCTCGGTCTGCCGCTGTTGTTCACGACCGTCCCGCACCGCCTTCTGGAGGATCTTCCCGGCACGCCGGGTGCTGCGGGAATCGTTGAAAACGCGTATCCTGTCGAGATTCACGTCCGCACGCCCTGGGAGGACGCCTCGTAGGGTGTCGGGCATGTCAGCGCACCGGGAGCACCGCCTCCCGTCCGTATAAGGAGGTCATCCGCTGATGGCTCGGATCATCGTGGACGGACGCTACTGCAAGGGCTGCGGCCTGTGCGTGGAGGTCTGTCCGAGCAACTGCATCGTGCTCGACCCCGACACGATCAACGACAAGGGGTACCACCCCGCGATGCTCACCGACGAGTCGCTGTGCACGGGCTGCGCGTCCTGCGCGCTCATCTGCCCCGACGTGGCGATCACGGTCGAAAGGTAGGTGTGAGGTGTCCGAGAAGGTCCTGATGAAAGGCAACGAGGCGCTGGCCGAGGCGGCCATCCGTGCAGGATGCCGCTTCTTCTTCGGTTACCCGATCACGCCCCAGACCGAGCTTGCCGCGTACATGGCCAAGCGCATGCCCAAGGAGAACGGCGTCTACCTGCAGGCCGAGAGCGAGATAGCGGCGATCAACATGGTGTACGGCGCGTCTGCGGCCGGCAAGCGGGCGATGACGTCATCGAGCTCTCCCGGCATCTCCCTCAAGGCCGAGGGCATCAGCTACATGGCCGGCGCCGACCTGCCGGGCGTGATCATCAACGTGCAGCGCGGAGGACCCGGCCTCGGCGGCATCCAGCCGAGCCAGTCGGACTACTTCCAGGCCACGCGCGCCACCGGTCACGGCGATTTCCACCTCATCGTGCTGGCGCCGTCCACCGTGCAGGAGATGACCGACCACGCGTACATCGCGTTCGACCTGGCCGACGAGTACCGCGTGCCGGTGATGGTTCTCGCCGACGGCATGCTCGGCCAGATGATGGAGCCCGTGGTGCTCCCTGAACCCAAGACCGACGAGTCCGACAAGCCGTGGGCGGTCACCGGACACAAGGGCGAGCGCCCGCACAACATCGCCAACTCGCTCTATCTCGCGCCAGAGCGTCTCGAGGAGACCAACGTGGAGCGCTACGAGCGCTACGAGCGGATCAAGGCAACGGAGCAGCGCGCCGAGGAGTACCTGCTTGAGGACGCTGAGATCGTGCTGGTGGCCTTCGGCGCGAGTTCGCGTATCGCCCGTAGCGCGATCAACAAAGCCCGCGAGAAAGGCATCAAGGCGGGCCTCATCAGGCCGATCACGCTGTGGCCGTTCCCGGTGGACGCCATCGAGGCCGCCGTCCCGGGAGCGAAGGCATTCCTCACCGTGGAGATGAACATGGGTCAGATGGTGGACGACGTGCGCCTTGCCGTGAGCGGTCGCCGTCCGGTGGAGTTCTTCGGCCGCACCGGCGGGATCATCCCCACGCCTGCGGAGACGCTCGCCGCTATCGAGCGGGTCGCCGTGTCGCTGGAAGGAGGCGCCCGATGAGCAAGCTCGTGTTCCAGCGCCCGCACGCGCTCACCGACATACCGTTCTCGTACTGCCCGGGCTGCACGCACGGAATCGTGCACCGGCTCGTGGCCGAGACGCTCGACGAGCTCGGTATCGAAGGCACCACGGTGGGTGTCGCGCCCGTGGGCTGCTCGGTCCTCGCGTACGAGTTCTTCGGTTGCGACATGGTGCAGGCGGCGCACGGCCGCGCACCCGCGGTGGCCACCGGGCTCAAGCGCGCCATGCCCGAGAACGTGGTCTTCGCCTATCAGGGTGACGGCGACCTCGCGTCCATCGGCACCGCGGAGACGGTGCATGCCGCCACCCGCGGCGAGAAGATCACCGTGATCTTCATCAACAACGCCATCTACGGCATGACCGGCGGGCAGCTGGCTCCCACCTCGCTGCCGCAGCAGGTGACGCAGACCAGCCCGTACGGGCGCGACGTGAACGAGGCGGGCTTCCCGATCCGCATGGTGGAGATGCTCTCCACGCTCGACGGTGTGGCGCTTGCGCAGCGCGTGACCGTCGACAGCCCCAAGAACGTGCGCGTGGCGAAGAAGGCCATCAAGAAGGCGTTCGAATATCAGGTGGAGGGTGTGGGCTACACGATCATCGAGGTCGTTTCCACCTGCCCCACCAACTGGGGTCTTTCACCGGCAGACGCGCTCCAGTGGCTGCGCGACAACATGCTGCCGTACTACCCGCTCGGCGTGTACAGGGACGTGAAGGCCGAGGGGTACGCCAACGTGGCGGAGGCCGCCGCGGCGCGTGCGGAACGGCTCGCGTCGGGGGGTGACGCCTGATGGCCGCACCGGTGAACATGCTGCTCGCAGGCTTCGGCGGCCAGGGCATCCTCTTCGCGGGCAAGCTCATCGCATACGCTGGCCTCATCGAGGGCCGCGAGCTCTCGTGGTTGCCGAGCTACGGTCCGGAGATGCGTGGCGGTACCGCGAACTGCAGCGTCTGCCTCTCCGACGAGCCGATCGGCTCGCCGCTCGTGCTCGAGCCCGACGTGCTCGTGGCGATGAACCAGCCCTCGCTCGACAAGTTCGTCGACTCCGTGGTGCCAGGCGGCAAGGTGATCGTGGACTCCACCATGTGCCAGCGCCTGCCGGACCGGGACGACATCGACGTCTTTCCCGTTCCCGCCACCCAGCTTGCCGAGGAGAACGGTCTCAAGGGGCTCGCCAGCGTGATCCTCGTGGGCAAGCTCCTGCGGGAGATCGGCTTCTGCGACCCGCGGACGCTCGATGCAGCGATCGCCAAGAGCGTTCCTGCGAGGAAGGCTCACCTGCTGCCCAAGAACCGCAAGGCGTTCGAGATCGGCATGCTCAACGAGGATGGGGAGTCCGTGCCGGTCTGCTCGCTGCCGGACGACTGGTCGGTGGAGTAGGGGAGGCGGCACATGACCACGGAGTTCAAGGACATCGGCCTGCGCATCAAAGGCCTGCGCGAGTCGTGCGACATCCCACGCGAGGAGATGGCCGCCGACCTCGGCATCGACCTTGAGACGTATATCGCCTATGAGGAGACCGGCGCGGATGTGCCGATCTCGGCCATCTTCCACATGGCTAGCAAGTTCGGCGTGGACCTCACCGAGATCCTCACCGGTATCCCGGCGCGGCTCGACACCTATCAGGTGGTGAAAGCCGGCACCGGGCGCACGGTGGACCGCTACCCCGGTTACAACTACCAGGACCTCGCGTGGGGGTTCGGCCACAAGATCATGCAGCCGCTGCTCGTGACGCTCGACCCTTCCGATGAGCCGGCCGAGCTCGTGACCCATCGCGGTCAGGAGTTCAACCTGGTGCTCAAGGGGAAGGTCATCGTCACCTTCGAGGATCGTGACCTGGTCCTCGAGGAGGGCGACAGCATCTACTTCAACCCGAACCACCCTCATGGCCAGAAGTGCGGCGGCGATGAGCCTGCTCAGTTCGTGACCGTCATCGTCGAGTAGGACCGTTCATGGACCACGTGATCTCCCGGCACTGCCCCCGTCTCGAGTTCGACTCCTACGAGGACTTCCTCGCGGACTTCCGCATCGAGCCCACCGGAGACTTCAACTTCGGCTACGACGTGGTGGACGAGTGGGCGCGCGTGGAGCCGCAGAAGCGTGCGCTGGTGTGGTGCGACGACGATGGCGCCGAGCGCACGTTCACATTCTCGGACGTCTCACGGCTCTCGAACCGTATGGCCAACGCGTTCGCGGACCTCGGCATCGCGAAGGGCGACGTGGTCATGCTCATCCTGCGCCGGCGGTGGGAATACTGGATCACCGCTGTGGCGCTCCACAAGATCGGCGCGATCCTCATCCCCGGCTCGGTGCAACTCACCACCAAGGACATCGTGTACCGCGCTGAGAGCGCCGGCGTGAAGATGATGGTCTGCGTGGACGACGCGTACGTGCTGTCGCAGGTGGACGGCGCGCGCGCCGATGCGCCCACGATCGAGGCGTGTGTCGTGGCGGGTCCCGCTCGCGAAGGCTGGCTGTCGTTCGACGAACTGCTGGAGGCGCACGCCGACGAGTGGGAGCGCCCCACCGGCGACGCGTATCCCGGCGGGCGCGACACCATGCTCGTGTACTTCACCTCGGGCACCACGGGTCTCGCCAAGATGGTCATGCACGATTTCCTGCACCCGCTCGGCCACATCATCACCGCACGCTACTGGCAGCAGGTGCGCGAGAACGAGTTACACTTCACCGTCTCGGATTCAGGATGGGCCAAGTTCGGCTGGGGCAAGATCTACGGTCAGTGGATCTGTGGCGCCACCATCCTCGGCTACGACATGAAGAAGTTCGTGCCCGCCACGCTCATGCGGAAGGTGCAGGACTATCGCGTCCACACGTTCTGTGTGCCGCCCACGATGTACCGGTTCATGCTGCAGGAGGACGTCTCGGCGTACGACTTCTCGAGCGTGGAGACCTTCGCCACCGCGGGCGAGCCGCTCAACCCTGAGGTCACCAAGCAGTGGGAAGCGTTCACCGGGAAGAAGATCCGTGAGGGCTTCGGGCAGACCGAGGGCCCCGTGCTGGTGGCCACGTTCCCCTGGCTGGAGCCGCGCCCAGGATCCATGGGCAAGCCGTCGCCGCTTCTCAATATGAAGCTCATCACCGAGGACGGCGTGGAGGCCGAGGACGGCGAGGAGGGCATCATCTGCGTGACGGGCCTCAAGGAGGCCTATCCGCCGGGGCTCTTCGTGGGCTACTACAACGATCCCGTGATGACCGAGGCCGCTGTGGGCGGCGAGTACTACGAGACAAAGGACGTGGCCTGGCGCGACTCAGACGGCTACTACTACTTCGTGGGCCGGAACGACGACGTGATCAAGTGCTCCGGCTACCGCATCGGCCCCTTCGAGGTGGAAAGCGCGCTCATCGAGCATCCTGCCGTGGTGGAGTGTGCCGTCACCGCGGCGCCCGATCCCATACGTGGCCTTGTGGTGAAGGCGACGATCGTGCTCGCCAGGGGCTGGACGGGTTCTCCCGAGCTTGCCAAGGAGCTTCAGGACCACGTGAAGAAGACCACGGCGCCGTACAAGTACCCGCGCATCGTGGAGTTCACCGACGAGCTTCCCAAGACGCTCGGCGGGAAGATCAAGCGTAAGCAGATCCGGACCGCAGACGGCGTGGGCGACTGACGTAGCGTGATGCGGTCAGCGTCTGGAGAACCGCGATCTGGAGCGTTCCCGTGCGGGATGGGGGACGGACTCTGCGGTTGTCTCCGCCCCGCGACCGGTGCCTGAGGCCCTGACCGCCACGCCGCCTTCGTCGATGAGCGCTACGAGAGCATCGAGCGGCGCAGGGTCGAACTGGCTCCCGCGGCCCGCGATGAGACTGGCTCGGGCCTCCTCCAGCGAGAGGCCGTCTCGGTAGGGCCGGTCGCTCGTCATCGCGTCGAACGCGTCGGCGACGGCGAGCACCCGTGCTTCGGCCGGGATCCTGCTCCCCGCGAGGCCGTCCGGGTATCCTGCTCCGTCCCAGCGCTCGTGATGATGGCGCACCACCGGCACCACGTCGCTCAGGAACTCCACAGACTCGATGATCGCGGCGCCCGTGACCGGATGCCGCTTGATCTCCTCGTACTCCCCGGCATCAAGACCGGCGGGCTTGAGCAGCACAGCGTCGGATGTGGCGATCTTGCCGATGTCGTGGAGGAGTCCGGCCCGTTCGAGGCAGGGAACGCGGTCATGCATCCCAAGGCGGGCGCCGATCGCCGCTGCATAATCGGCCACGTGCAACGAGTGGAGCGCCGTGTAGTGATCTCGCGCGTTCACGGCGGTGCTGAGCGACTGGAGGATGCTCACGCGGTACTCGCTGAGCGTCTGTAACGACTCCTCCAGGCGGCGGTCGAGGCGCTCCACCGAGCGTCTGGCCCGCTCGGCACGCTCCGCCTCGCTGCGGGCATACAGGGCGTGCATGGCGTAGAGCACGAGCGGCAGGAAGACCACCTGCGCGTAGTCCTCCGAGAGATCCATGCCTTCCGGCTGAGCCGCCGCCACGTGCCCGATACTGACGACCGTCATGATGCCCATGGCCGTGAGCACCAGTATGGACAGGTATCGCAGCTCGGTCCTGGAGGTCCGCACCAGCGCCACACTCGCGGCCAGGAAGGCCGCTCCGAACCCGATCACCGCAACGATGTCGAACGCACGGACCATCAGCGACCGTCTCCTGGTCGCGACGACCAGGCGCGTATCACGATCACGCACAGCGCGGCGAAACAGAGGCCGCCGATCGCGAAGAGGAGGTGCTCAAGGGCGTTCAGGATCGTCGGCGCGACGAATCCCTCGGCAACGGTCGCCACATACGCTCCGAACATAGCGCCGAGGGCGCAGGCGAGGAGGGGTTTGCCCGGGAGCTCGATGCCCCGGTACGTCCATACGACGACCGGGATGAGCGCGATGCTGAGCACCAGTATGATGAGCTCGCTCTGCTGTACCACCCGGGCTCACCTCGGCGGACATACCCTCGTGGGCGATGCTTGCTGGTCATGGCGAGTATAGCGGAGCCACGCCGCCGGTACGATGCTTGCTCGACACGTGGTGGCGATCGTCGGGACCCGCGTACAATGGGTGCGCCTGTGCGTCATGTCCGTCCGCATGAAGGGCCGAGCCTGTGCGTGTCATCAGGGCCATAGCGATCGGTGCCGTCGTCGTGCTGGCGACCGCTGCGCTCACGGTCGCCGGTCTCACGTGGTTGCCCGGACTCGTGGTTGCGGATGCGGATACGATATCGGCTGCGGAGGCGTGGCCTTCCGCGACTGCCGAGCGCCCGGTCCCCCGGCCGGTGCCCCCGGTGGAGCGCATCACCATCGCGGCGGTGGGAGACCTGATGGCGCACATGCCCCAGGTCACGTCCGCGAGCGTCCCCGGAGGCTACGATTTCACCCCGTGCTTCGCCTTCGTGGAGCCTGAGATCGCCTCGGCCGACCTGGCGATCGGGAACTTCGAGACCACGCTCGCCGGCGCGGACAGGGGGTTCAGCGGGTATCCCACGTTCAACACCCCCGACGAGTTCGCGCAGGCTGCGGCTGGCGCCGGCTTCGACGTGCTCACCACCGCGAACAACCACGTGCTCGATCGGGGTCCGTCGGGTGTGGAGCGGACACTGGATGTCCTGGACGGGCTTGGCGTCCGACACACGGGCAGCGCGCGCACCGCCGACGAGGCCGGACGGATCCTGGTGGAGGACGTACGCGGCGTCAGGGTCGCGGTCCTGGCGTACACGTACGGCATGAACGGGTTCACCGCGCCTGCCGACAGACCGTGGATGGTCAACGTCATCGACGAAGCCGCGATGGCCGATGCCGTCATGGAGGCGCGGCCGGTCGCGGACATCGTGGTGGTGAGCATCCACAACGGCGTGGAGTACCGCCGCCAGCCGTCGGAGCGGCAGCAGCGGCTTGAAGAAGCGATGATCGAGGCGGGAGCCGATGTCGTGCTCGGCAGCCACCCGCACGTGATCCAGCCGATGGAGACGGTGGAGGTCACGGATGAGGACGGCGCGCAGCGCACGGGGTTCATCATCCACTCCCTGGGCAACTTCGTGTCCAACCAGCGAGAACGCTACCGGAACACCGGCCTCGTGCTGCGTCTCGGGTTCGAGAAGGATCTCGAGGAGGGCGTGACCAGCTTGTCGTTCGTGGAGTACGTGCCTGTGTGGGTGGACGACACGGACGATTCGGGCAGGGAGCACCGCGTGCTGCCGATACGTGCCGCGCTCGATGATGCGGACTACCCGGGCGTCACGTCCGACGACCGCGCGAAGATGCAGCAGGCGTGGGACGACACAACGAGCCACCTCGGGGGCACACCCGATACGTCCGGGCCGGCCGGACGGGTGCTCTTCTACGGCGAGCCGGACGTGCAGCGGCCCTAACGATCGCCCCCGCGGTCAGGCTCCGGGCCGAACCGCTCGCCGCGATCGAGGTCGTCTATGGCAGCCATCTCCGCCGTGTCCAGCTGGAAGTCGAACACGTCGGCGTTCTCGGCGATGCGCTCGGGGTGGACCGACTTGGGGATGGTCACCACGTCATGCTGGAGCAGCCACCTGATCGCCACCTGTGCGGGGCTCTTCCCATGACGCTCGCCGATCGCCACGAGCTCGGGCACCTCGCCGACGCGACCCTTCATGATCGGCGCCCACGCTTGCACCACGATCCCGCGCTCCTGGCAGTAGCGTCGCACTGACGGCTGCTGGAGCCATGGGTGGAACTCGTATTGGTTGACCATCGGCGCCGTCTCCGCACTCGCGATGAGCGACTCCAGATGGTGCTCGAGGTGGTTGCACACGCCGATGGCGCGCACGAGCCCCTCCGAGTAGAGCTTCTCCATGGCCCGCCAGGTCTCGGGCGTCTCCTCGCGGGGCCAGTGGACGAGGTAGAGGTCCAGGTAGTCGGTGCCGAGGCGGTCCAGGCTGCGCTCGAACGCCTCGATCGTGGATGCGTACCCCTGCTCGTCGTTCCACACCTTGCTCGCGAGAAAGACCCCGGCGCGGGGTATCGAGCTCTCGGCGATGGCCTTGCCGATCCCCGCTTCGTTGCCGTAGAGCGACGCGGTGTCGATGCCGCGATAGCCCAGCTCGAGGGCGGCCAGCACTGATCGCTCCACGTCCCCGCCCTCGGCAGACCTGTACGTCCCCAGCCCGAGACGGGGCATCTTCACGCCGTTGGCGAGTTGCACGGTGTCCGTTATCCCAGTCAGCATATCGCCACCTCCTCCCACCATCATACCGTCCCTGTCGGACGACCGGAGACCGCACGGGCTGAGGTGGGAATACAGCGAGTGGGGCATGGTCGTGCATCGGAGGTGGGAGAGATGTTCGTCGATCGCAGAGACGCGGGCCGCCGCCTCGCGGCGGTCCTGGAGGGACGGATCGGCCACGACGCGCTCGTGCTGGGCATACCGCGGGGAGGAGTGATCGTTGCCGATGAGGTGGCCCGGGCGCTCGGACTCGAACTCGACTGCGAGGTGGTGCGCAAGATGGGTGCGCCGGGCGATCCCGAGTACGCCATCGCGGCGGTGGATGCCGACGGCGCTGTGGTGGGTAACGCCACCGCCTGGGCGGACGAAGCGTACGTCCATCGCGCCGCCGAGGCCGCCCGCGTCGAGATAGCCCGGCGGCTTGCGACGTACCGCAAGGACCGGCCGCTTCCACTGATCGTCGGCCGGCACGTCGTGCTCGTGGACGATGGTGTCGCTACGGGACTGACGGTGGCAGCAGCTGTGCAGTCGCTCAAGCGACGGCAGGCGTCACGGGTGACGGTGGCAGCCCCCGTGGCCTCTCCTGCAGCCGAGGAGCTGTTGCAGGGGATGGCGGACGAGGTGGTGGTCGTCTGGGTCGATCCGAGGTTCCGTGCGGTAGGGCAGTATTATGAGCGGTTCGACCAGACGTCGGACGACGAGGTGATCGACACCCTCGAGTCGGCGTGGTCTCGCGGCTGAGCGGGTCCCCGGCCCTTAGGGCGTCTCGGGATCCTCTTCGCCGCCGTCGCCGTCAGGCAGCTTGCCCACCTCGATCTCAACTTGGTCGCCACGGGACGCCGACGAACCGGGGATCGGGAACTGGTTGATCACGATCCCGTCGTCCGGGCTGCTCACGTAGACCACCTTGGGCGTGAGGCCGGCATCGGTGAGCGCCTTCTTGGCGTCCGCCTCGTTCATGGTCCGGACGTCGGGCACGATGATGACCTCGGGACCCTTGGAGACCTCGAGCGTCACCGTGCTCCCTGCCTTGAGCACGACGTTCGCGTCGGGGCTTTGTGAGATCACGCTGCCCTTGGCCACGGTGTCGCTGAACGACTCGGTGGTCTTCACGTTAAGCCCGATGCCTTCAAGCTCGGCGGTGGCGTTGGCGACCGTCTTGCCGGTCACATCCGGCACCTCCACCTGCTCGACACCGGCCGAGACATACAGGACCACGCTGGTGCCCTTGGGCACGGTCGCACCGGCAGCCGGCTCGGTCCGTATCACGAGACCCTTCTCGATCTCGGCGTTGTTCTCGTCGCGCGTCCTATCGTACTCGAGATCGTCTGACGCCTTCAGCATGTCTATGGCGGTCTGCTCGGACATCTCGGTGAGATCGGGCACGGCGACCTCGGCAACCCCGAGCGACACCACGATGTTGACGGCGGTCCCGGGCTCGACTTGCTCGCCGGCCGGCGGATCCTGGCTGATGATCATGCCTATCGCGACCGTGTCGCTGTTCTCGGTACCCACCACCCCAAGCGTGAGGCCTGCGGTCTCGAGCTCCGCGGCCGCCTGCTCCTCCGTGAGTCCGGAGAGCGTGGGAACGACCACGCCGCCGCCATCGAAGGCGCCCAGCGCGAACGCCACGCCAAGGCCGGCGGCGATGAGGACGGCTACGAGCGCGACCCACGCCCAGGGGCTCATGCGTCGCTCGGGCACCGGCTGCATGCGCGGCGAGCCGGTGGGGCGAGAGCTCGCCGAGTTCTCCACCGGCGGCAGCACGCTCGTCTGGTCCGCCGCCGCAGCCCCGCCGTAGATGCCGCCCACGGCCGACTGACCGCCGGCGACACGCCGCAGGTCGTCACGCATCTCGCTGGCCGACGCATAGCGATCGGCGGGGTTCTTGCGCAGCGATCGCAGGATGACCGCCTCGAGCGCCGGAGGGACCGCCGCACGCACCTGACGCGGCGGCACCGGCTCGTCGTTCACCTGCTTGAGCGCGGTCGCCACCGGGGTGTCGCCGTCGAAGGGCAGGGTGCCGGTCGCGAGCTCGTAGAGCGTCACGCCGAGCGAGTAGAGGTCCGAGGCGGGCGTGAGCGGCTTCCCCTGCGCCTGCTCCGGGCTGATGTACTGGGCCGTGCCGAGCACGGAGCCCGTCTGTGTCATGGTGGTGTTGCCGGCGCGGGCGATGCCGAAGTCCATCACCTTGATCGTGCCGTCGGGCGTGAGGACGATGTTGTGCGGCTTGATGTCGCGGTGGATGATGTCGTATCCATGCGCCACCGTGAGCGCACCGCACACCTGGGCGCCATACTCGGCCACCTTGTGCGGGTCGAGCGGACCCTGCCTGCTCACCAGCGATTTGAGATCGGTGCCCTTCACGTACTCCATGACGATGTAGTACGTGTCACCGTCGCGGCCCCAGTCGTACATGTTCACGATGTTGGGGTGTGACAGGTTGGCGGCGGCCTGCGCCTCCTGGCGGAAACGGGCCACGAAGTTGGGGTCTGACGCATACCGGGCATGCAGCACCTTGACCGCGACGGTGCGGCCGAGGACCTCGTCGACGGCCTTGAACACGTCGGCCATGCCGCCCGACCCGATCTTCTCCGTCACCTTGTATCTGCGTCCGAATATGAGATCTTCCACCAGTGACTCCACACCCTCCAGGCCCCGAGGCCGCTATCGGCGATCCATGACATTCTACTTCATCAGGCCGTTGCGCTCATCGTGTCCCGACAAGCGCCCTACGCGCGTCCTCCGGCCGCCGTCTCCGTGGCCGCCAAGAGCGCCTTCGCTACCGGTATCCTGCCGAGATCGCCGCCTCCAGTACACCTCGTGCCGCCGGAGCCGCCACACTGCCGCCTACCCCCGAGTTCTCGAGGATGATAACCACCGCGACCCGTGGTTCCTCGGCCGGCGCGAAGGCGATGAACCAGGCGTGCGTCTCCACCGACTTGCCGGCCTCGGCGGTGCCGGTCTTGCCGGCCACCGTCACGCCGTCGAGTGCGGCGCGCCCTCCCGACCCGGACCTCACCACGCCCACCATCGCCTCAGTGACCCGGGCGGCGGTCTGGGGGTCGAGCGCCTGCGTCCAGGGCCGGGGTGTGGTGCGTGTGATGATCCGTCCCGAGCGGTCGGTTATGGCGTCGACGAGATAGGGGCGCATCACCGTTCCGTCGTTGCCGATGCCGGCCGTCACGAGCGCCATCTGCAGCGGCGTCACCTGGGGCCCGGGCGGGCTCTCGTGCTCGCCCACGGGCTGTCCCACGCCCGCCCATGCCGTCTCCCACACGGTCATCTCCTGCGGGTCCGGCATGAGCGATCTGGCCACGGGCAGGTCGAACGGCACGTTGGAGCCGATGCCGAACTCCTCGCACTGGTCCACGAGCACGCTTGCGCCGATATCGTGGGCGAGCTGCCCGAACACCGTGTTGACCGAGCTCGCGGTCGCTTTGCGGAGGTCGATGGCGCCGTACGAGCTGCCTCCGTAGTTGGTCACGGGGGCGCCGCCTATGTCGATACGTGCGGGACCCGTGTATGTGGTGTCGAGGCTCGCCATGCCGCTTTCGAGGGCTGCCGAGAGCGTGACGACCTTGAATGTCGATCCAGGTGGGTACAGGCTCGACCCGGAGCGGTCGAGGAGAGGCGCCCCGCTCCCGTCGCTCGAAAGCCGTTCCCACTCCTCATCGATCGCGGCCGGGTCGTATGCGGGGTTCGACGCGTATGCGAGCACCGCCCCGGTGGAGGGGTCGATCGCCACGCAGGCGCCCCGCCGGTCCCCGAGGGCAGTCTCAGCGGCCGCCTGCACGCGTGAGTCGATCGTGAGTCGCACGTCGTTCCCGGCCACGGGCGTGCCCGCGGCCGCCTCGATCATGTCCGCGAAGGTGGCGAAATCGCGCTTGCCGGCAAGGGCCTCGTTGGCGGTGGCCTCGATCCCCGCGCGCCCGTATCGGATGCTGTAGTAGCCGAGCACGTGAGCCGCACTCGTGCCCTGCGGGTATTCCCGGACGTACACGGAACCGTCCTTCACAGATCTGGCCAGGACCACGCCGTCGGATGTGATGATGGCGCCCCGCTCCTGCTTCAGCTCGGCCGTGAGGCCACGGGTGTTCGCAGGGTCGGTCTTGAGGTCGGCGGCGGCCACGACCTGCACGTAGGTGAGGTTGACGACGAGCGCAACCATGAGCACGGCCAGGAAGCCCGCCACACCGGTGAGCCGCCGGGTGAGCGCGAGGCGGCCGAGCAACCCGGCGCCGCCGGTCACCGCGATCTCCGTCTCGCTGCCGGTGCCCGCGTCGCCGGCACGCATCAGCAGTCCGAGGAGGATGAAGTTGGAGAGCAGCGAGCTGCCACCATAGCTCACGAACGGCAGAGTGATGCCGGTCAGCGGGATCAGCCGGGTCACGCCGCCCACGATCACGAACGCCTGGAGGCCGAGGGTGGCCACCAGGCCCGTGGCCATGATCGCCGCGGCGTCCGAGCGCGCGCGTGTCGCGGTGGCGAGTCCCCGCATGCAGAACACCAGATACGCGATGATCAGCGCGGCGCCGCCGAGCAGCCCGAGCTCCTCGGCCACGGCGGTGAAGATGAAGTCGGTCTCCACGAAGGGGATGCGACCGGGCAGGCCGCGTCCGATGCCGAGCCCGATGACGCCGCCGTCGGCGAGCGCGAACAGCGACTGCACCAGCTGGTAACCACGACCCGCAGCGTCGGCGAAGGGGTCGAGCCAGATGGCGACCCGCTGCTGGACATGCGCGAACATCATGTATGCCGCCGATGCTCCCGCCGCGAAGAGCCCGAGGCCGGTGAGGACGTAAGCGGGCCTGCCCGTTCCCGCGTAGAGCATCACCAGGAACGTCCCGAAGAAGAGCAGGCTCGAACCCAGGTCCTTCTCGGCAACGAGGACGACGAGGCTGATCGCCCACATCATCAGCAGCGGCCCCAGGTGTTTCGCCGGCGGGAGCCACACGCCAAGGACCCGCGTGGTGGCCACCGACAAGACCTCGCGCTTCTCGGCAAGGTAGGCGCCGAGGAACACGACGATCAGGATCTTGGCCACCTCGGCAGGCTGGAACGAGAACCCCGCGAACCGGAGCCACAGCTTGGCGCCGTTGACCTCCACGCCGACGAGGGCGGGCAGCACGAGCAACACGATGCCCGCGAGTGCGATCGTGTACTTGTAGCGGCCCAGGCGCTCGAGCGACGGGACGACGGCAAGCGTGGCGACGAGTGCGGCGATACCCGCCAGGACCCAGAGGACCTGGCTGCCGGCAAGCTCGGGATCGAGCCGCGTGATCGTCGCGAGCCCGATCCCGGTGAGCAGGAACGCGATGGGCATGAGCGCCGGATCGGCGCCCCGGGCCAGGAAGCGGGCGGCCACATGCGCGGCGAGGAAGCAGGCGAAGAGGCCCAGCGGCACGAGGAGGTCGCCTATCGCCACGGTGCCGCCCGCCGACCCCTTCACCAGGGCGAACAGCACCACGACCGCAGGGGCGGCGGCGAGAAGCAGGAAGAGTTCGGTGTCGCGCCTGCTCTTCATGACCGGTTACGGGGCCGTCGTCGCGGAGGTCTCTTCCGCCAGCGCCCGGTAGGTCTGCACGAGGTCGCGCGCCTCGGCGATCCCGTCAAGCTGGATGCCTGTGGACAGCCGCGCCGCCATGATCGGGCTCAGGGCGCTCACCGGTATGGTGGTGACCTCGGAACGCTCGTGAAGGCTGAGGCCGGCGAACGTGCCCGGCACGCCCTCGTAGATGGCCACGTAACCACCCTCGTCGATCACGTACGCTTTCGAGCGTGCGTATGAGTCGGCCACCCACGCCGCTCCGCCCACCACCGCGAGCGCCGCAAGCAGCCACAGGAGCCGCACGCCCCACCGGCGAGCGCCGGGGGCGCCCCCCGCGCGGCGGGGTCGCGTTCCGATGTCCACGACCACGACGGTGATGTTGTCCTGCCCGCCCGCCTCCAGGGCGCTGTCGATGAGTTCGCGCACGGCCACGGATGGGGTGGGGGCAGTGGCCAACACGTGCTCGATGTCCTCGTCACGCACCATCGATGTGAGGCCGTCTGTTGTGAGCAGCAGCCGGTCTCCGGCTGCCGCCTCGGCCTCGAAGGTGTCGGCGAGCATATTGGGGTCTGACCCGAGCGCCCGGGTGATGACGCTCCGATTGGGGTGTGAACGTGACTCCTCGGCGGTGATGCGCCCCTGTCGAACCAGGTCGGCCACCATGGAGTGGTCCTGGGTGAGCTGCTCGAGGGTCCCGAGATGCAGCAGATACGCGCGGCTGTCGCCTACGTGGGCGACTGTCAGATGCGTGCCCTCGACCATCGCAGCCGTGAGCGTCGTGCCCATGCCGGAACGGCCACGACCGGACGTGGCGGCGTCTATCACCGCCGAGTTCGCCTGCCGCACCGCGCGACCGAGGGCCTTGAGGTCGCCGGAGCGCGGCGCCGCTTCGAGCAGCGTGTCGATGGCGAGCGAGCTGGCCACTTCGCCGGCCTGATGACCGCCCAGCCCGTCGGCGACCGCGAACAGCGGGGGAGCGAGCAGGAACGCGTCCTCGTTCACCGACCGCACCTTGCCGACGTGACTGTCACCCGCGTATCGCGACTCGCCCTGCGCGCTCACAGCCTCACCACCTCGATCCGGTTGCGGCCGAGCTCGATCGCGTCGCCTGCCGACAGCGGCATCGGCCGGGTGACCGGCTGACCGTTGACGACCGTCCCGTTGGTGGAGTCGAGGTCCTCGATGATGAAGCCGTTGTCCGACACGACGACCCGCGCATGGGTGGACGACACGAAGTCGTCAGCGATCACGAGGTCCGCGTCGGCGGAGCGGCCGATGAGGACCGGCCCGCTGAGCGGCACCGTGACGCCGGTGATCTCACGCGGCCCCCGGGTCACACGCAGCGCCAGCCCGCTCGCAGGTCGACGCACGCCGCCCCTCACCTTGCCGATGCCCGATCTGATAGCGGCGAGCAGGAAGAGGTAGAGAAGTCCGATCAGCACGATCCGCCCGAACAGCAGGACGATGTCGACCATGACTCACCCCCTCGGCTCGTGGTACACGAGACGGACGAGACCGATCTCGATGACGTCCCCGTCGTGCAGCCGCCGACGCTCCACCGGTTCGCCGTTGACGCGCGTGCCGTTGGTGGAGCCCAGATCGACGATGGCCCAGCCCTCGTCGAGGCGCATGAACGCGGCATGACGCCGTGAGACATTGACGTCGGCGATATGGATCTGACACTCGGCCAGACGACCCACGGTCACTTCGTCTCCGCTCAGGACGACGTCGTGCCCGAGATCGCTCATGGTGACGGTGGCGAGACCGGCGCCTCCATCACTCCCGGCCGGACCCGGCCTGGCGGCGCTGACGGCAGGCTCGGGCTCCTCGGTGAGCGACGCGCTCACGCGGAAGCGTCCCAGTCGCAGGTCGTCGTGCACGACGAACGAGACGCTCGGGCGCGTGCGCAGGTGATAACCGCGCTCGCGGGCGTGATCGGTCACATAGGTGGCGAGCTCCCCGCCGAGCGTGGCGCGGAACGAGCCGAGCTGATCGTGGTCCTCACGGGAGAGCGCGATGGTGTACGCGGTGGGAGCGTAGACCGTTCCTACACCGAGGGTACGCCCGTCGTCGGCAGCCCGCGCGAGGGCCCTCGCGAGCTCGACGGGCTGCACAGGGGAGCGGAACGCTCCCGCGAACATGCCCTCGATCGCGCCGCCGATCCGGTCTTCGAAATCGGAGAGGATACCCATCTACCTGCGCCGTGGTCGGGGTCTGTGCGGACCCCTCATGATACCAGGGGCTGTGCGGAGGGCGGCCAAGAGCGTCAGCTGGCCGTTGACAAGCGCAGCAGCCTGACGCGTCTGCAGCGGTCTCGGACGCTCTCGCTTCAGTCGTCGCGCGGCGGAGGAGAGCCGGCGGCCACAACGGCCGCCATGAGCGCGGCCGACACGCCGAGGTCGATGGCCGCGAGGGCGAGCATCGTCCCGTCCTGGGCCAGCAGATCCCACACGGCGAACGAACCTGCCATGACGGCGAGTCCCGCCGCAACGCCCGCCAGCGCCCACAGGCGGCTGCCGCGGCCGCAGGCCAGCGAGCACAGCGCCGCCGCAAGCGCCCACGACACAGGGATGAGGATCAGGCCCGGGTCGGCGAGACTCTCCAGGAATGCATCCGTCCCGACGCCCGAGCGCCATGGCGTGAGCAGCCACTGCCAGCCGGGCAGGAGCAGCGGGCGAGCGCCGCCCGTGGCCGCAGCCACCAAGATGGTCGTGATCGCGGACAGCCCTCCGGCAAGGGCGGCTCGTGCGGGCCTGTAGACGAATCCTGCGATGAGCGGCGCGAACGGTGCGCACCGCGCGATCCCTATCACGGGAGTCACCGCCGGAAGCAATGAATCCCCCTCGCCAAGCCGTGCCGTCGTCAACCACCAGGCCAGCACCAGAGCGAACGCCGCCAGCCCGATCCACCACTCGGCCATGATGCCGAGACCGACGGAGATGGCCACACCTCCCAGGGCGAGCCCGAGCCCGGGGGCGAGAGCGCCCGCCAGACCCGCGATGGCCGCCGATGCCGCACCAGCGCCGGAGCGCGGCAGCATCGCGCTCACGCCTGCCCACGCGAGCCATCCGGATACGAAGGCCGCGGAACCCCTGAGCAGCCAGCCGGAGTAGGGAGCGAGGGCGTACCACACGCCGCCGCCTGCGTACTCGCCCTCGAAAGCGAGCTCATCCCCCAGCGCATCGTCGAGATAGGCGGCGAGCATCTCGCGCCCGGTCGCCGCTTCGCCGAGGTGGAGCGACAGTGCATCGATGAACGCCTCCACCGAGTCGTGGCGTTCATCCGGGTCGGGTGACAGCGCCGCGAGCAACACGTCGGAAGCGGCGTCGGGGATCCACGGGGCGAAATCCGACGGAGCGGGAACCTCGGCCACCTCGATCTTGAACAGCGATCCCTCGGGGGTGTCCGAGTCGAACGGGCAGGCGTTGGTGAGCACCTCGTACATCAGGGATGCCAGCGCCCACACATCCGTGCGCTCATCGAGCCGCTCGCCGCGGATCTGCTCGGGCGGCATGTATCCGATCGTGCCGGCAGTGCCCGCGGCGCCGCCGTGGGCATCCGTGAGAGCGGCGATACCGAAGTCGGCGACCTTTGGGCGGCCGTCACGCGTGATGAGCACGTTGCCGGGCTTGATGTCGAGATGGAGCACGCCGTTGGCGTGGGCGTACCGGAGCGCGGATCCGACCGACTCTAGCACCGCAGCCGCTTCGTCGGGGTCGAGCGGAGCCTGGCGCTGGTCCAGGATCTCGGCCAATGAGGCGCCGTCGATGTCCTCCATGACGATGTAGGCGTCCGCCTCGTCGAGGTCCCATTCATGCACCGTGACGATGGCGGGGTGGTTGAGGAGCGCTGCCGTACGCGCCTCGGCCAGGCCCGTGCGGGTGAGGGGGCGTCCCGAGCGGTCGAGGGGGAGCGGCAGGCGCTTGATGGCCACACGGCGGGCCATCCGGGTGTCGAAGGCGAGCACCACGGAGCCATGGCCGCCGGACCCCAGGTCGGCGAGCGGGCGGTACCGGTCGAGTATGGACTGCTCCTCCACGGCGCTCCTGTGTCGCGACTAGAGCGATTGTACGTCACCGGCGAAGGGGCGACTGCGGAAGGGCGTGCAAAAGGGCGGAGCCTGAGGCCCCGCCCTTTCGACGCGTGACGCTACTCTTTGACGATCTTGACGAGCTCGAGGTCGAACGTGAGGTCCTGACCGGCGAGCGGGTGGTTGAAGTCGAGCACGACGAACTCCTCGGCCACCTCGGCCACCATCGCGTTCACGCGCTGGCCGTCGGGGCCCTGGAGCTCCACGCCCCAGCCCACCTGCGGGAGCCCGCTCTCGAAGGCCTCGACCGGGACCTGCTGCTTCGCCTCTTCGATGCGCTCACCGTAGGCATCGACGGCGGGAATCGTGACCTTGGCGGTGTCGCCCTCCTCAAGGTCCGCGACCGCTGTCTCGAACCCGGGGATGACCGTGTGCTCACCGATGGTGAACGTGAGCGGGTCGCGACCGCGGCTGGTGTCGAACTCGGTGCCGTCTTCGAGCGTGCCCGTGTAGTGCACGCGGACGGTGTCGCCGTTCTCTGGTTTCACGAGGGAATCTCCTGTCGATCGAAAACATACCGTTCTGAATCACACTCTACCGTACACGTCTGGAGAGCGGGCGCAACCCGGGGGTGACGCATACGCCTACCGTGTCGGACGCCGGTACGCAGCAAGCATCGTGCCTTGCCCGACAAGTCTCATGTTCGGCCTGGAGGCCGCACATCTACTCGGTAAGCGCTTCGCCCGCCGTATAGTCATATCCCGAGCCAAGCAGGCTGTGCGGGATCATGTACACGATGAACGTGACGAGTCCGGCGATCACAATCGTGCGACGCGCCCACGGGCCGTCCTTGCGGCTTCCGGTGTTAAAGAAGACCGCCACGAGCCACAGAACGAGTTCTATCGTGACCTTGTTGTCCGTGAGGTCCCAGCCCAGCGGTATGCCGGCCCAGTACACACCGAACGCGTACTTCTGCATGATCGGGCCGAAGATGAAGCCGCCCAGAAGGAGCGTGATCAGTGCTGCCCACATCATCCAGCGCGGCTTGCCCCCGGGCCTGAGCGCCTCGAGCGCGGCGCGGATGCCAAACAACATGGACAGCATTATCGTCACCACATGCGGCAGGACGACCGTCAACATCGGCATGTCGCCGCGATACCGCGATACGATCGCCTCGCCGGCGCCGTCGTCGATCACGTAGTTCTCGCCATCGTACTGGAGGTGCACGAAGTACGCGTACTTGCCGGCCATCTCACTGAGTCCGGGCAGTCTGGCGGCAAGGAGCTCGACCTCTTCGGTGTCGCCCATACTCTCGAGCTCAACGGTCTGGATCTCCATGTCCACGACCTGCGGCTCATCGTCCGAGTTCACCCGCCAGTACTCGACGTAGCCTGTGGTGCCCTCCGGGGCGTCGACACCAATCGCCAGCTCCTCATCAAGCACCCGGCTGCGGATGAACTCATACTCCACGACCTCGCCGTCGCTCAGCGCCAATTCACCTGCGAGCGGGTCGTACGGGTCGTTCTCATAGAGCACGTAGAACCCGGTGATGACGATCGCGATCAGCCACAAGAGCACGCTGACCACCCGCGGGTGGGATTCCATCCACTGCCTCATGTGCGCCTCACATCCTCACTGATAGGGAAACCGGCGAGGGGTTGCCCCCGCGCCTGAGGGTATCGCTGCCCGACGGACGCGGCAATCGGCCGCGGCGCATCGAACGCGCGCGCTACGGGATCTGGATGAACGTATCCGGGGTGCGGATCGGGTAGTAGCCCCAGTTGTGCTCGTCGTACGGCTCGGTGGCGGTACCCCAGGCCTCGCGCACGTAGTAGTCGGTGCCGCTCACCGGGAGAGAGAGGTCGCCGTAGCCGCTGAACGGATACTCATGGAGGACGGTCCAGTGGGGGTCGCCGCTGGGAGCGCCGCGCCACACCTGCCACTCGACCCATTCGTCAGGTGCGAGCGTGCCCGTGTTGAAGCGGACGGTCCCGCTCCCACCCACGACGGTGAAGCTCACGGTGTTCGTGGCCTCCACGTTGCCGGACCAGTCTTCCGACCAGAACTCGAGCGTGTGTGGGAAGCTGCCGCTCGGAGCGAGGACCGTCACGCGGGACCCCGTCTGCACCGGGCCATCGTCCAGTGAGTAGTACGTGGTCTTGGCTCCGAGGGAGCTCGCGTCGGTCGCCGTCAGCGTGATGTACACGGTGTTGTAGTAGTACGTGTCGCCAGCGACGGCGTTGGATGTGGTCACCGGCGGTGTGGTGTCCTCGGCGATCGTGAAGCTGGCGGTCTTCACCGGTGATTCGACGTTGCCCGCCTGATCCACCGACCAGAACTCCAGCGTATGCGCGCCGGGTGTCGTGATGGTAAGGCTGCCGCCTACCTCCGTGTCGCCGCCGTCGAGGCGGTAGAACGTCGTCCCGACGCCCACCTTGCCGCTGTCCGTGATGGAGAACTCGATGAACGCGGCGCCGACGTAGCTCGCGATGGCGTCCGACGAGGTCACGGGCGCCGTGGTGTCGCTGGCGCTGTACAAG
The DNA here is from genome assembly GCF_023161965.1 of Anaerosoma tenue. Lineage (NCBI taxonomy): Bacteria > Bacillati > Actinomycetota > Coriobacteriia > Anaerosomatales > Anaerosomataceae > Anaerosoma > Anaerosoma tenue. The sequence goes on from NZ_JALNTY010000002.1 coordinate 444,099, forward strand.
GTGTGGCAGTTGGCGCACTTGGACTGATTGGGTGGGCCGATACCTGAGGTGTGACACAGACCGCACTGCCCGCCCCCGTAGGAGTCCGCCCAGGGGTCATGCGCCTCGGCCACGCCGTCATGGATGGTGACATGGCAGCCGCCCTGCTGGCAGCTGTTGTCCCACGAGCCCAGCGTGTCGTACGGGGTCGTGTGGCACGCCAGGCACTGTTGCGCGTGGACGGCGTTCAGGTCCGTCGTGTGACAGATGGTGCAGTCGACGTACACCACGTAGGGCTCCGTGGGGAATCCGATCAGCGCGTCGTCATGCTGCCCCGGTTCGAATATCATCACATCGCCGCTCCCGGGCACGGCGTCATGCCGCAGGGAATGGCAGTTCAGACAGAGGCTGTACGGCTCGGCGGGTTCCGGCGCGCGGACGAGGAAGCTCGCGTTCTCGCTCTCGTGCGGGAAGACCTGGAAGCGGGGGTTGTCGTACGGGCTGGCGTCCTCACCGTAGGCGGTCACCCGGAACTCCTGACCCGCTGCTGTCAACGCCGGGTTAGTGCGACGGCCCGACGGCCCTACGTCACGGGCGTCCTCGTGGCACTGTTGGCAGAGCGGCCCGCGCCCCTCTTGCAGCGGTGTCTTGAGGGTCGGCTCGGTGACATCCGGCCCCGGCATGACGTAACCGCGATTGCTCTGGCCGAGACTGCCGAGCTCCGTCTCAGCCGAGCCGACGCCCGTCACAACCGGGGTGCTCGCGTAGGTGTACGTGTCGTCCTGGGCGACGGGATGCTCTTCGATCACGCCCGAACCCTCGGCGTGCTGCAGCAGGCGGCCCTCGTGGCACGATGCGCACCACCCCACTCCGTACGCTTCAACAGACACGTCCGCGCCGGACGGCTGCTGGCGGAGCAGGCGGTTCGTTGGGATGCCGATACCGGTGTCGCTGGTCTCGGACGCGCGCAACCGATCGCCGAGGAAGGGGTCGACGGTCTGTGAGTCGTGTGCCGAGTGGCAGTCGATGCAGGTGAGCGTCCCGTTGGGGCCCATGAACGACCTGGAGGTGGCTCCGCCGTCGCTCGCCCCACCGGGGACGACGTCCGTGGTGTTGATGCGGTGGGTGGCCCCCGGGTCCTGTCCTGTCCGGGCCTTGATGACTCCGTACACAGCAGCCCCGCCGGTGCCGTCGTGGCAGGAGGTGCACATGTCGCTCACGGTCTGCTCAGGCAGCAGGTTCTCGCTGCTGACCGCCTGGTGCGTGACGTGGCAGGTGAGGCACTTGGTCGTTCCGGGCGTATAGCCCCCGTGTGGCCCCTTTCGGGTTGCGGCCAGCAAGGCGGGGTCGCCGCCGGGCTCGAGGATGTCCGTCTCGGAGGCTCCGTGACAGTCGACGCAGTCCGTGCGCGAGGGATCCGTAGAGTCGCCGGGATACGCGTATGCCGCGCCCGGGGTAACGAGCGCGGCCGCGATGGCGATCATCAATACGAGCGAGCGGGACATGTCATGCCTTGGTCGACTTGATGTGAGCGTAGTGCTGTGAGACGTGAGGAAGCAAAGGGCGGACCATTATGCATCCTTAATACTGCGTCTGTGGCCGGTCTCCTGTCGCGTGGCGCGATCATGGGAGGTGCACGGTTGCGTGCGCGCGGGCCCTGCGATGCCTGGTTCCCGCAGTCTCCCCCATGTGATACCATGCCTACCTGCTGGAATTGCGGGTGTGGCGGAATGGCAGACGCGCATGGTTCAGGTCCATGTGGGGGCAACCCCGTGAAGGTTCAACTCCTTTCACCCGCACCACCGATCATCACGATGGCTCCGGTCCTGGCGGCTGGGGCCATCGCCGCATCCGGGGCCTCGCGCGTGGTGTCTCGCTGGCCCTGCGCGGCGGGATCGGCTTCGCGTATACTGCGTCGAAGCGCGCGCCGGCACGCGTAGAGTTGAAGGTTCTGTACGTTCCGCGTCGTATACAGGATAGGTAGTATCCAATCGGCGTCTACGCTGCCGTTCGCTCGTTAGGACGTGTCATACATGCTGTCTGAACGCCTGCTCACCGGCGCCCTGCGCGTGCTCAACCGCGGCTACATGAGCCAGGAGCCGGTGGATATCGCCCAGCTCCCGGATCCGGAGCCTGGCCGGCAGTACTCGCTGTACATCCACATCCCGTTCTGCGAGCGGCTGTGCCCGTACTGCTCGTTCAACAGGTTCCTTTACGGCGAGGACCGTGCCCGCTCCTACTTCACAACGCTGAGGACGGAGCTCGAGCGCTCAGCAGAGCGCGGGTTCGACTTCCGGGCGCTCTACATCGGCGGCGGCACCCCCACGATCCTGGTGGACGAGCTCTGCACGACGATCGATCTTGCGCGGTCGCTCTACCCGCAGATCGGGGAGGTCTCTGCCGAGTCGAGCCCCAACCACATCACCGACGAGACCATCTCGGCGCTCAAAGACCGCGTGCAGCGGTTCAGCGTGGGGGTACAGAGCTTCGACGACAGCCTGCTCAACCAGATGGCGCGCTATGACAAGTACGGCTGCGGCGATGCGGTGTTCGAGCGCGTGGCGTATGCCGCGGGCAAGTTCCACTCGCTGAACGTGGACATGATGTTCAACTTCCCGAGCCAGACGCTCGCGATGCTGGAGAAGGATGTCGCGAGGGTGAAGCTCACCGGCGCCAACCAGACCACCTTCTACCCGCTGATGGCCTCGCCGAAGAACCGCAAGGAACTCGCGAGGACGATCGGCGCCATGGATTATGCCCGCGAGGCCGAGTACTACCGGGTCGTGTGCGACGGGCTCGCCCCGGAGTTCGAGCCGGCCTCGGCGTGGACGTTCTCGCGCGACAAGGGCGGCATGATCGACGAGTACATCGTCGACTACGAGGAGTACGTGGGCCTCGGCTCGGGCGCCATGTCGTACGTCGGCGGGCGTCTCTACAACAACACCTTCTCGCTCGACGGATATCGTTCCCGGATCCAGGAAGGCCGGAGCGCCATCGCCAAGGCCGGCAAGCCGTACGACACCCTCGGTCGCATGCGGTACAGGTTCGTGACCGAGCTCTTCGGTCTCCGTCTGGACAAGCAGCGCTTCAAGGCCGACTTCGGGGTGCCGATCGAACGTGCGTTGCCGCTGGAGATGACCTTCATGAGACTGTCCGGAGGCATCGACGTCAATGACGAGCGCTGGGTCACTCTGACCCCACGGGGACGGTACCTGCTGCTCGTGATGATGCGGGAGACGCTCGCCACCTCCAACGATCTCCGTGATCACGAGCGGGAGATGCTGCCCGCGCACGAGAAGGTGCTCCTGAACGACACCGGTGTCGTACCGTGCGGCCCCCCGCCCGAGCGGTTCTGCGCCGCGAGCTGAGGGCGCCCGGGGGCCTTGGCGTCACCGCCGCATGGTATCAGGCGAGTGTCCTCATCGCGATTGCGCCGCCCCACTCCGTGAGTCATCATGGCTTATGGAAGAGGGTGGTCCCGGTGCCTGCCAAAGAAGAACCCCGTGGGTTCGATGACGACTTCACGACCGAGCACGCGCACAGGATGATCGACTTCTACTGCAAGACGCTCACCGAGCTGGGATATCGTTCCGTACCGTACAAGGACGTGGACTCACACATCGGCGCTTGCCGGCTGGAGACTCCCAAGTTCGACACCCTGAACCACGCGCTGTGGATGTGCAAGCAGACCCGGCTGTTCCTACGAGCCGGACGCTTCGCCAAGGCCTACCGATGGATCGGCACCATCCAGGGAATCCTTCTGATGAACGGCGTCTTCAGCATCACGGAACTCAAGGGGCATAATCGGATCGACCTACCACCGGTGACGCCGCGACGGCAGTAGGTGGGGCCAAGGGGCAGATGTGGACGCGTTCTCACCCATACGGGGCAAGTGCTTCTACTGGCGCGAGCAACTCGACGACGAGGACCGGTACAACACTCGCGTGAAGAAGGAAGACTGGCGGGTGGAGTGCACGTGCTTCGTGGAGGGAACGCGCTGGCTGTACACGGCCAGCACCGTCCCTGACGACTGCCCCAACAAGCGGCATTGCCGCTACTACATCTACTTCGGCTGATGAAGAGAACGGCCCCCCTGTTGGGAGGCCGTTCCGGAAGCCGGCTCGGGCAGTCCGTCGTCAGTAATCCTTGTCAGCCGACGCTCCCACGATCAGTGCCGCGCGGGTAGTCCGCCGCCCGGGGTCACGCGCACGCGGTATCCGGCTCCGTTGCAGCCGTGACACGGGCGCCAGTTACCTGCTCCCGCTCTCGACTCCACGGTGATGACCTTGTTGCCCCGGCACACGGGACAGGTCTCCTTGCGGACCACGCTTCACACCCCCTTGATGTGACTCACCGATTATTAAGCAACCTTCAGGAAATGTCCAGAGTTCGTGTGCAAGCGGTCGAACAGCGGGGGTTGTCCGGCCGCGCGGGGCTTCATCCACATGCCGTCTCCGACGGTGCGCACCGGCCCGTGAATGACGCAACGGTAACGGCTCAAAGACGGGGCGATTTCGTGCGCTTGTTGCGGGTCGCGCGAAGGGCGATAAGGGGTGTGGGCCCACGCGGGGCCACCACTACGAGAGAGATAGGCAGGGACGAGCGAGATGCTGGAGGCAAGGGTTGCGCGTCGTGCGCAAGTCATCAGGTGGGACGAGATCGGTTTGCGGGCAGCGCAGGCCGTTGTGAACGTGCTGAACCCACGCTCCGTACAGGTTGCGGCAGCCGCTATCGGCCCCCGGGCCGCTCGGGCCACGCAGCATGTGAGCGGCAGGATCGAGCCGCATGTGGACCGGATGGTGCTCACGCTTGGACTGACCTATCCGCTGGCGATGGCGCCGCAGCTGTACAACGTGTGGGCGCTCGACCAGACCGCCGGGATCTCGAGCTTCACTTCGGTGATGGGTCTCGTGATGTCGGTGGCGTGGACGCTCTACGGGTTGATCCACCGCCAGAAGTCCATATGGCTGGCCAACGGCGTGTGGATCGCCGTGCATGCTGCGATGATCGCCGGTCTGCTCAGGTAGACCCTCCAGGCGACGTCACGGGGGCGGGGGCCCCGGGTGGCGGCGCTGATGCTTCACGATGAAGGCCGTCCCGGTCTTGCCGGGACGGCCTTCGCCACGTACCGATGAAGTCGAGCCGTCTCAAGGGACGGCCCTTAGGCGCCTCGTCACATCGCCTCTTTGCTCGTCTCCTCGATCGCCTTGTCGATCTGCTTGCGCAGCACATCCGGCAGACCGGGGATGTCGATGTTCACGAAGCCCCGGGTGATCATCGATACCGCCTCGTCCTTGGGCAAGCCGCGCGTCATCAGGTAGTAGATCTCCTCGGCAGCGATGGGAGAGATCGCAGCCTCGTGGCTCAGCTCGGCGCCCGGCGCGCCCTCGCTTGCAAGGTCCGGGATCGCCCACTGCGTGGACTGCTCCGACTGGACGATGCCACGACAGTCGAGGTGCGCCTTGCACGAGTTCGTCCGGCCGACGAGACGACCGCGGGAGTACACGGTGGACTCATCCAGGGAGACCGTCCGCGCCACGGCCTCGGAACGGGTGTCCTCGCCGATGAGCTGCGTCTCGCTCCCGAGGTCGATGTAGCTGTCCTTCATGCCGTAGACGATGGAGTTGAAGACGGCCTTGGAGCGGTCGCCCACCAACTTGGCCACCGGGAACGACTGGATCGACTTCACCGGTTTCAGCAGCACGTAGTTGTTCACGTAGACGCCGTCTTCGTCCACGACGATCCCCGTGCGCGGTCGGACGCTGAAGTCCTCGGCCCAGTTGTGGATCATCGTGAAGGTGAGGTGTGCGTTCTTGCCTACGTAGAACTCGGAGATGCCCGCGTGGAGGCCTTCCTCCACGTCGGTGTGGACGTTGCAGCCGGTGATCACGTTGGCCTCGGCGCCGTCCTCCACCACGATGACGTTGTGGACGTTCTGGCTCACATTGCTTTCGCTCACGAAGAGGCAGGCCTGGATGGGCTTCTCGACCTTCCGGCCGGCCTTCACGCGGATGAAGTAGCCTTCCGTCTGATGGAGCGCCGCGAGCGCCGTGTACTTGTCCTTGCCAGGGTCGACCGCGCGCCACCAGTACTTCTCGATCAGCTCGTCGCCGTAGAGGGCGAGCGCCTCCTGAGTGCTCATGATCTCGATGGCGTTGTCGAACGCCTTCTCCACGCGCTCGTAGATGGGAGAGCGGTCGAGCTGGAAGTAGCTCGCCGAGCGGTTCGACTCGTCGGTGTCGAAGCCCGACATCAACGCCGTTTCCTTGATCTGGCGTTGAAGCGAATCGAGCGAGGCGATCCTGTCATGCTCGGAGACCGTGGTGAACCGTGTGATGTCGATGTCCGGACCGAGGGCGGCCGGCTTGTCCTTGGCGGCCTCTGCCGCCAGACGGATCTCTTCGAGGCGCTCGAGCGCCGCTGGGCTCAGCTGAATGTCTGGCATAGTTTGCACTCCACACATGCGTCGTAACCGTGGCTGGATATCTCTTCGATCAGGTCGAGCGGGTTGCCCTTACAGGCGAGCCGGCCGTTGTAGAGCACGTGCGCCACGTCGGCGTTGACGAACTCCAGGATATGACCGGTGTGCGTGATGATCAGGCCGGCGCGCGTACGCTCGGAGATGCGGCCCTCGCCCTTGAGAAGGGCGTTCATGGCAGCGCCCACGACGGCGATGTTGTCAAGATCCACGCCGCTCTCCGGCTCATCGAACAACGCGAGATCCGGCATCTGGGCGAGAAGCTGGGCCATCTCCGACCGCTTCGCCTCGCCGCCGGAGAAGCCCATGTTCACGTCACGCTCGAGCATGTGGCCGAGGCTGAGCTCCTCGTCGAGCTGTCCGATGGCAGCGTCGTCGAGCTGCCCCTGCGCCGCTACGCCGATCACCTGGCGCAGCTTGACGCCGCGGACGGCGGGAGGGCGCTGGAACGCGATGCCGATGCCCATGCGGGCCCGCTCGTCGATCTCCATGTCGTCGAGATCGACGCCCTTGAACAGGATGCGCCCCTGGGTGATGCGGTAGCCGGGCATGCCGACGATGGTGTTGAGCAGGGTCGACTTGCCTCCGCCGTTGGGGCCGAGAAGCACATGCGTCTCGCCCTCGAGTATGGTGAGGTCGACGCCTCGCAGGATCTCACGGTCTCCCACGGAGACGTGCAGATCCTCGATCTGCAGCAGGGCGTCTGGCTGTTCGGAGGTCATTGGTCACCTCGTTCCTCGAAGTCAGGATCGATCAGGGGTAGTAGCACGAGCCGTGCCGTTCGCTGGTTCGGCTCAGAGGATGCCGCATTACTGTACCAGGGATGACGACGGCGGTCAGGGCGACCCGGCGATCCGGCCGATCGAGCCGAGCACGCTGTCCGACACCACGTCGGTCTCGCCGATTGCCCAGATGTCCACGAGCGCCTCCCGATGCGCCGAGGCATACGCCTCGGCGGGTGGTGTTGCGCCCGTAGGCCGCACGAGCAGGACGGGCGCCCGGGCCCGTCCGCCGAGTGGCCCGGCGGCGAGGGCATCGGGGAAGTCGAAGCCTGTGGCCAGTATCACGCGCCCGGGGAGGAGCCCGTGGCGGAGCGAGTACTCGGCCATCATCGCCGCGGTCTCGAACCGGTCGTTGCCGCCCACCCGGACGGGCGAGGGCAGCCGCGCTTCCACAACACCCCCGACCACGTCGCGCTGTCCAACGATGACTGTGGAGGTGATGCTGTACTCGGAGAGTATGCGCCGGGAGTCGTCGGGCAGCCAGTTGCCGTCTGCCAGTACGATTGGCCAGTCGTTCGCCGATGCGAGAGGCGCTGCCGCCACCGCGTCAGGCCAGTTGCGGCCGCTCACCACCACGGCGGTGGCGATGGTCCGGGTGCGATCCCGCATTCTGCGTGATATGAGAAGCGACGTCTCGTACCGGTCGTGTCCGCCCACCCGCTCGATCGATGTGATCCCCGCCTTGCTGCGCAACTGCGAAGCGACGGTGTCCGAGACCGCAGCGGTTCCTCCGAGGACTATGGCGTTCTTCGCACCGAGGCGCCCGATCTCGGCGGCAACCTCATCTGGCAGGTACCTCGCGGGCGTAAGCAGTATCGGACCGTTCACGCTGGAGGCCAGCGGCGCTCCCGCGAGCGCGTCGGGGAAGTCGCCCTCGGTGGCTATCACCACGGAGCGCGCACCCTCGGGGAACGAGCTCCTCGAGACCTGGATCGCCGTCGAGCTACGGTTCCGTCCGGCGATGCGCGCGGTGGAAAGCGCCGTGTCGCGAGGGATGAGCCCGCTTTCGCCCCAGAGGAACATGCGGTGGAAGAAGTCGCTTTCGTCGTCGGTCCAGTCGGTGAAGAGCACCCGTGCAGTGTCGGCTCCTCCGCGGACGATCACGGGATCCGAGTAGATGATGCGCGGTTCGCTGGGCGACACCCGCTCGGCGAATTGCCACGTGAGCCCCCGGTCGTCCGACACCCACCGCTCGATGCGTCCTCCGCGACCGCGGTAGTCCCAGTCCAGACTGCCGCGAGCGTCGCTGTCGCCGGTGACCACGAACGCCTCGAGCGATCCATCGGCCCGGGGATCGAGCGCTGCCGCGTCGAAGTAGTGGTCGGTGGTGACGATACGGGTGCCGCGCCAGCCGCTTGCATCACGCCGGGCGAAACGCCATTCGTACGCGCCGGGCCCGCTGCCGTTGCCGATCAGGTAGAGAACGCACGGGACGCCCTCATCATCGGTCCGTACCGAGACCTCGTTCACGAACCGGTCGCCCGAGTCGACGAGCCGGCAGTGCGCGTCCGCTTCGGTGAGCGTGAGCGGAAGCGCAAGCCGGGTCCCGTCTACGCCGCGCCACGAGCCGCCGGGGTCGCGCACCGCGTAGTAGAGGTTGCGCCGCACGAACAGCCGCCCATCACGCATGAGGTCGCGATCGAGCCAGGTGAACACGGTATGGACGGTCCCATCAGGTGCGGCGTTGTAGTTCGCATACCAGTAGGCGTGGTAGTCGGCAGCAAGGACGCGCTGCTCGCCACCGAACGTCACGGCACCGTCTGTGCTCACCCGATATGACCAGTGCCCGTCGGAGGTGCGGTAGAACAGCATGAGGTCCGTGTCGGCCAAGGAGACGGCCTGCGGGTACGTCCCGCCCCAGAGCGCCGGCTGCGTGCTCCAGGCTGAAGAGCGGTCCGGCGACGATTGCCGGGCATGCAATATGGAGCCACCGTGGGCACCGTAGAACGCGTGGACCCGCCCTGCCGAATCCCGGTAGAGCGCCGGAGCCCCGTGTGCGTCCAAACGCAACGGATTCCTGCCGATGCGGATAGGAGCGGTCCAGCTCTGGGAACTCGCCTCGTATGAGGCGATGTAGGGGTCGAACCCGGGGCCCTGGTATGCGAGATACGTGACGCCCTCCGCCTCGATCGCCGCAGGACCCAGCGCCATCTCCGATAGCACCGCTTCCTGCGCGGCATCACGGGCGAAGTACGGCACGCTCTTCGCAGATGCAGGAGTCGTCGCACTTGCTTGCACGACAGCGAGCACGGCGGCGCAGGTACAGACGGCGGTGGCGATCCGGACCTTCCGCTCCACGATCCGTGCGCTATGGCGGAAGCGCTTCATACCACCATACTATCGCCTCGGAACGCATGATGGCTGACGAGTCGCACCGGCTGGGAGGATGACATGCGTCAAGACCTGTCCGACTTCATCGCCCGCGTCTGGCGCCACTATGAGGAGCACGGTCGCGACGATCTGCCCTGGAGGCACACCACCGCCCCGTACAACGTGCTCGTCTCGGAGGTGATGCTTCAACAGACGCAGGTGACGCGCGTGGTGCCCAAGTACGAGGTGTTCATGCGCGAGTTCCCCACGGTCGAGTCGCTGGCTTCAGCGTCGCTCGGCAGGCTGTTGGGCGCATGGCAGGGACTCGGCTACAACCGTCGGGCGCTCGCCCTCAAGCGGGCCGCCGAGATCATCGTGACCGAGCACGGAGGGGAGGTGCCGGCCACGCTGGACGGCCTCATGGCGCTGCCCGGGGTGGGCCACGCCACCGCGGCGCAGGTGCTCGCCTTCGCGTTCGATGTGGGAGTGCCGTTCATCGAGACGAACATCCGTAGCGTCTACCTGCACGAGTTCTTCCCGGACGCCGAGGATGTCCCCGATGCGGCCATCCTCCCGCTCGTGGAAGCGACGCTTGATGCGGATCGGCCTCGCGAGTGGTTCTGGGCGCTGCTCGACTACGGTGCGCATCTCAAGGCGACGGGCGGCAACCCGTCGCGCCGGAGCCGCCACCACACGAGGCAGGGCAGGTTCGAGGGGTCCAACCGGCAGCTGCGGGGCAGGATCCTCGCAGCGCTCGCAGGGCAGGGTTCCTCGGGTGCGCCGCACGGCATCGATGCGATCGCGGTGGTCGTGGGGTTCGAGCGCGAGCGGGTCGAGGCCGTCCTCGAGGCTCTTCAGTCGGAAGGCTTCGTGGTGTCCGAAGGCGAGCGGTGGCGTCTGGGCTGAACGCCGAGCTCTCGCGCCGCCTCGCTCTCAAGCAGCCGCGACGCTTCGTCGATGGCGATCCCGCGCTCGGCGGCGATCCGCGATGCGTCGTCGTTCTCCACCGCCAGCACGCGATAGCCGTCTGGCATCGTGGCAACCTTGAAGCGCGCTCGGCCGAACGCGGTGTCGATCTCGGTGACGTCCCGCTCGGCGAGCCTGCGTTCGAGCGGGACCACCCGGACTCCCAGCGTCCGTGTCTCGGCGATCATCCGGTCCGCGATGCGCGACGCGTCATCGGGTCGTGCGAGGGCGCTGAGCAGGGTGGCCGAGCGGCCCTTCTTCATCACGATCGGCGTCTGCCAGACATCGAGCGCACCGGCTTCACGGAGTCGCTCCGCAGCCGATGCCAGCTCCTCGGGGGTGAGGTGGTCGATGTTGGACTCGAGGAGCACGACCTCGTCGACCCCGGGCGTGCTCACGATGGGGTCGCCCAGGAGCAGCCGGCAGACGTTCGGCAGCCCGAGGTCGCGCGTACCGCATCCTGTGCCCACACGGCGGAGCACCATCGGGGGCACGGCGCCGAATTCCGAGGCGAACGCGCGGAGCGCCGCCGCGCCCGTGGGCGTGGTGAGCTCTCCGCCCACAGGGCCCGGCACGATCGGCATTCCCTGCAGGAGCGCCGCAGCCGCCGGTGCTGGGACCGGGAGCTCTCCGTGCTCGGTCGTCACAGTGCCGGTCCCTACCGCCACCGGCGAGGCCGCGAGGTGTTCGATGCCGAGAGAGTCGAGACCCATCGCTATCCCCAGCAGGTCGACGATCGTGTCCGCGGCGCCTATCTCGTGGAAGTGCACGTCGTCCACGTCCACGCCATGCACGTGCGCTTCGGCTTCGGCCAGCGCGGTCAGTGCGGCCAGCGCTCCCGTCCGGGCGCGCGCCGTCACGGGCGCACCCTCGAGAAGGCTGCGGAGCGCACGGTAGTCGCGTCGCGGCGCACCGGTCTCCGAGGCCCGCACGCCGGCGCCGGTGACGCCTGAGGAGCGCGTCGTGGGCGTCTCGACCACCACGGCGTCGAGCCCCATACCCGTGAGCGCGTCACGGAGCAGTCCGGGATCGAAGCCCGCGTCGATGAGCGCGCCGAGGAACTTGTCGCCGGACACGCCTGTGGAGCAGTCGAGGTAGCCGATCACGACGTCTCCGCATCCACAGGCGATCCGGTGGCGCTTGCCGCCTCGGCGACCATATGGTTGATGCGGCTTGCGAGCGCCGCGGCGCCGAAACCGTTGTCGATGTTCACGACCGCCATGCCCGACGCACACGAGTTCAGCATGCCGAGAAGCGCGGCGATGCCGCCGAGGCTCGCGCCGTAACCCACGGATGTGGGAACCGCCACCACCGGGCATGACACGAGGCCGGTCACGAGCGAGGGCAGGGCGCCCTCCATGCCTGCCACCGCGATCACCGCGTTGGCGTCACGCAGGACGTCGGTGTACGCAAGGAGGCGGTGCACTCCGGCCACGCCCACGTCGTACAGGCGGGTGACGCGGTTGCCCATCACCTCGGCGGAGATGGCGGCCTCCTCGGCGGCCACGTGGTCGGCCGTTCCCCCGGTGGCGACCACGATGTGCCCCACGGAGGGGCGCTGCTCGCGACGGTCCACAAGGAGCAGCCGGGGCGCCTCGAAGTAGCGGGCGTCAGGCGCCACCTGCGCCACTTTCTGGAAGTGCGAGGGCGTGGCGCGCGTGCCGAGGAACACGTCACCGTGCTCCAGCATCTCGCGCGCGATCGACCGCACCTGCGACGGGGTCTTCCCTTCGCAGAACACGACCTCGGCGAACCCGCACCTGAGCGCGCGGTGGTGATCGACCTTGGCGTCCTCGATCTCCCCGAACGGCAGCCGGGCGAGCGATTCTGCGGCGTCATCCGCCGAGAGCGCTCCTGAAGCGACCGCATCAAGGAGTTCTCGTAGTCTCTGTGGGTCCATGCAAGCGCCTCCTGCGTCTCCGGTGGCAACGGGTGCCGTTAGCACAATCGTTCTCCGAAGGTTATACACTGTTGAGACATCGTCTCGAGACAGAGGACATGGTTGCGTGCGTATCCCGGACGTCATACGTCGCATCGACTGGCCGCTGCGGCTCATCATCGCAGGCCGTCTCCTCGCGGGCATGTCCCTTCTGGTGGTCCACCTGCTGAACGCCGGGAGTGCTACGTATGGGGCATCCACGATCGTGGGCGTCACGATGTACGCGGGGTGGACGATCGTGTGGGTGGTGTGGGCGTACCACCCCAAGACGCGCGACCTGACCCGGATTCTCACGGCTACGGCGCTTGTGGACGCGGTGGCGCTCTGCATGCTCACTGCAGCGACGTGCGCCGCGGGTGATCCGTACTACGCATGGTACGTGGCCGAGGGAGTGCTCTTCGCGCTTCTGCTGAAGCGTCGCAGGGCGTGGACCCTGGCCGGTGTCCTTGCTGTCTCTTACGCCCTGGGTACGGCGTTGCGCGGCGCTGTCACCGACCCAGTGAGCTACGTGTTCCTGCTCGTGGGCGCCGGTAGCCTTCTGGCGATAGGCATCGTCGTGGCGATCGTGCTCGGCGGACAGGAGGAGCGGCAGCGGCAGATGGAGGAGCAGCGCGTTGAGATGGTGAAGCTCAACGACCGCCTGGAGCGGAGCGTCGGCGAGCTCAGGGCGGTCACGGAGATCACCGAGCTCATCCACTCCACGCTGGAGGTCGAGGCGGTCGGCCCCGTGCTGCTCGACATACTCGAGAAGGTCATCGACATCCCCTCGGCATCGCTCTACGTGATCGACAAGGCCAAGCAGGAGACGCTGTTCACCACCAGCAGCGCGCGCCCGATGGGGTTCCGCGGCTACTCGGGCTACGAGATATCCGGGCCGTCCACCACGTCGGAGGTGACAGGCGCGTTCTCGTGCATCGAGCTGGTGGACCACGAAAGCACGGCGGTGATCTTCTGCGCGGATGAGGGCGCCATCGAGAGGCTCACCCGGGACGATCGCGTGGTGCTGCAGGCGGTGGCTTCGGAGCTGGTGGTGGCGGTTGAGAACTCGAGGCTGTACCGCCTCACGAAGCGGCTCTCGATCACCGACGAGCTCACCGGCCTGCACAACTACCGATTCCTGCAGCAGCGCCTCGACGAGGAGCTCAGCCGTGCCGAGCGGTACGGCAAGCGGCTGTCGTTCCTGATGCTCGATATCGACGACTTCAAGCGCGTGAACGACGTCCATGGCCACCGCGTGGGCGACCAGGTGCTGGCCGAGGTGGGCCGGCTTCTCAAGAGCACCGTGCGTGAGGTGGATATCGTCGCGCGATACGGCGGCGAGGAGTTCTCCGTCATACTCCCCGAGACAGACGCGCCGGGCGCGTTCATCGTTGCCGAGAAGATCCGCGAGACGGTGAGCCTGCACCGGTTCGAAGACGCCGACGGCCAGCCGGTGGTGCATGCCACGGTGAGCATCGGACTCGCCAGCTACCCGTCGCACGCCAACGACAAAGAGTCGCTGCTCCGCGCGGCCGACGACGCCGTTTACCACGCCAAGGCCACGGGGAAGGACCGGGTCCGCGCTCCGCGGCTGCGTACCAGGCGCGGTGGCGTGGAGTCCCCGATCTAGAGAGGATCGCCGAGTGACCACTATCGCCTATCTGGGACCGGAAGGTACGTTCAGCGAGGTCGCGGCGCTCTCACTCGGCATGCCGGAGATTAAGTCGCACTCATGCGTGAGCATCGCCGAGGTGTTCGAGGCGGTGGAGCGTGGGAAGGCCGACATCGGCGTGGTGCCGATCGAGAACTCGATCGAGGGCTCCGTCGTGGCCACGCTCGATGCACTCGTCTTCGACTCGTCCCTCGAGATCCAGCAGGAGCTCGTGCTCGACATCAGGTTCGCCCTGGTCGCGTCGCCCGGCACCGCTCTGGCCGATGTCACCTCGGTGGTGGCGCATCCGCAGGCGTCGGGGCAGTGCAGGCGGTGGCTCGAGCGGCACTTGCCGGGGCGGCCCGTCTCGGCGGCGAACAGCAACGCCGAGGCCGTGGCCACGGCCGCCTCCACCCCGGGGACGGCTGCGCTCGGACCGGCTCTGGCCGCTGAGATCTACGACGCCGAGGTGCTCGAGGACGACGTGCAGGACTATGCCGGCAACCAGACGAGGTTCGTGGTGATCGGCAGGGGGCTGCGTTCACGCACCGGTCATGACAAGACGTCGCTGGCGCTCTTCATGAAGCGCGACAAGCCCGGGGCGCTCCTGATGATCCTCTCCGAGTTCGCGTACGGCGACATCAACCTCACCAAGATCCAGAGCCGCCCCACGAAGCGTCAGCTTGGCGACTACATGTTCTTCGTGGACCTCGAGGGGCATGTGGATGACGAGCACGTACGGCTCGCGCTCGACTGTCTCCGGTTGAAACTGCGCGAGGTGAAGGTCCTCGGCAGCTATCCTGTGGCCGGGTAGGCGCACTGCAAGTCACGCACGGGCGCTGCACGCGGGCCGCTAGGGCGTACCGCCCGTCGCCGCATACCAACCGCCGGCAACTCACCAGAGCACGCGCATTGCGCTCTCGGCTTCGTATCGCTATAAGAAGACGTAATGCAAGCGATAAGCCCGCGTGACTGAATGGAGTCTCCTATGAGCGATCAGGCTGTGGACTATCATCCGATGTGGGACGAGCTCGGCCTCGACCTCCCCACGCACGACGCGCTGCTGGAGGCGGTGGGTCAGCTCTTCGGCGACGCATACCTCACGCAGGAGAATCGCCCCACGGGCATGGATTACCTCAACTTCGTGATGAGCGAGGTCCACGGCCTACGCATCAAGGAACTCGACGACTTCCGCAAATCGGGCGGCAAGGTGTTCGGCACGTTCTGTCTGTACGTTCCGGAGGAGATCATACGGGCCGCAGGTGCGTGGTCTGTGGGTCTGTGTGCCGGGGCCGAGTTCGCCTACGACGAGGTCGAGCAGATCATGCCGCGCAACACCTGTGCGCTCATCAAGAGCTTCATGGGCTTCAAGCTCGCCAAGGTCTGCCCCTACATCGAGTCGTCGGACCTGGTCATCGGTGAGACCACGTGTGACGGTAAGAAGAAGGCCTACGAGCTGCTCGGCGAGATCCACGACACGTGGGTCATGGAGCTTCCGCAGATGAAGCGCCCCGAGGACATCGCCATGTGGAAGGCGGAGGTTCGCGAACTGGTGAAGAAGGCCGAGGAGATCACCGGCAACACGATCACCGAAGACTCTCTGCGAGCGGCCATCAAGGAAGTCAACGACAAGCGGCGTGCGCTCCAGCGCATCGCCGCGGCCTCGGCGGCCGACCCGGCGCCGATCAGCGGGAAGGACCGCCTGCTTGCCACGCAGGTGGCCTTCTACGACGATGTGCCGCGCTTCACGCAGATGATGAACACGCTTGCCGATGAGCTCGAGGCGCGCGTTGCCGCGGGCGAGGGCGTGGCACCCAGGGGAGCGAAGCGAGTGCTCGTCACGGGTACGCCGATGGCGCTGCCCAACTGGAAGATCCACGACATAATCGAGAAGGCCGGCGCTGTGGTCGTTGGCGAGGAGATGTGCACGGGCAGCCGCTATTACCAGGACCTCGTGCCCGAGGACGGCTCCACGCTCGACGAGATGATCGACGCGGTGGCCGAGAAGTACCTCGACATCAACTGCGCCTGCTTCACCCCCAACAAGGGTCGTATCGATGACGTGATCCGCATGGCGAAGGATCTGGGTGCCGATGGCGTCATCGACCTGTCGCTCCAGTTCTGCGGCCTGTACGAGATGGAGTCGCACGGCGTGGAAGAAGCGGTCCGCGCGGCGGGGCTGCCGGTGTTGAAGATCACGACCGACTACTCCATGGAGGACGTGGGCCAGCTCTCGACCCGTGTCGAGGCGTTCCTGGAGATGCTGTAGGCGATGCGGGTCCTCGGACTCGATATCGGCTCCAGGAGCATCGACGCGGTCTGGCTCGATGGAGACCGGATCGTGGACTGGGCGGTGGCCGACTCGGGGCATGACCCCGGGTCGGCCTCGGCCGCCTTCGTTGAGCGCAAGGCGCACGACGTCATCATCGCCACCGGTTACGGTCGGCACGTCGCCAAGGAGCGCTTCGGTTGCGCCGCAGTCACCGAGATCACCGCGTACGGGCTCGGCTCGGCCGCACTGTTCCCCGAGGCCGCATCCGTGCTCGACATCGGCGGGCAGGACACCAAGGTGATCTCACTGGGACAAGCCGGTCGCGTGGTCGACTTCGAGATGAACGACAAGTGTGCGGCAGGCACCGGGAAGTTCCTCGAGGTGATGGCCCGCGCGCTGGGCTTCTCGCTGGAGGACATGGCCGAGAAGGCCCGGGAGGCCCGGGCAGGCATCGCCATCTCGAGCATGTGCACCGTCTTCGCCGAAAGCGAGGTAACCGGTCTGGTGCACCGTGGTGAGGACCGTGCACGCATCGCGCGAGGTCTGCACGAGGCCATCGCGAAGCGCACCCTCGGTTCCCTCAAGCGTGTGAACGCCCGCGGACCGCTCGTCTTCGCCGGAGGTGTAGCCAAGAACCCGGCGATGGTGGACCTTATCAGCAGCGGATTCGTCGGCGAAGTGTTGGTGCCCGACGAGGCGCAGATCGTCGGCGCGTACGGTGCGGCGCTCAGTGCAGCGCGGGAGTGAGAGGAGTATCCGATGTCGAAGCGGATCATGATCACGAGCGATACGTTTGGGAAGTCGAACGCCGAACTTGGCGCCATCCTTATGCGCAGCTTCCTGGTGTCGCTGGCGCACGAGAGGAACGCGCCGGCCGCCATCATGCTGAACAACGAAGGTGTCAGGCTGGCATGCGAGGGGTCGGAGGCTCTCGACGAGTTGCGTATGCTCGCCGACGCGGGCGTTGTGATCACTGCGTGCGGGACATGTCTGAAGCACCTGGGGCTCCAGGACAAGCTTGCCGTGGGCGTTGAGGGCACCATGCCCGGACTGGTCGCTGCGGTATGCGGTCCCGACGAGATCGTCACGATCGGCTGATGGTGGTCCTCCCGGCCATAGAGGGGTGTCCGGCGGTATCTGCACAGGTGCCTGATGGGACTGTTACTCTGGTGCCACCCGAGCCGGAGACCACCTGCATGCCCTTGT
This sequence comes from Anaerosoma tenue, assembly GCF_023161965.1. Taxonomy (NCBI): domain Bacteria; kingdom Bacillati; phylum Actinomycetota; class Coriobacteriia; order Anaerosomatales; family Anaerosomataceae; genus Anaerosoma; species Anaerosoma tenue. The sequence continues at coordinate 461,661 of NZ_JALNTY010000002.1, forward strand.
ACACCGTCGATCTCCACAACCACACGCCGCTGATCCCCACCGACTACCGTGGGGATGTCTCCACCACGCCGCGCCAGATCGTGGAGCGGGCGCTTGAGGCGGGCATCGACGTGTGGGGCATCGCCGATCACTGGAGCGTGGGGTACGGCGATCGTGTGGTGGCCGCCGCCGAGGAGGTCTTTGCCGAGACTGGCCAACGGTTGCTCGTGTTGCCCGGCGCCGAGCTGCGGATACGCCACCAGGACGAGGAGACCCACATGGTGGCGCTCTTCCCGCCGCATGAAGAGGTCGAGCGGTTCGGTACGCTCCTCGGCTCGTTGGGCCTTGAGGATCCGGTCGCCCCGCTCGACCAGCTTCCCTGCTTCGCACACGATCGCGACCCGCTCGAGGTGGCACGGCTCGTGGACGAGGCCGGCGGTCTGTGTCACATCGGACACGTGGACCGCACCTTCGGCGAGTACTGCTTCATCGAATCCGACCTGGTGCACGACCTGGCCGAGTGCGAGCACGTGTCGGCCGTGGAGCTGATCGATCATGGCTCGCGCGAGCGGTTCAGGGACGGACTTGCGATCGCGCACATCTCCTCATCGGACTCGCACTCGCTCGAGGAGATGGGTCGACGCACCGCGGTGCTGGAGATGCCGGAGCTCTCCTTCGAGGGTCTGCGATCTGCGTTCGGGGCTGCCCGCGGCTAGTCGCGTGCGCTGAGCGGCTTCAGGTCTTCGGCGCGGGGGATGCCGAGCGCCAGGTGCCCCGTGATCCGATCGGCGAGGAACGCCGAGCGGTCCGCCGCATCGAGCGCGAGCGGCAGGACATCACCGCCCCGGAGCACGCCGAGCGAGCCGTGGGCACACGAGGTCTCTCCGTAGGCGGTGACTTCGTCGGCTCCCGCGACGCCGCCCGCGATGAGCAACGGCACCGCGCCACCGCCGTGGTAGAGAGGACCGGCGGCGGGCGTCTGGTGGTCGGGACAGACCGCGACGACGATCTCATCGCGCTCCACCAGTGGCACGAGCGGCGCGAGTGCGCGGTCGACCGCTGCGATCACCTCGGCCTTGCGTGCGGGGTCCTTGCGGTGGCCGGCCATGTCGGTCCGCTTCGTATGCAGATGGACGAAGTCGTAGCCCTCGGCCATGAGCTCGAGTGCCGCGTGCACGCGCACAGCCACATCGGCCTCGGGATCGCGCGCGGTGCCGAACTCGCGGTGGTGGAGCCCGACAGCGGCGCCGAGTCCCTTGTACAGCGGACCCGAGCCGAGTGTGACGCCCCGCATGCTGAACCGGAGCGGGAAGGGTGTGAACCGCGCCGGAGCGCCCGCCCATTTCACGAGCATGGCGTCGAGGGGACGGCCGGTGAGCACCGTACGCGATCGTCGGATCCACTCGTTGAGCACGCGCGCCGTGTGATCCGCGGCGTCTGCGTCCGGCGCCTCCTCAAGCGGCAGCACCGCGAGGACGGTGGTGTCGGCGTGCAGCGGGTCGGCGTCGCTGACGTGATGGGAAAGAGAGCGCCCGTCGAGCGGGCGCAAGAAGAGCAGCCCCTGCAGAGCGCCCGTGTGCACGAAACGGAGCGAGACGCCGTCGATCTCAGCGTCCAGCGTGGTGTCTGCGAGATACGCGGCCTCCCCCGTGCGAGGGTCGGGCCGCTCGTCGATCCACAGCATGCCGTCACGCTCGGTTACCCGGGTGGCATTGGCGCGCACCACCACCTCGCCGGGCGCCGGTGCGTATCCCTCGCCAAGCGCTTCCAGCAGGCCGCGCCCGGGAAACTCCTCCGGTGCGTATCCGAACAGAGCGAAGTGCGCCTGGTGGGAGCTGGGAGCAAGTCCGGGGCCGACCGGGTAGAGCAGGCCGGTCCGTCCGAGCGAGGCGAGCGCGTCAAGGTTCGGGGTGCGGGCGGCCTCTATGGGCGTGCGCGCACGCGGTGATCCGCCCGGGACCCCCGGTATGTCGCCTGCGAGCTCGGGGTACGGCCGATCGCCGGCCCCGTCCGGGACCACGAGGATGATCGGGCGATGTGGGTGCGTGCCGGGCATCGCGTGCCTCCTTGGTCCCCGTGCGCCAGCCGGTCCGCTCGGGCTAGTATGTCACAGGGGACTGTCATCACGGCGAGGGGAGAGCGGCATGGATCACGCGCGGGAGGATGAGATCGGCCGTCGGGCACGCGAGCGCTTCGGGCCACGTGCCGATGCGTATCGCGAGAGTCCCACCCACGCCGGAGGTCATGACCTCGACCTTCTGATCGAATGGCTGCAGCCGCGGCCTGCCGAGCGCGCACTCGACGTCGCCACGGGTGGAGGCCACGTGGCCCTCGCGCTGGCGCGCAGCGGCGCCGACGTGGACGCCTGCGACATCACTCCCGAGATGCTGGAAGCGGCCGGACGGCTCCTGGCCGACAACGACTGCACGGCGACGTTCGCCGTGGCCGAGGCGACCGGCCTGCCGTATCCGGACGCCACGTTCGACATCGTGACGTGCCGGATCGCCGCACACCATTTCCCTGACGCCCAGGCGTTCTTCACCGAGGCGGCGCGCGTACTCAAACCGGGTGGCAGGCTCGGCTTCCAGGATCAGACCCTCCCGCCGGAGGGTCCGTCGGCGGTGCTGACCGACGCGTTCGAGCGCACCAGGGACCGGAGTCACAACCAGGCATACAACGTGGATGGCTGGGTCACGATGATCGAGCGCGCGGGGCTCGAGGTCGAGCACACCGAGTTGGTGGACAAGCGTCACGACTTCGCCGACTGGACCTCACGCCAGGACTGCGATGAGGCCACTGTGGCAAGCCTGTACGAGCAGATGAGCGAGGCGCCGGAAGGGATGCGTCGCTGGCTGGAGCCCGGGTACGAGGGGGAGAGGCTCGTATCGTTCCGCAACCGGCACGTGGTGGTGCTTGCACGCAAGCCTGCGTGAGCGAAGGTCGCGCGCACTCCCGTTGGGGAATGAACCACTGACGGCGAACGCACGACGCGGAGGACCCCGTGAACGTCCGGACAGCGCTGATCTGCACGCTCGCGATGCTCGCTCTCTCACTCGGCGGCTGTGCCGGTGAGGAGGCGCCGGATGCCGGCCCCGTCAGGCTCGACGACGTGGAGGTGTTCGAGTACGAGGGCGAGCGTCTCGACTCGCCGGACGACTTCCGAGAGAACTCGATCGCCGGCCCGCAGGATGTCGACGTCGACGAGTACCGTCTGCGGGTGACCGGCCTGGTGGATGATCCTGCCGAGTACACCTACTCCGAGGTGACGAGCGGCTTTCCCGCCTACGAGAAGGTGGTGCAGCTCGACTGCGTGGAGGGCTGGAGCGCCAGGGTGCTCTGGGGCGGGGTGCTGGTGCGAGACATCCTGGACGCGTCCGGGGTGCAGGACGGCGCGCGAAGCGTGGTGTTCCGCGCGGTGGACGGCTACACAACCTCGTTCCCGGTGGAGTACCTCTACGACAACGACATCGTCCTCGCCTACTCGATGAACGACGAGATCCTGCGCCCAGAGCGCGGCTTTCCGTTCCAGGTGGTGGCCGAGGACAAGTGGGGTTACAAATGGTGCAAGTGGGTCGAGGCTATCGAGCTGGTGGCCGATGAGGATCCGGGCGGTTACTGGGAGGACCGCGGGTATGCCAACGACGGGGACCGCGACAAGTCGTTCTTCGGGGACTGAGCGAGGAGGCGTGTGATGCTCAAGGAGTTCAAGGAGTTTGCGATCAAGGGCAACATGGTCGACCTGGCGATCGGCGTCATCATCGGCGGAGCGTTCGGCGCCGTGGTCAGCTCGCTCGTGAACGACCTGGTGATGCCGCTCGTGGGCGCCCTGCTCGGCGGAACCGATTTCACCAACATGTTCTGGGTGGTCACCGAGGGCGCCACGCCCGGACCGTATGCAACACTCGCGGCCGCCACCGAGGCGGGCGCCGCCACCCTGAACTACGGCGTCTTCATCAACACGGTCATCAACTTCCTGATCATCGCCTGGGCGATCTTCTTCGTGGTGAAAGCCATGAACAACATGCGCAAGAAGGAAGAGGCCGAGGAAGCGGTCACCACCAAGGAGTGTCCGTACTGCAAGAGCCAGATCGCCCTCGACGCCACCCGGTGTCCATCCTGCACGAGCGAGCTCTAGCCGCGGATCAGTCCTCCAGCAGCCTCCGCACCACAGCGTTGAAGTCGGCGGCGGGCGCCCCTTCGCGTTCCGCCCGCCAGGCGTCGATCACGGCCCTGCCGACCGGCTCGAAGAAGCCGGTCAGGTAGCGCTCGTAGGCGTCTTCGTCGTAGGTGACGGATCCATCGAAGTTGACGTAGTTGCCCGAGAGCTGACAGCCGAGTTGGCCCTGCTCCTGCTCCCACGCGTGACCGGTGAGATCGGCGACCTCGGCGCCGGACAGACCGCGTATGGGCTGCAGGAGCGGTACGCCGGCGTATCCGAGCACGCGGATGGAGGCGTCGATGCTCTGCGGGGTCTGCGAGAGCTTGATGCGCCCGTCATGGGTGTCCCGCTCGCCCGAGATCACCGGCGCGTCGCCGTGCGACCAGGAGAGCGGTATGCGCAGGAGGTGCAGGTACAGGTGGCATGCGAGACACGGTGAGAACGTCACGCCGAAGCGCTGCCTCAGTTCGGCCGCCGGACGGGCGTTCATCGCAGACCAGAGGGCCGGGTCGGAGAGGGCCACCGGTTCGTGCACCACGGTATCGGCCGGAACGAGCGATCGGAGCACCGACACCGCCCGCGCCGGTGCGTCGCGGTCGCCGGTCTCGGTGCCCGTGAACGCCACGGTGGGCACCAGTTCGTGGAATCCGTGATCGCGGGTCGCCGCCACGGCCGCGGCCACGCTGTCACGGCCGGCGATCTCCACGATGGCAAGCGGTGTCTTCATACATAGAGTGTACCCGAGCCGCCCGCGCGTTGCGCGGTGGCGCCACCGCTCTGAGCAGCGCGTATGGTAGTGTTGAAGCACGGAACCAGCCGGAGGGGACCTCGAGGAACCGGGTGGTGTGCCGTCTGATCGTCCCCGGATCCAGCCATGGAACGTCTGATACTCGTCTCCAATCGTTTGCCGGTGAGCATCGACCACGACGAGGAGCGTGGATTCACGTTCACGCCCAGCGTCGGCGGGCTGGCGACCGGACTCAGCTCGTTCCACGCCGACCACGAAAGCCGCTGGGTCGGTTGGGCCGATGTCGATGCGGCGGAACTCGGCGATGCTGGCATCGAACACGTGCGCGACACGCTCGACCGGGAGCACGGCTGCACTCCGGTCTTCCTGAGCGCCGAGGACGCCGCGGGCTTCTACGAGGGCTTCTCCAACAGCACGATCTGGCCGCTGTTCCACCACTTCACCCAGTACGCCGAGTTCGACAGTGCCACGTGGGAGAGCTACGTGAAGGTGAACCGGACCTTCTGCGACGCCGTGCTGGCGGTGGCCCGGCCCGGAGACACCATCTGGGTGCAGGACTATCAACTGATGCTCTTGCCCGCGATGCTGCGCGAGCGGATGCCCGGGGTGCGGATAGGGTGGTTCCTGCACATCCCCTTCCCGAGCTTCGAGATATTCCGCATGCTTCCGTGGCGGCGCGAGGTGCTCGAGGGGCTGCTCGGCGCCGACCTCATCGGCTTCCACACTTACGACTACGCCCGGCACTTCTTCGGTAGTTGTCGTCGTCTGCTGGGGCTTGAGGAGCAGATGGGACGCATGCTGGTGGACGGCCGCCTGGTGTTGGTGGACGCGTTCCCGATGGGGATCGACTACGAGCGCTATCGCGACGCGGCGCGGACACCCGAGGCACGGGCCGAGGCGGAGCGGATCGGCATGCGAACCGGTGATGGCAGCGTGGTTCTCTCGATCGACCGGCTGGACTACTCGAAGGGCATCCCCGGACGTCTGCGCGCCTTCGGGGCGTTCCTTGAGCGGTACCCCGAATGGCTGGGCCGGGTCACGATGGTGGCGGTGGCCGTTCCTTCGCGCGAGAACGTGGAGACGTACCGGCAGCTCAAGACCGAGGTCGATGAGCTGGTGGGTGGCATCAACGGACGGTTCGGCACGATCGAGTGGACGCCGATACGCTATTTGTACCGGTCGCTCCCGTTCCACGCGCTCGCGGGTCTGTACGGTGCAGCGGATGTTGCGCTGGTGACGCCGCTCCGTGATGGGATGAACCTCATAGCCAAGGAATATCTCGCGGCGCACGACGACGGCGCCGGCGTGCTTGTGCTTTCGGAGATGGCCGGCGCCGCCCGAGAGCTCGGCGAGGCGCTTCTGGTGAACCCCTTCGACCTCGACCAGGTGGTCGAGGCGCTCCATCGGGCGCTGGTGATGGACGAGGACGAAGCCAGGGCGCGCAATGCGCTCATGCAGCGGCGCATCAAGCGGTACACGGTCACCAAGTGGGCGGAGGAGTTCTTGGAAGGGCTGAAGCGCATCACGGACGAGCAGGAAGGCCTCGACGCGCGGCTCCTCGACACACCGCAGCACGACCAGCTGCTGCAGGAGTACCGGGACGCCGGACACCGGCTCGTGCTGCTCGACTACGACGGCACATTGATGCCGTTCGCGCCGCGCCCCGAAGACGTCGCCCCCAGCGACGACGTTCGGCGCATCGTGCGGACGCTGAGCGAGGATCCGGCCAACGAGGTGGTGATCGTGTCGGGCCGCGACCGCGAGACGCTCGAGGCGTGGCTCGGCGACCTGGACGTGGACATCGTGGCCGAGCATGGCGTGTGGCTGCGAGGGCGCAGCGGCGAGTGGGTGACGATCGAGCCCATGTCCGACGCGTGGAAGCCACGTGTGGCGGCGCTGCTCGAGATGTTCGTGGACCGCACCCCCGGCTCGTTCGTGGAGGAGAAGGACTTCTCTCTCGTCTGGCATTATCGCCAGGTGAACGGTGAGATGGCCGAGACGCGCGTACTCGAACTCAAGGCGGCGCTCGCGAGCGTGGTGACCGACTGGGGGCTCGCCGTCATGGACGGCAACAAGGTCTTGGAGATCAAGGCCGCCAACGTGGACAAAGGGCGCGCAGCCCACCGATGGATGTGCCGCGAGGACCTCGACTTCATCCTTGCGCTGGGCGACGACAGGACAGATGAGGATGTGTTCGAGGCCGCACCGGAAGGCGCGTGGACCATCAAGGTCGGGCCGGGTCCCACGCAGGCCCGGAACTCGGTGCGTGGTGTGGGGGACGTCCGATCGCTGCTCACCCGGCTCGCCGGGATCGACTCCTGAGAGGATGAACGTCAGTGAAACGGCTTGAAGACTACCGGGGCATCGTCTCCGACGAGATAATCACCGATCTGCACAGGCGGACGTCGCTGCTGCACGACAAGCACGTGGTGCACATGAACTCCACCGCGCAAGGCGGCGGGGTGGCAGAGATGCTGTATGCGCTCGTGCCGCTTATGAACGACGTGGGCGTGGACGCTGGATGGCGCGTGCTCGTTGGCAGCGACGACTTCTTTGGCGTGACCAAGAAGTTCCACAACGGGCTGCAGGGCGACCGGGTCAACCTCACCGAGAACAAGAAGCGCCTGTACGTCCAGGCCAATGAGAGCTTCTCGCAATACAACCATATCTCGCGTCACGACGCGGTCATCATTCACGATCCGCAGCCGTTGCCCATCATCCGCTTCTACAAGAAGCGTCAGCCCTGGATATGGCGCTGCCACATCGACCTCACCTCGCCGGATCCTGAGCTGTGGGAGTTCCTCAAGGGATACATCATGCGCTACGACCTCATGATCGTGAGCCACGAGCAGTATCTGCGGCCCGACCTCACCGTGGAGCAGCGCGTGATCAACCCTGCGATCGACCCGCTCAACCAGAAGAACATCAGGCTGCCCGAGCGGACCGTGATGAAGTACATCAAGCGGCACGGTGTCCCGCTCGACAAGCCGCTCATCACCCAGGTCTCACGCTTCGACAAGTGGAAGGACCCCGAGGGCGTGGTGGAGGTCTTCAAGCGGGTGCGCGAGCGGGTCGACTGCAGGCTGGTGCTCGCAGGCAACATGGCCACCGACGACCCGGAAGGGCTCGCCATCTATGAGCGCGTCCGCAAGCGCGCGGGCCGGCTCATCGAGAGCGGGGACGTCATATTCCTGCTCGGAGCGAGCGACACAGCCATAAACGCGCTGCAGCGCGTCTCGAGCGTCGTGCTCCAGAAGTCGCTGCGGGAGGGCTTCGGACTCACCGTCTCGGAGGCGATGTGGAAGGGCACGCCGGTGGTCGCCGGTGCGGTGGGAGGCATCCCGCTGCAGGTGATCGATGGCGAGACGGGGTTCCTGGTCGATCCCGCCGATCTCGACCAGACGGCGGACCGTGTGGCCACGCTGCTGGAGGACCCGGTCCTCGCCGGGGCGATCGCCGAGCGGGGTGTGGAGCACGTGCGCGAGCACTTCCTCGTGACCCGTCTGCTCGGCCACTACCTCGAGCTCCTGGCCGAGCTGATCAGGTAGCGTCTACTGCCGCACGCCCTCGATGTCCCAGTGGGCCGTATACAGGTGTCCTTCGCTCGCCGAGTCGATCGTGCCGATCAACTCGCCGCTGAAGGCGTCGTCGCCGACCATCATGCCGTGCAGCTCGATGGTGCTGGTCCACTCCGTACCGGTCTCGTCAACGTATGTCGCTACGGCATGGTAGACCCACCCGTCATCCTCGGGCATCAGGAGTCCCTCATACCGGTGCTCGTCGGTCAGCATCGTCATGCTGTCGCCCGACACGCTCCACTCATACGTGGCGCCGGGCTGATCGGCCGCCGGGGTCATAGCCTGGTTGTCGATCTTGGTCAGGACGGTGCTCACCGTCCATGTCCCGCTGAGGTCGGAGAAGTCCGCGGTGTCCATCGGCTCCTCGGGCATCTCCACCGGGGGCTCTGACAGCGTTTCGTCCGTGCCTTCGGTGACTGCGGGTTCCGATTCCTCAGGCTCTTCCGAGCCGCCGCATGCCGTGAGGCCGAGCGCGAGGACGAGAGCGGGCACCAGCAGGAGAGCGAGCAGTGACCTGCGCATTCCAACCACCTCCTGCATGGGAGTGTACCCCGACGCGGACATGCGAGCAGTGCAGCCACTGCATCGTTGACGCTCGCGGCTGGCGCTGAGGCGGTGCATGCGCTACAACTCTTGTCAGAAGGTGGAGGATTCGGGGGAGTCCTCGTGCAGGGGCCGGCACGTGCGCGGCACGTGTGGCACGGAGCGCAGGGGGTTTGAGATCCGTGTCGGAGATCCACCTTATCGATGTAGAACCACCGTTGTCAGGCGGATTCCTCGAGTATGCGCGGTTGCACGGCGCGCAGCATGACGATTCGTATCTGGCGCCTGAGCACTGCGCGGCCTTCGACTCCGCTCACGAACCCGCCGTGGTGGCGGTGGACGGTGACGGCCTCGTGGTGGGGGCGGCATCGGTCATGCGGGATCTTGCCTCGGGTGACGGCATGATGCGTTTCCGCGTCCTGCATACACTCCACCCTGAGTATTACCCGGCACTCGTGGATCGCATTCTCTCGAGGTTGCCCGAAGACGCCAACCGAGTGACCGTGCTCCTGCCCGAGCATGCGGGGGACGTGGAAGAGGCGCTCGAGGCGGCCGGGTTCGGTGCGTGCAGACGCGCGTACGTCCTACGGCACCTGGATCCCCGGAACGCGCCCCGGCTGGACTATCCGTCGGGGACCCAGACCAGGCCCGCCACCCCGGCCGTGGCCACCGACTGGGCGAACATAGTCAACTCGGCCATGCACGGGCAGCCCGATCATGTCGACACCACGTACTCGATCGCAGGGGAGACGCTCGGCGCCCCCCGGGTACTCGGTGGTGCGTCGCTGATCGCGTACCGGGGCGGATCACCGGCGGGTGGCGTGCTCACCGTGACCGACGCTACGGACCCGTGCGCCGCCGAGATCACCATGCTCGCCGTCGTCCCGTCACACCAGGGCATGGGTCTCGGGCGTGCCCTGTTGCACGACGCTGTTGCCACGGCGGGGCGCGGCGGGTGTCGATCTGTATCCCTGGCGGTGAGCACGTTCAACCGCCGTGCGGTCGCCCTGTATCTGGATGCAGGGTTCCGTGCCCAAGACGTCCGGGTCTGCTGGCAGCGCACCGTTTCACTGTGATGCACGCTCGCGACCGGGCCCACCGGTCATCCGTGGCCTCCGCCTCGTACGTCTCCGTGCCGGTTCCGGCGCAGTCACGGTATGCTTGCACAGGCGATCTGCGAAACCGGGAGGAGGGGTATGCAAGGCGGTCAGGAGACCATACCGCGACAGCCGGACCTCCGAACCGGCCGCGAGAGCACGACCATCGAATGGACGTACCGGATCCCGCTCCTCACGAGCAGGTTCATGCTGTGGGATTTCGTGCGGGTCACCGTGATGTCCGTCTCGATCATGTACGTGCTCGTGGCGCTCATGGGGTGGGTGGTGGACGGCGAACCGGCCCTTCTCCCGCTCCAGGTCCCGCTGATGGTGGGCGGCATACTGCTCGCGCTCTTCTTCATCGTGGGTGTGCTGCTGGGCAATCGCTTCACCATGACGTTCGTCGTGAAGCCGGATGGCGTGACGTACTCCTCCGGTGCTCGTGAGAAGAGATGGAACCGGGCGGCGGTGCTCTTTGGGGCGCTCGGACGGAGCGCCACCACCACCGGCGCCGGCCTTCTGGCCACGGCGAGCGAACAGGGCGGCTGGAAGTGGTCGGATCTTCACTCGGCACGCTACTTCCCCCGTCAGCGAGTGATCTCACTGCGGAACTCCTGGCGCACCGTGTTGCGCCTGCACTGTACGGCCGAAGACTACGAACGGATCCGGGCAGCTGTGGCCGCCGGGCTCGAGCGCGGGGCGGCCGTGCGCGGCACCGGGGCTCCGGTCTCCGGCGGAACAGGGGGCCGGGGATGAGGCTCGAGATCATCGACGTGACCCCCGAGACCCGCCAGGTGTTCCTGGACTACGTGGCGGAGCACGGCGCCGAGCATGACGACACGTTCACCCGTTCGGACGATCTTCTCGCGTTCGACCCCGGTCACGAACCAGCCGCGCTGGCCCTTGCCCCCGATGGCACGGTGGTGGGCGCCGCATCCGTCATGCGTGAGGGATATGTGGAGAAGGCGAGCGCGCGGTTCAGGGTGCTGCACTCCACCGACTACATCGCGTACCCGCTCCTGATCGAGCGCGTGCTGACCCGGATGTCGGCGCGCACGAGGCGGGTGTTCGTGTTCCTGCCCGATGCCGACGACTACGTGCAGAAGGCGGTGGCTACGGCCGGCTTCTCTGTGACACGGCAGGCGTACCTGCTGGAGCACACCGATCCCGGCGCAGTGGAGCCCGTCGCTCCCCCAGAGGGCTTCACGGTGGGACCCGCAACGCCGATGGTCGCCGGTATGTGGACCGAGGTGGTGAACGCCACGTTCGCAGAGTACCCGTGCAGGCATGTCATGAGCGTGGAGGAGGCACGGGTGGCGTTGCCCCGTCCGGGCGTGGTGAGAGCGGGGACGCTCATCGCTCACAGGAGCGGTAGCCCGGCGGGCGCCGTGCTCACCATCGCCCATGCCGATGAGCCTGGCACCGCCAGGATCGACACGCTCGCCGTGGTACCCGCCGAACAGGGCAAGGGGCTCGGCAAGACGCTCCTGCACGCGGCGCTCCGGGCGGCGGGAGATGCCGGCATCTCCCGCGTGCTGCTCACCACAGTGCCGAGCGAGGAGCCATCGCTCGGTCTATATGCCGAGTCGGGGTTCCACATCGCCCAGGCGCGGATCTGCTGGGAGGCCGACCGCACTCGCTGAGCCGTGTGGGTCTCGAGTCTCCGGGCGCGCGCCGGGTAGCCTCGGCTATACTCCAAGACGACATCGACACATGATCCGTCTGGGTCATGACACCGCCGTTGTGTCGACGCGCACAACGGTCTCGCGACGATCCCGGACCATGGGAGGCCCACATGCTCGACGGACGCTACCTGCGGGAGAACCTGGACGCCGTACGCGACGCGATGGGTGCGCGCGCGGGCGACTGGGATTTCGACCGCTTCATCGCACTCGACGATGAGCGTCGCGGGCTGATCGCCGAAGTGGAGAGCAGGCAGGCCGTACGCAACGATCTCTCCAGGCGCATCGGCGAGCTGATGAAGTCGGGCCAGCGCGACGAGGCCGAGGACGCCAAGGAGCGCGTGCGCGCCGTCAACGAGGAGATCGCGGAGATCGATGCGCGCCGTACCGGGGTGGAGGCCGAGGTGCGCGAGATGCTGCTCACGATCCCGAACATCCCGCATGAGAGCGTTCCGACGGGCGCCGACGAGAGCGACAACGTGGAGGTGCGCCGCTGGGGCACGCCGCCCACGTTCGAGTTCGAGCCGGTGGCGCACTGGGACCTCGGCCCGGATCTCGGGGCCATCGACTTCGAACGCGGGGTCAAGCTCGCCAAGAGCCGCTTCGTGGTCCTCGGTCGCGATGGAGCGCGTCTGAACCGCGCGCTCATCAACTTCATGCTGGACACCCATGGCGCACGAGGGTACCGCGAATGGTCGGTGCCGGCCATGGCGAACAGTGAGACGCTGCTGGGCACGGGGCAGCTTCCCAAGTTCGCCGACGACCTGTTCCACACCGACGACGGGCTCTATCTCATCCCCACCGCCGAGGTGCAGCTCACCAATCTCCACCGTGACGAGGTGCTGGAGGCGGCCGATATGCCGCTCCGCTACTGTGCGTACACGCCGTGCTTCCGTGAGGAGGCGGGCGCAGCAGGGCGTGACACGCGCGGCATGATCCGCGTGCACCAGTTCGACAAGGTGGAACTCGTCAAGTTCGCCCGGCCCGAGGAGAGTCTCGACGCGCTCGAATCGATGGTCGCCGACGCCGAGCACATCCTCCAGAAGCTCGGCCTGGCGTATCGCACGATCGTGTTGTGCACCGGCGACATGGGCTTTGGCGCGGCCAAGACCTACGATCTGGAGGTATGGCTGCCGAGCTACAACGACTACAAGGAGATCTCGAGCTGCAGCGACTGCTGGGATTTCCAGGCCCGTCGCGCCAACATCAAGTACCGCTCACCTGGTGAGTTCAAGGGTTCGCGCTTCGTGCACACCCTGAACGGCAGCGGGCTGGCGGTGGGGCGCACCCTTGTGGCCGTTCTCGAGAACTACCAGCAGGAGGACGGCTCGGTGGTGGTGCCCGAGGTCCTGCGGCCCTACATGGGCGGACAAGAGGTCATCCGGAGGGAGCGGTGATGGGCGCCCGGTCAGCACTCCTCGCGCTCGGGGTCGCCGGCGCCCTGCTGCTTGCGGGGTGTGGCGCATCAGAGCCGGAGCCGACGGGGGAGGAGACGACCACACCGGTCGCGGTGTCTCAGCCGGTGGCGCTCGAGGGTTTCGATGCGATCGCCGCCGACGGGACGCGGGAGACCGAGGCGCTGGATGCGGCGCCCGCGATCTTCGAGGTGGAGCGCGCTGGCGGCTCCTGGCCGAACGCTGACTGGGATGCGCTGGCGTTGGCAGAGCCGAGGCTCGTGGCATACCTGGTGCGAGTGGAGTTCGAGGGGCAGGTCGCGCTGTTCGAGGTGCGCGCCGACGGGGTTCCCCACAACCTCTACGCCTACCACAAGGCGTTCGACAGTGGATCGATCATCTGGACGCCCGCCGAGGACGCTCGGGGTGGCAGTGTGGGGGCGCAGAGCGCCGGCGAGGTCCGATCCGTTTCGGCGGTCGAATCCGTGATGCGTGACGCGTTCCCGGAGGACCCGCTCACGGTGAGCATCGCCGGCTACCGTGTGGCGTACGTTGCCGACGGTGTGCAGCCGCTCGTGATCGAGGTGGCGCCCGACGGGTCGGTCATCTCGGTCAGTATGTGAGGCTGTTCTCGACCTCGAGGGCGGCCCTCAGAGTGTCCGTGTCGCTCGCGAAGGCCTGCCCGCGCGCCACGTGGGCAAGCGTCACCGACTCGAGTCTCGACATCACCATGTGGTCGAGCGACGCCCACATGGTGTGAACGCCGCAGTGCGGCGAGCGTGAGCAGGACTCGGGCTCACGCGCGCACTGTGACAGTGAGAATCCCGGCTCACAGGCGAGGATGACCTCGGCCATCGTGATGTCCATGGCAGGACGCGCCAGGGATATCTGGTAGTCGCGGTAGCCGGAACGCCGGATCAGGTGCGACTCCACCAGGAACGCCGCTATCGTCGCGCCGAAGCTGTCCGGGACCTGGGCCAGCTCGCAGAGGTCTCTAAGCGAGAGCGTGGCTCCTGGTGGCAGTTGTGCGAGCTCATACATCATGCGGACGGCGTAGTCTGTCCGGCGAGTGATCGGCATCGTGCCCCCTGCACATCCGTGTCGCGGCGCACCCCCGGCGCCGAAATCATCGCTAGATAATAACAAGGTTTCGCGGAGAATGCGCTATAGCCTGCGGGCGGAGGCGTTGTATGTGCCGAGCGGCCCGAATAGGCGTACAGGCGGCGCTACATGTCGGCCAGAAGAACCCTTCGTGCCGTCTCCACAGCGTCCTCCGGGGCCTGGGCATCGAACAACCGTCCGCGCCCGGCTGTCCGTATCGCGGCGCCGGGGTCCCAACCGAGCACGATGACCGGCTTGCCGCTCTTCAGGGCGAGCGCTACCTCCGACACCGTGCCCGGACCGCCCGGCAGAGCGATCACCACGTCGCTCGAGAGCACGTTGATCACGTTCCGTGCGTCACCCATGCCTGTGCGGATCCCCACGTCCACATACGAGCTCGCCTCGGCTCCATCGGGTCCGCGCAGCACGCCGATCACAAGCCCTCCGGCATCACGGGCGCCGCGGGACGCCGCGTCCATCACGCCGGATGCCGTTCCGCCGGTGAGCAGCACCCAGCCATGTCCGGCGACCAGTGCGCCGAGCCGGTGCGCCGTCTCGTATGCCGACGTGTCGAGCGGCTGCCCTGATCCCATCACGCCTACGACCGTGCGCATGCGTAGAACCTCCTCCGGCGAGTCGGGCGGCTTACTTCGCGATCTCGGCGAAGTGCTCGTCATAGCGTCCGCCCTCCGCGGCGGCGAACACGTCGTAGCCGGGTATCTCGTACACGCGCAGCCGGTTGTCCAGGAAGTCGCTGAACACGAGCAGGCTGCCGTCGTCGGAGACGTCGAGCGCGGTGGGCTGGTTGCCCGCTATCAGCGCGTCGAGCGGGCGCCCGTCGGTGGTATCGAAGACGAGTATGGAGCCCCACTCGGGCCCCGGGAGGTAATAGGTCTTCTCGTTGTTCTCGCCCCGGCAGCTCACGAACAACATCTTCCCGTCGGGGGTGAGGTCGATCGTGTTCGGCTTCTCGTCGGTCTCCACGAACTTCGTGGTCGACCCTGTCGCCATGTCGTGGACCCAGACGAGGTCGTCGGCCATGTCGGAGATGAAGAGCCGGCCCGTGGTCTCATCGGCCACGATATGGCGGAGCGCCCCGCCGCCGGTGAAGAGCGTGGTCACCTCGCCCGACTCGAGGTCGATGCGCTCCAGATGGCCCGAATCGAACCCGGCCACGTAAAGCGAACGGCCGTCGCCGGTGGCGTACATGCCCCGCGGTGTGTTGGAGACGCCGATGCGCCTGACGAGCTCACCGGTCTCGAGGTCGATGATCGAGACGTCGTCGCCCGACCAGTTGGATGCGTAGAGCGTCTTCTCGTCCGGTGAGAGCTCCACCCATTTCGTCCAGGCGCTGCCCGTGTCGAATTCCCGGAGCACCGCCCGTGTCGCCACGTCGATCTCGAAGCATTTGGCGGTCTCCATCTGCGACGTGTAGGCGAGCGTCCCCGAGCGGTTGAAGATGACCTCCACAGCGCCGTGCTCGCCGATGTCCACACCGCCCAGGATCTCACCGGTGCGCGGATCGAAGATCTGTATGGAAGGGGGCCCGTTGAGGATGCTCGTCCAGGCCTCGCTGCCGTCGTGCGTCACCGAGACGCCCTTCGGCGCCCCGAGCGTGGTGATGAGCCCGATGCCGTGCAGCACCTGCCCCTCGGGGTCGAGGTGGTACTCGAGCGTCGTGGTGGTGTCGATGCTCATCTCGCGGGTGAAGGTGTTGTAGCCCGGGAGCTCGATCGTGAGCGTGTACAGCCCGCTCGGCACCTGGATGTCCATAGGGCTCGGCCCCTGATGCGCGATCGAGCCGTCATGCGACAGTGTCACGGAGGCGCCCTCGGGATCTGTCACCACGGCCACCTGCTGTGGCAGCGGCAGGAGGTCGTAGGAGAGCCGTTCGTGCCGCCCCTGCCTGACCTCGATCGTCGAGCTTACCGGCTCGAACCCGGTGCGTTCCACGTACACGGTGTACTCGCCACGCTTCAGGTCGGCGACCTCGAGCGTCCCCGTACCGGCCACCGACCCGTTGAAGAGGATCATCGAGTCGGACGGGTTGGCGGTTATCGTGACCGTCGCCGGCCTGGTGAGGAGATACACGCTCAGCGCTATGGCCGCGATCACCACGAGCACGAGGACGGATACCACACGCCTGGCGTTCCGGGATAGAGGCCGTCTCCGTCCGCGTCCGCCGCGCCGTTCGTGGGTTCGCGGAGGGACGTACTGCGATCTTCCGCCGCCAGAGCCGCGGGCGCTCCGCGAACCGGCCCTCCCCGGGTCGATCGTGCGGTACCGTCCGTGGAACGTCTTCCTCGGGCCGCGTCTCCGGCTGCGGTACTGGTCCATCGTCACGCTCCGTCGCCTGATGGGACGAACGCGGGGTGCGGCGCATACCGGATCGATAAGGCGTGGCGCGCCTCTATGGGCCGATGCCGCCCCCTGCTGCATCTTACTTGAGGCGCGGCACCACGTCACACGGTTGAGGCATGAGCCGCCATACGAGTGTGCGCATACGGGCCGATGGGATACATAAGCACGGACGATCGCCCATGAAGAAAGGACCCCGCGATCCAGCCGCAGAGTCCTCGTGAGACGTGTGTGGTGCGCCCTGCAGGATTCGAACCTGCGACCTTCTGATTCGTAGTCAGACGCTCTATCCAGCTGAGCTAAGGGCGCGTATGTGCGCGAGGCTAGAGTATCCTGCACGCTCGCACACGAGATGTCAAATGGCGGAGAGTGAGGGATTCGAACCCTCGAAGGGGCTATTAGCCCCTTACTCGCTTAGCAGGCGAGCGCCTTCAGCCGACTCGGCCAACTCTCCGCTTGAGAGAAGCGCCGCCCATTGTAGCAGGGAGCGCATGAGCGCGCGATGGCGGAGGGGGTGGGATTCGAACCCACGAGACCCTTGCGGGCCTACTGGTTTTCAAGACCAGGGCGATCAACCACTCTGCCACCCCTCCGCGCAGGGCGATTATAGCCCGTCACCTGTCAGGGACAAGCATCGGCAACGTGCCGTGGGCAGGAGCGGGCACCCTGGTCTGGTATACCTGTAGGTAGGGTCCTGAGCGGGGCCATCGATGATGAGAAGGGAACCAGGCGCACCCCAGATGCAGACCGAGCAATGTGATGTAGTCAAGAAAGACCGTGTGGACTTCGTCAAGAACACCTTCGAAGCGATCAAAGCGCGAGCGCACTATCTGCGTAACTGGCGTCTCTTCTACAAATGGTCCATCGCCGCGGGACTCGTGGGCGTGCTGGGTGGCATCGGCGCGCTGCTCTTCAGCTACACCCTCGACGCGATCACGCCGCTCTTCGACTCGGTGGCAGCGGCTCTACCCGATCCCCGTCTGATCGCGATCATCCCGGCGGCTGGCGGTCTGCTCGTGGGGATCATCCGTCATGTATGGATGCCCGAGGCGTTCTGCAGCCCGTGCGCCACCGACGCGATGATCGACATCATCCACGAGGATGGCGGGCGCTCCAAGTTCAAGGTCCCGTTCGTGACGATCCTGACCGCTTCGATCACTCTCGCCTCCGGCGGGAGCGCCGGCCGGGAGTGTCCCACGGCGCTGATCGGCACAGGTTTCGGTTCGATCAGCTCGACCATCATCGAGAAGCTCCATCTCGACAAGCTGCTTGGATTCTCCTTCACCAAGGACGATGTCCGCGTGCTGGCCGTATGTGGTGCGGCCGCCGGTATAGGGGCGGTGTTCAGGGCGCCGATCGGGAGCGCGCTGTTCGTGACCAGCGTGCTGTACATCTACGGCATGGAATACGACCTCGTGTTGCCTTCGATGATCTCGTCGGCAACGAGCTACCTGCTCTTCTCGGTCTTCTATGGCTTCGAGCCGCTGTTCAACGCGCCGTTCATCTGGGCGTTCAACGTCTTCGACCTCTCCGTGGTGCTCCTGATCGGCGTGCTGGCGAGCCTCGTCGGCATCCTGTACCTGAAGGTCTTCTACGGCATCTTCAGGCGGTTCAGGAGCATGGCCATGCCCGACTGGCTCAAGCCCGCTCTGGGTGGTCTTCTGATGGGCATCCTGGTCCTGTTCATCCCGCGCGTGTGGGGCATGGGCTACGGGACGATCCAGGACATCATCGACCTGCAGCTTGCGCTGCCGATGCTGCTCCTCCTGGTGATCGCCAAGATCCTGGCGAGCTCGCTCTCGATCGGCTCGGGAGGAGCCGGCGGCGTCATCGCACCGTCGCTCTTCATCGGCGCGGCGCTCGGAGGTGCGGTGGGCACGATGGCCACGCAGCTCTTTCCCGGCGCCGAGGCCCACCCCACGCTGTATGTGATCGCGGGCATGGGCGCACTGTACGCGTCGGTGGGGAAGGTCCCGCTTTCAACGGCGATCATCCTGTGTGAGACGACACGCAACTACACGATGATCATCCCGCTCATCGTGGCAACCACTGCGGGCTTCCTGGCATCCGGCACCAGCACGATCTACGAGAGCCAGCATGCCGACGCCACCCGTGAGACCGCCGACATCCTGCGCCGGGTGCCCGTGGAGCGGGTGATGGCGAAGGATCCCTTCGTGCTCCGTGAAGATACCAGCGCTCAGGACGTCCTCCGTGCTGTTGGGACGTCGGGGCATCACGGGTTCCCCGTGGTGAACGACGATGACCACCTCGTGGGGGTGGTGAGCTGGACCGATGCGCGCGCACTGCCGTACGAGGAGCGCGCCACCACGCCCGTCTCCGAGATCATGACGAGAGAGCTGATCTGGTTGCGCCCCACCGACAGCACCCGTACGGCGCTCGACATGATCGAGCACAACAAGATCGGACGTGTGATCATCGCCGAGCCGGATGGCAAGCGGGTCCTCGGTGTGGTGACACGGGCCGATCTCATCAATGCCTACTCGGAGTGGATCAGCGCCACCTGAGGCGCGTTGGGACCGAGCCCGACGCTGTCTGCACGTCACTCGTCCTCGGCGACATGCCCCGACATCGGCACGATGAGCACGGGTACGTCGAGCGCGTCTAGCACCCGGTGCTGCATCGTGCGCAGCGGTGAGAGCCCGGGGCCGAGGCGCGAGCCACGGAGCGGCGCGCCCATCGCCACGAGGTCGGCGTCGAGTTCTGTCGCCAGCGCCGCGATGCCGTGGTCGAGCGTCCGGTCGGGCCGCACGGTGGTCTCTACGGTGTACCCCTCGGCGCGAAGCGCTTCGGCCAACAGCGTGAGGTGCGCCTCGGCGTTACGGAGGGCGTTCGTGGAACGCCGTGCCCGGTCGAGCGGCATGATGTGCGCGAGGATGACCGTGGGCTTGCAGCCGGCGTCGCACCCTGCGGCCTCGATGGTGTTGAGCAGCCGTTCGGGCGGGAGCGCGGCGCTCACCGGCATGAGGATGGTGCGGGTCGTACACGCCGGCAGGTCCTCGGAATCCTCGGCGGGCGGGATCTCCATCGTGCACGAGACCGCACGCTTGGTGAGTGCCGGCCCTGCCACCTCGAAGACGACGATCGCGGCGAGGATCACGGCGTTCACCGTGGCGCCTGACTCGGGAAATGTCTGCGCTGCGTCGAGCGCAAGACCGACCGCGACGCCCGCCTGGGGCGCCATCCCGAGTCCGATCCATGCCGACTGGCGGAGGTCGTAACGGGCGGTGAGGCCACCCGCCAGTCCGGCGAGGAACTTGCCGGCGGTGCGTGCAAGGATGTAAGCCACGGCCAGTCCGCCGGCCGCCAGTACGGCGGCAAGCTCGAGGTGGGCCCCCGCGAGGGTGAAGAAGATGATGTAGACGGGGTACTCCACCGTCCTGAGCGACCGGAACACACGCTCGCGTTCGCCCCGGTCCTCCTCCACGGTAGCGGCCACCACGCCCGCCACCAGAGCCGCGAGCAGGCTGGAGAAACCGAGCGCCTCGGCAGCGGCCACCACCAGGAGCACGGTGACAAGCCCGAGCACCAGGAGCTCGCCGTCCTTGAAGACGCGCCTGAGCAGCCAGCCCAGCACGAAGCCGCCCACGACGCCGACCAGCAGGCCTCCGCCCACCTGGGCTGCTGTGTCCGCCATGGCCTCACCGAAGGTGGCGTGGATCTGCAGTGACAGCATCAGGAACGGCGCCGCGACCGAGTAGGCGACCACGGTGAACACCGAGTCGAGCGCGGAGGCGCCAAGCATCGTGTCGCAGGCGCGGCTCTTGGCCTCAAGCTCGGAGATCACGGCCATGATGGTAGCGGGCGCGCCGGAGATCGCGATGATGGCCAGAAGCCAGATCGACACGGGGTCTTCAGGCGCGAGCAGCCAGAGCGCGACGCCCACAAGCGTGCCGGGGAGGATGATGTTGAGGATCGACATCACCCAGAACGACGCCTCGTGACGTCGCAGCATCTTGCGTGTGAGCTGCTCGCCGATGAGGAAGACGATGACGCCGAGCGCGAGCGGTTCGGCGAAGGCGATGGAATGCATGAGCTCGCTCGAGAGCAGGCCGATCCCGTGCGGCCCGGCGAGAATGCCCACCAGCAGGAATCCCGTGACCGACGGGAGCCGGAGCCGTGCGGTCAGGCGCGCGCCGAGGTAGCCGAGCGCGATGAGCGTCCCGATCACGAGCAGGTCGAGCCAGATGACGTCCATTCGCTCCTCCGGGCAGTGACGGGAGTGTGTCCCAAGAGAAGGGTAACGCAAACAGCCACCCGCTGTGACGCGCCAGCCAGGGCCGCTCGTTACCGTATGGTAAACTACGAGACCTGGCCCCACCGGGCCGGAGCGTCGTCCGGGGACGGAGTGGACATATGCAGTGCCGTTCATTCGGCTGGCTGCACCGGGCACGCTGACCCATCGCGCTCCACTCCTGTTCGCGCAGAGCCTCTGCCGCAGTGCGGAGATCGCGGTCGGCGCGATCATGACACGGTGACAGACAGAGATTGTTCGATGCTATCTGGCGACCGGTGCATCGGCAGCGCCCGTAATCGGAAATAAGAAACCAGGGTGCGCCATTCGTTGTACAGCGTTGCCACATATCCGGGGAGGTGTCTCATTGAGCCTGGTAGAGGTCAAGAACGTCTACAAGGTCTTCGGCGGCAAGGCCGATGAAGCGGTCAAGATGCTGGAGGCCGGCAAGTCCCGTGAGGAGGTCGCCGAGGCGACCAACACGGTACCGGCGGTGATCGACGCGTCGTTCGATATCGAGCGGGGCGAGATCTTCGTCGTGATGGGGTTGTCGGGTTCGGGCAAGTCCACGCTCGTCCGGTGTCTCAACCTGATGCACCCGCCAACGAGCGGGTCGGTGAAGGTCGACGGCCGGGAACTGCAGTCGCTCGACGCGGGTGAGCTCCGTGCGCTTCGTGCGGAGAAGATCAGCATGGTCTTCCAGCACTTCGGACTGTTCCCTCACCGTACGGTGCTCGACAACGCGGCGTGGGGCCTCGAGGTACGTAAGGTCCCGGACGAAGAGCGTCGCAAGAAGGCGGCTGAAGCGCTTGAACTCGTGGGCCTCGGCGGCTGGGGCGATTCCTACCCGGGTGAATTGTCGGGCGGCATGCAGCAGCGAGTCGGCCTCGCACGAGCACTTGCCACGGATGCGGACGTGTTGCTGATGGACGAGGCGTTCTCCGCTCTCGACCCGCTCATCCGGAGCGAGATGCAGGAGCAACTCGTCGGCCTTCAGCGGGACCTCGAGAAGACGGTCATCTTCATCACGCACGATCTCAACGAGGCGATGTTCCTGGGCGACCGGATCGCCATCATGAAGGATGGCCGGATCGTGCAGATCGGCACGACCGAGGAGATCCTTCAGGATCCGGCCGACGACTATGTGCGGGCGTTCGTCCAGGACGTTGACAGGTCACGCGTGCTCACCGCAGAGGCCGTGATGGAGGAGCCGGTGGCGAAGATCCTCAGACGCGAGGGGCCGAAGGCCGCGCTCCTGGAGATGAAGGCCCGTCAGACGACGGGGCTGCTGATCGTCGATGAGCGCAGGCGGCTCGTGGGCGGCACCACTGACGACGCGGTCGTCAAGGCGGTGCGGTCGGGCCAGCATCAACTCGAGCCTGTGATCTCACGCGAGGAGATCGCCACGGTCACCCCCGAGACCCCGCTCGTCGATCTGCTCATCCCGTCGGCAGAGAACCGGCTGCCGCTTGCTGTGGTGGACGAGCACGACAGATTGCTTGGCGTGATCCCCCGCATCACCCTCCTCAACGCGCTTGGAGGGACCGACAACGGTGACGGTGACAGCGACGACGGCGCCACTACGTCCGAACCTTCGGACGCGCGGAGCGGCGAGGCGCCATCGACGCCCTCCGGCGATGAAGGGGAGGGGGTGCGGTCATGATGAACCTCGACGCATATCGGCTGCCCGTTGGTGACTGGATCGACGCGGCGGTCGACTGGATGACCGCGAACCTCGGCTGGCTCTTCGACGCCATCGCCGCGTTCCTGAAGTCGATGATCGAGGGCCTCGAGACGGGGCTCCTGTTCCCGTCGGCGCTCATCTTCGTGGTGCTGGTTGCCGCCATCGCGTTCTACGCGAAGGGCTGGCGTTTCGCGCTCTTCACCGCGATCTCGTTCGTCGTCGTGGCGATGATGGACCTCTGGGACGCGACGATGTCGACGCTCTCGCTTGTGCTGGTGGCAAGCATCGTGGCCCTGCTCATCGGCATACCGCTGGGGATCATCGCCGCCCGGAGCGACCGCTTCAGCGGGCTCATCAAGCCGGTCCTGGACCTCATGCAGACCATGCCATCGCTGGTGTACCTGATCCCCGCCATCGTGTTCTTCGGCATCGGGCAGGTGCCGGGCGTGGTCGCCACGGTCGTGTTCGCCATGCCGCCCTCGGTCAGGTTGACCGAGCTCGGCCTGCGCCAGGTGGACGCCGAGGTCGTGGAGGCGGGAGAAGCCTTCGGCGCCTCGCCGATGAAGATCCTCACGCGGGTGCAGATACCGCTGGCGCTCCCCACGATCATGGCGGGCGTCAACCAGGTGATCATGCTCGCGCTGTCGATGGTCGTCATCGCCGGCATGGTCGGCGCGGGCGGTCTCGGCGCCGTGATCTTCCGTGGTGTGACCCGTCTCGACGTCGGTCTCGGTTTCGAAGGCGGTCTGAGCATCGTGATCATCGCCGTCTTCCTGGACCGTATCACCGCCGCGTTCGGCGACCGTGCGTCGAAGCGAGTCTCGCACTAGCGGAGGCGCCCCACATCGTCGTATCGCACAGAAGACCCCGTCCGATTCGGACGGGGTCTTCTGCTGTACGCATGGAGCCGGGCGTTTCCGTCAGGCCGGCCCTGCCGCCGCGGCTCCTGTGGACGCCGGAGCGGGATGAGGCGGCGCAACGGAGCCCCGCTTCACCTTGGTGAAGACCATGATGAAGTAGGGGATCGCGGCCACCTGCACGAACAGCATGAGCAGCACCCACAGGAGGCGGTTGTTGCTCGACGCCGTGCCGCCCGGGTACTCCCACTCCTCACGAAGCGCCGCGTCGATCACCATCCAGAGCCACAGTAGAGGGGCCGCGAGCGATACGAGCACGGTGAAGACCGTGATCTGAAACACGCTGAGCCCCACGATCGTTCCAAGCAGTTCCATCATCCGTACACCCTTTCCAGATCAAGGCAGGCTGACCTGCCACCCCTTCTTCGTTCTAGCCGACGGTCTCGACCGTCACTTCTCCCAGCCCCCGGCGGAGGATGATGTCGAAGCTCACGGGGGTGTCCCCGTAGGCGTCGTTCACGAGAGCGTCCCCATCCTGCGTGAAACCGTCCGCGTGGTAGGCGCCGATGCCGTCCTGGTAGCCGACGATCCGCACGCCCACGTCAGCGGGCACCCGGAGCGTGAAGGCTCCTGCCCCGGCGTTGATCTCGGCGGAGAGGTCGTGGCGTGGTGTTCCCGCAAGATCGATCGTCGCGTCACCCGCACCCATATCGACGCGCAGGCGCCGCAGGTCGAGGGAGCCGAGGTCGAGGTCGCTCTCGCCGGCGCCCATCGCGACCGTGAGCTCGGTGGGCAAATCATCCGACAGGGCTATGTCCCAGTCGTACCGCATCCGGCCGGAGAGATCGATCCTGGGCCGGGTGGGGGTCTCGACCACGAGCGAACCCTCGCTGCCGCTCACGTCGTACCGCACCTCCGGCCGCCACTCGGCGTCCGAGAACTCGTAGGTGGCGTCCATCACACCGTCGGCTCCACCGGTCACGTTGAGCCTCCCCGCTCCCATGCGTATGGTGACGGCGAGTTCCGTGGCGCCTTGAGGCGCGATGCTGTCGCTCTCCGTTGTCGCTTCGCCCGCATCGGGAAGCTCCACCCGCACACACCCGGTGAGCGCGACAGCGGTGAGCGCAATGAGCGCCAGCGTGCATATGATCGTGATCCTGCGCATGACTGTTCCTCCTTGTTTCATCTTCATGCGGCGTTTGCGTCGGTGTATCTGCCAACGAGCAGCGCTTTCGCGTACGAGGCGTGCAGACTGCCGAGCCCCCGGCAGAGGTGTAGCGTGAGCACGAATCCCAGCAGGCCGGCCATCACCACGAGCGGGGCGGCCCAGGGGTCGAGCATGTAGCCGTACCCGTCCATCTGCAGGAGCGGGTAGCTCGTGAACATCTGTGCGACCGGATACGCCACCGCGGTGGCCGAGACGGTAAGCGCTGTGACGACGATGCTGAAGTAGATCACGCCGAGCGGCAGCTGCAGCACCATATAGAGGATGCTGGTCCAGGTGCGGCGGTCGGTGAGCCAGTGCTTCACGCGCTCGAACACGTCACCCTCCGGCAGCGCTCCTCTCGGGCGGCGCGGCATCCGGACTCCCAGAAGCACCTCCACGATGCGTCCCTCAGCCAGCGAGAGCGCTCTGATGATCGCGAAGAACAGGAGGAGTACGACGAGGCCGATCCCGATCGGCAGGAGGCCCAGCCCGGCGGGCAGCAGTGCAGCCACGACGGCGAAGTAGAGGCTCCCGGTCAGGAGCGTGAGCACGAGGTAGAACAACGCTCCGTATCCGCGCGCGTCGGCGACGATGCCGAAGAAGCGCCCCAGGGGTCCTGAGGTCCGCGCCGCGGGCGGGGCGCTCAGCGCGCGGGCGACGGTGATCTCCGTCTCCAGGTATGCAGCGGCGACCTCGTCGGGCGTCCCGTAGCGATCGACCGCCGCGGCGAAACACGCTTCCTCGCCTTCCGCCGAGCCGGCACAGGCCGACATCTCGGCACGGAGGTACTCCTCCGCGTCGTAGAGCGCGTCTTGCACGAGTGCGGGGTCGGCTCCGGAGAGCGCCGTCCTCAGCGCCTGCAGGTATCCATCGATCATGTCAGCTCCGACCCCCTTGCAGTGTCCTGTCCACGAAGTCACGCGTCTTGTGCCATGCATCCGACCAGGCATCGAGCACCGCCACGCCTTCGCCGGTTATCGAGTAGTACTTGCGGGGAGGCCCGCTCACCGATGGCTCGACCCGGCTCGAAAGCAGGCCCTGGCCTTCCAGCGACCGGAGGACCGGGTAGAGCGTCCCCTGCTTGATCGCGATGCCGTCAGCCTCGGCCTCCTCAAGCCTCTTGGCGATCTGGTAGCCGTAGAGCGGCTCCTCCGAGCGGTTGAGGACCGAGAGCAGCACGAGCGCGACGGTCCCCGCATTGAGCTCCTTCTGGAACTTGCGGACAGCCGAGTCTCCTGTCTCGGTCACGGAACGCCACCTCCTCGATCATGGATCCGTTAGTAGTGAGAAGTTCACACTAGTTCGTACCCATAATAGTGTGAAGTACACAGTAGTCAAGGGTGAATCTCGCGCGTTCGTACCAGCGCAACGTTGCGGTCCTGCACGAGCGGCACCTGAGCGCGTCGCCGAGGAGCGTGCCGTGGTGTAGCATCGGCACATGGACGAAGACGCGGTATACATGTCGCTTGCGGTCGAGCAGGCACGTCGAGCTGCGAGCGAGGGCGAGGTCCCGATAGGGGCGGTGCTGGTGTGCGACGGCGCGGTCGTCGCACACGGGCGGAACGCGCGGGAAGGCGCGGCCGATCCCACCGCGCATGCCGAGATGATCGCGATCCGAGAGGGGGCGGAGCGTCTTGGCAGATGGCGCCTCACCGGATGCACGCTGTACGTGACGCTTGAGCCGTGTCCCATGTGCGCGGGGGCGCTCGTGAACGCTCGCATCGACCGGCTCGTCTACGGCGCGGCAGACCCGAAGGCGGGCGCTGTCGGCACGTTGTACGACCTCTCCAGCGACGCGCGTCTCAACCACCGCTACGAGGTCACCGCGGGCGTGCTCGGCGATGAGTGCGGGGCGCTGCTACGGAAGTTCTTCAGGGATCTGCGGGCATCACGCGACGACTGACAGGGGGACGCGCATGAGACGCTCTGCTGTGCGTTGGGTATGTGTGCTGGCGCTGACGCTGACCGGGGTGCTCGCACTCGGCACGCCGGCGGCGTTCGCCAAGTCGTACGAGATGACGCGCGTGTGGATAGACGCCACCGTGGCGCCCGACGGCTCGATGACCGTCGTCGAGGAGCGAACGTACGACTTCACCGGCGACTACACCTTCGCGTTCTGGGAGCTGGACAAGGGCGGGGCCGACGGCGTCGAGGTGCTCGGCATGGCAGGCCCGGAAGGCGAGTACTCCAAGACGAGCGACAGCGGGATCGATCCCAACCGCACTCCGCAGACGTACACCGTTGTCGATTACGGCTCGTACTACGACGTGCGCGCGTACTTCCGGGCCGAGGACGTGGAGCACACGCTCACGCTGCGCTACAAGGTGTACGGCGCCGCCACCCGGTGGCAGGACACCGCCGAGCTCTACTGGAAGTTCATCGGCGAGCGGTGGGACCTGCCCGCCGAGGACATCCGCGTGCACATCACGCTTCCCGCAGGCGTGACCCGCGAGGATGTGCGGGCCTGGGCGCATGGCCCGCTGGCGGGCGAGGTCGTCCTGAACGACGACGGCACCGTTGACCTGCTGCTGGCCGACCTGCCGGCGCTCACCTTCGTGGAGGCCCGCGTGCTCTTCCCCGCAGAGGCGCTTTCCGAGGCGCCCGTGGTGCCGCAGGACATGGTGCAGACCGTGCTCGACGAGGAGGGCGCCTGGGCGCGAGAGGCCAACCGTGACCGTCTCATGGCCCGTATCGTCTTCTGGGGCTCGATGCTGCTCGCCGGACTGCTGCCGCCGATCGCGCTCGTGTTCACGTTCCTGTACTGGCGCAAGCACGGCAAGGAACATGACACGCAATTCCAGGGCGAGTACTTCCGCGAACTGCCGTCGGATATGCGGCCCGCGCAGGTCTCCGCGCTCATGAACATGGGGCAGCCGTCCGACACGGCGTTCCCCGCCACGCTGATGGATCTGATCGACCGCGGCGTGATCGGCATCGAGCGCATGACGTACGAGGAGAAGGCGTTGCTCGGCCTCTCCACCAAGCAGGTGGAGACCTACCGGCTCGACCGCCGGAAGGATGCCGAGAAGAAGCTCACCGCGAGCGAGAAGCGGTTGATCGACCTGATCTTCCGCGACATGGCGGTGGCCGACTCGGTGACGATGGAGGAGCTAAAGGAGCTGGCCAAGAAGCAGAGCAAGGCCCAGATCTGGAGCAGCGGCATGAGCCTGTTCAAGAGCAAGGCCGTCGAGGACATCACCAAGCAGGGTCTGCTCGAGGCCAAGGGCGGCCGGGCGGTCGGGATGTTCGTGGCGCTCGGCGTGCTCACCGCCATGACCGGCCTGTTGCCCGTGGTGTTCGGCGGCAGCGGCTGGTTCATCCCGTGGAGCCTCCTGATCGGGGCGGTGATCGTGGGCTTCGGCACGCAGATGTCGCGGCGGTCACCGGAGGCGGCGGAGCTTGCGGCCAAGTATGAAGGCGTCCGCAACTACATGCGGGACTTCGGGAGGATGGATGAGAAGCCGCCCGAGTCGGTGATACTGTGGCGTCACTTCCTCACGCTGGCCGTGGTCTTCGGCATGGCCGACCAGGTGATCAGGACCCTCCAGCTCAAGGTGCCCGAGGTCATGACCGATCCGATGATGGGCACGTGGATGTGGATGACCTCTCCCGGCATGAGCGGTGTCTCGCCGATGAGCTCCCTGTCGCAGGGCGTGAGCAGCGTGGCAAGCACCGCGGCGAGCCACAACTCGTCGTCCTCAGGCGGCGGTGGCGGGTTCTCCGGCGGTGGCGGCGGCGGTGGCGGCGGTGGCGGTGGCGGCGCGGGTTAGGATGCACGCGCGCAGCGGCGACCGTTTGGTGAGCCGCTTAGCGGTCTGACTGTGATGCATGAGCATGATAGCCGCTCGTCGGATGAATATCGCCGTTCGTCTACAGAAGGGCTGCGTGCAAGCCGATTCTTCTTCCATATGGTGTGTACGCTCATCGTCCTGGGAGAGGGGTCCCTATGGTCCGGCGCGTCGTTCTCGCGGGAATCGCGCTCGCGTTCCTGCTGCCTTCGTCCGCATTCGCAGCAACCGGTGTTCCGGTGGCGCTCAGCACCGGAGCCGGCGTCGCGGCGCTTCTTGCGGCTGCCGCGCTCCTGCTGGTGATGCTCTCCCTCCGCAGGCTGGCGCATGGCTCGGCGATCGCCGACAACATATCGTTTGCAGTCCTGGCGGCCCTGTGTCTGGCAGCCTCGGTGTTGGTGGGATGGCTCGCGCGGCTTTTCGGCACGCAGGTGTCGCCCGAGTATGCGCGCCTGAGCGCCGACCTGCTCGGTCTGCTCGCGATGGTCTTCTTCGGCATCTACTTCTTTCGCGTGAGGCGGGCGATGTCGAAATTTCTGAACAGGCTCACCGGCGAGGAGCAGATGCTGACCGCGGTGCTCGACGAGGACGCGCTTTCCGTGACCTCCCCTGGCGAGGAGTAGGGCGATGGGCAACGTCGTCGCGGAGCGGATAGAGGGGGTTCTGACGCCCCTGGTCGGTCAGGTGCTGGCGCGTGCCGCCATCGACCTCGAGGCCCGGCGTCTTGGCAAAGACAGTGAGACGATCACCTATGGAGACGTAGGGGAGCTGGCGCAGCATCTGGCGAAGCAGCTCACGCCCTTCGTGGGCCAGGACATCGCGCAGGCCGCGGCGCGTCAGGTACGTGATCTTTCGTAGGCCGACCGAACGGCCTGACGCGTCGCGTGACGATTGCCCGCGTGACGCTCGGCCGCTATACTCGCCATGCGCTGCGGCCGGAGGGCCGGGCCACAACCGGAGAGTTGTCCGAGTGGTTGAAGGAGCACGACTGGAAATCGTGTGTGCCGGCTTGAACCGGTACCCAGGGTTCGAATCCCTGACTCTCCGCCATGAGAGCATGCGTGGGCCGTCCGTGAGGGCGGCCCACGTGCTTCAGCCCCCGTTTCAGACTCCCCCTGCGATCCCGATCCCCGCTACTATGGAGCAATGAAGACACACCGCCTCGCGATCATCTTCGCGATCATGCTCGTGAACATGCTCGCGCTGGGAATCGTCGTACCACTGCTCCCGTATCTCGCCGAGGCCACGGGCGCCTCGGAGTTCCAGACAGGGCTCCTGGTGGCCACGTATCCGCTGTCCCAGCTCTTCGGCGCACCCCTTCTCGGCCGTCTTTCCGACCGCTTCGGCCGCAAACCGGTCCTTGTCGCATCGGTCCTCGGGACCGCGATCGGCTTCGTGGTGCTCGCTGTGGCGCGGGTGCTCCCCGTGCTGTTCCTGGGACGGATGATCGACGGTCTCACCGGCGGGAACATCAACGTGGCGCAAGCGTACATCACCGACGTGACCGACCGGGCGCAGCGCGGTAGGGCCCTCGGCCTTATAGGGGCCGCGTTCGGTCTCGGTTTCGTGATCGGCCCGGTGGCCGGCGGCCTGCTGGCGGAGATCAGCTATGCCACCCCTGCATGGCTGGGGGCGGGCCTCGCCCTGCTCAACATGCTTGCCGTGCTGCTGTTCCTGCCCGAGTCGCTCAGCGCGGAGGCGCGAGCGAAGATGACGGCGCGGAAGCTCACGCTCTTCGACGTTCCCGCCTTCAGGCACGCGCTCTCACACCCGCGCGTGCGGCCCGTGCTCACCGTCCGGTTCATCACCGGGGTGTCGTTCGCCATCTTCGAGACGATGTTCGCCCTCTGGGCGATGGCGGCGCTTGGTTTCCAGCCGAGTCAGACCGGCATCTTCCTGGGCTATCTGGGCGTGCTGAGCGCGATCGTGCAGGGCGGGTTGATGGGCCGGCTCACACGGCGCTTCGCCGACGACACGCTTCTCATGACGAGCGTGCTGGTCACCGGCGCAAGCCTGTGCGTGTGGGGCTTCGTGGCGAACATACCGCTGCTCGTGCTGCTGGTGCCGCCGCTCGCCTTCGGTCTTGCCGTCGGGCAGACGACCATGACGAGCATGCTGTCCAAGTCGGTGGGGCGCGAGGAGGTAGGGTCGGTCCTCGGCATACAGACGTCGATCATGAGCCTCACGCGCGTGATCGCGCCGATCATCGGCGGCTTCCTGCTGGAGAACGCGACGGTATGGTCGCCGGGACTTCTGGCTGGCGTGCTGACGCTCGGTATCGCACCCTACGCCTGGAAGTCCCTGTGTCTCGCGCCCGGGCGTGCCTCGTGCGAAGCATCGTTCGACGACGAGTAGGAGTACGGTTCCCGCAACAAGGAGGTCCGGCGTGGAGGAGCGGGTTGGGCGGCTGCATGTGATAGCCGGCTGCATGAGCAGCGGCAAGACCGGAGAGCTGATCAGGCTGCTGTCGCGCCATGCGGTGATCGGCGACAGCATGGTGATATACAAGCATGCCGTTGACTCACGTGACGGCTGCATGGCGCGCTCGCGGCTGGGGACCGAGATGGAGGCCCGTGTCGTGGACCGGCCGGACAGGATCGCGGGAGACGGCTTCCGGGTGGTGGGAATCGAGGAGGCGCAGTTCTTCGGCGACGGGCTGGTGCCGGTGGTGCGTGGGCTCCTGGCCGACGGCAACCACGTCTACGTGACCGGGCTCAACCAGGACTTCCGGGGTGAGCCCTTCGGCGTGATGCCCGTGATCATGTCGCTGGCCGACGAGCTCACGCTGCTCACCGCCATCTGCCAGAAGTGTCACGGGGTCGCCACACGGACACAGCGCATCATCGACGGTTCTCCCGCGCCGTGGGACTCGCCGCTGATCCTGGTGGGCGGGGCCGACTACTACGAGGCGCGCTGTCCCGACTGCCACGAGGTGCCGGGCCGGCCGGTCGCCTAGCGGTAGCGCGCTCCCGGTTCGTGCCGGCGCTCGAGCACCACGTTGCTGCCCGGCAGCGAGCGGGCGTAGGCGAGCAGTTCCTGGCCCACGTCGGTGAGCGCGATGGCCGAGTCGGGGAAGTACTCGGTGATCCGTATCACCGCCACCGACATCGTGAGCGGCCCGTGTTCGGTCTGCTCCCCGGTACGGTCGCGGGTCACGAAGAACCCGCGCTCCCGGTCCTCGTCTTCGTAGTAGTCCATGATGCTGCTGTCGAAGTCGTTCACGAGCTCGCGCGCCACGGCTTCGATCCTGTCCACGTCGCAGATGAGCACGAAGTCGTCAGCGCCCATATGGCCGAGGAACGCGTCGTCGCACCCGGTGAACCGCATCGTCTCGAGGATGAGGCCGGTCACGTGACGGAGCAGGAGGTCGCCCCGCGCGAACCCGTAGCGAAGGTTGAAGGCCCGGAAGCCGTCGAGGTCCACGAACGCGACACCGAACGGCTGCTGGCGTACAAGGTGGAACGCCATGCGTTCCTCGGTGAGCGCGTTGGCGGGAAGGCCCGTGAGAGCGTTGGCGAAGCGCTCCCGGCGCATCCGGCGGACGACCATCTGGATGCGCGCGTCGAGCACCATCGGATCGATGGGCTTCGAGATGAAGTCGTCGGCGCCCGCCTCGATCGCCATGATCTCGAATCCCGACTCCGCGAGGCTGGTCATCACGAGCACCGGGATGTTGCGGCCGTGCGGATCCGCCTTGATACGCTTGCAGACCTCGAAGCCGTCGATATCGGGGAGGTTGAGGTCGAGCAGGATCGCATCGGGCGTGAAGTCGGCGAGTGCGTGAAGCCCGGTGACGCCGTCCTCCGCCGATGTGACCTGGTAGCCGCGCTCGTTGAGCGCCATCGTGATCATCTGGCGCAGGGTCGCGGAGTCCTCCACCACCAGGACGCTGTACTGCTCGGCATCGGTCTTCATGGGTGCCCCACCTCACCGGTTGCTGCCACTCGCGCCACGCCCCCTTAGCATAAGCCTCCGGAGCCACGATGGCGACATGGGCGCGGTTCTTGCTTCTGCAGTGCCGAACCACCGCTAGTGAGAGGATTCGCCATGGACTCCACGACCCCCGCCGCGGTCACCGTGAGGATGATCGCGCTGCTGCACACGTACCGTCGCGAGCGCGGGCTGCCCGTGCTGGTGTCGCTCGAGGTGCCCGAGAACGGCACGAGGGCGATCGACATCGCCCGGGATCTCGGCCTGCCCATCGAGCGCATCGAGGGACTGTTCCTGAACGGTCGTCTGCTCGGTCTGGGCGCAATGGTGATGCCCGGAGACCGCGTGGCGTTCGTGCCGCAGGGCACACCCGCGTCGCATCCCGCGTTCTTCGGCCGCGCCGGGATAGAGGAATACGCCGTCAGCGCCTGACCAGCGGCGCCGTCTCTACGAGCCGTTTCCCCCGATCAACCCCGTGACCGAGTCCTTCGCGTCGCCGAAGAGCAGGATCGCCTTGGGGTCGTCGTAGAGCGGGTTGGGGACCCCCGAGTAGCCCGGACGGCCGTCGAGGTTGCACACGATCACCGCGCCGGCTTCGTGCACGCGCAGGATCGGCATGCCCGAGATGGGCGTGTCGGCCGCCGTGATCGCCGCGGGGTTCACCACGTCGCTCGCGCCCACGACGATCGCCACGTCGGTCGACGCGAAGTCGTCGTTGATCGCGTCCATCTCGTAGAGGTCGTCGTAGTCCACGTCGGCCTCGGCAAGCAGCACATGCATGTGTCCTGGCATGCGTCCCGCAACAGGATGCACGGCGAACCGGACGAGCTTGCCGGCCGCCGAGAGACGCTTGGCCAGCGCGGCCACCTCATGCTGCGCCTGCGCGAGCGCCATGCCGTAGCCGGGCACGATGATCACCGAGGTGGCGCCGGCGAGCACCGATCGCGCCTCCCTCAGCGCGTCATCGGCCGAGGCGGCGGGGCGTGGGCCGGCCTCACCGATCGCCGAGGCGGGCTCGGCCGGCGGGGCCGCCTGAGACGCCGCGAGTTGGCGGCCGGTGAGGATCGCCCCCACGCTGCGGTTCATCGCCTTGGCCATCACAAGCGTGAGGATCGTGCCTGACGATCCCACCATCGCGCCGGCCGCCACCAGCATCTGGTTGGCGATGCTCACGCCCACGAACGCCGCGGCGAGTCCGGAGAACGCGTTGAGGAGCGAGATCATCACCGGCATGTCGGCGCCGCCCACGCGGATGGAGAGCGCGGCGCCGAGCACGAGCGCGGCGCCCGCGAGGATCGCCACGGCGGCTATCCGCTGCACGCCGGTGACCGAGAGGAGGAGCACGCCCATCGAGGCCACGGCGGCGACCAGCATGAGGATGGCGAGGTCGTGGCCGGGCGCGGTGCGGGGCCTGCCGTCCATCCGGCCGTCGAGCTTGGCCGCCGCGATGGCGCTTCCCGCGAGCGCCACGCCGCCCACGAGGGCGGCCGCCACGCCGAACGCCACGGGCAGCACGCCCGCCTCGGCGTCCATCCGCGCGAGCTCCACCGCCGAGACGATGAGCGACGCCCCGCCGCCCGCGCCGTTCTGGAGCGCGATGAGCGCGGGGATGCGGGTCATCGTGATGCGCGCCGAGACGAGCAGACCGAGGGCGCCGCCAACCACCGCAGCCGCTGCCACGACCCACGGCTCGGCGATGGTGTGGCGCGATACGAGCAGGCCGAGGGCGGCCGCGAACGCGAGCGCGGTGGTGATGTTGCCGCGCCGCGCGCCCTTGGGAGTGCGGAACTGTGCGATCCCGGCGATGAACACCGCGATCACCACAAGATCGATAAGGAGGTCCTGCCAGTGGTCCATCAACGCCCCGTTCGGTGTTGGTGCTGTCCGGTCACTGCTGCCTGAAGAACGCGGCCATGCGGCCGGTGACGGCGAAGCCGCCCACCAGGTTGAACGCCGCCAGCACGATGGCAAGCGCACCCAACCCCGCCTCCACGCCCGAGATGCCGGTGGTGAAGAGCAGCATGGCGCCAAGGATGGTCACGGCCGAGATGCCGTTGGTGAACGCCATCAGCGGGGTGTGCAACCGCTGGGGGACCCGTGATATGAGCACGTAGCTCAGTGCGGTCGTCACAGCGAACACCCCGAGCATGAGCAGTACCTCTTGCACGATGCGGCTCCTTGGATAGCGGTCTGTCAGCCGAGCAGGCCCATGGCGTGCAGCGCACCATGATGCACGATGTCGCCGTTGCGTGTCACGAGCGTGTGGCGGACGATCTCGTCGTCCAGGTCGGGCGCGTCGAGCCCGTTCTTGAAGAGGTTCTTCACGAACTCAAGCATGTTCTTGCCGTAGAGCCAGCTTGCGTGCACCGGCACCGAGCCCGGGATGTTCACGTACCCCATCACGTTCACGCCCGACACGACGGTCTCCTGCGCCGGGACGGTGGCCGAGCAGTTCCCACCCTGGTCCACCGACACGTCCACGATCACGGAGCCCGCGCGCATCGAACCGATCATCTCGTTGGTGATCAGCACCGGCGCCACCTCGCCCGGCACCAGCGCGCTCGCGATGATGATGTCGGCGCTCGCCACGGAGGATGCGATGGCCTCGCGCTCTCGCGCGAGCCACTCGTCGGGCAGCGCGCCCGCATAGCCGCCTTCGCCGATAGCGTATTCGTCCGGCGCCTCGAAACCCACGATCTTGGCACCGAGACTCATCGCTTCCTCACGGGCCGCTGCACGGATGTCCACCGCTTTGACCACGCCGCCGAGCCGCTTGGCTGTGGCGATCGCCTGCAGCCCGACCACACCGGTGCCGATGATGAGGATCTCGGCGGGTCGGGTGGCCCCGATCGCGGTGCCGATCATCGGCACGAACTTGGGGAGCGCCGCGGCGGCCA
This sequence comes from Anaerosoma tenue, assembly GCF_023161965.1. Classification (NCBI taxonomy): domain Bacteria; kingdom Bacillati; phylum Actinomycetota; class Coriobacteriia; order Anaerosomatales; family Anaerosomataceae; genus Anaerosoma; species Anaerosoma tenue. The sequence goes on from NZ_JALNTY010000002.1 coordinate 496,915, forward strand.
TGATGACCGACTTGTAGCCGGTCACGGTGGACATCGACGAGAGCGCGTCCATGCTCTGCGCGCGCGAGATGCGCGGGATGCCGTCCATGGTGAGCGAGGTGATATCGCGGTCGCGCAGCGAGCGGACGATGTCGTGGTTCGCCGGTGCGGCGGGGTGCAGGAAGGTGATCAACATCGAGCCTTCGCGCAGCATATCGGTCTCGTGCTTGCCCACGGCATCGTTGAAGTGCGGCTGCTTCACCTTGAGCACGATGTCCGCGCGTGAGAAGAGCTCCTCCGCGCCGTCCACCATCCGTGCACCGGCAGCTTCGTACTCGGCGTCGCTATGCAGGGCCCCCATGCCGGCGCCCGTTTCCACGAGCACGTCGAAGCCCATACGCACGTAGGCCGCGACCTCTTCGGGGAGTGCCGCGACCCTGTGTTCGCGCTCGAGTATCTCCTTCGGAATCCCGATGACCATGGTTCCTCCCGATCTCCTGTCGACGGCCCATCCTGTATAAACTGACCCTTGTGCTGTATACCATACGCGGAGCCCCGTAGCCCCACCCTCTATGTTCCCCGGGCCTGGGCCACGGACACGCCGAGCGGGTATCATCATGTTCTCGGTAGCAGAGACGCCGATCGGACGCCTGAGAGGCTGGGACACGGATGCGCAAGCCGACGATCGTGGTAGCGCTGGGCGGCAACGCCCTCTTGCGCCGCTCCGACCCCATGACCGCCGAGGTGCAGCGCGCCAACATCAAGGTGGCGGTTGAGGCGCTCGCGCCGCTCGCCGAGGACCACAACCTCGTGCTCGCTCACGGCAACGGTCCTCAGGTGGGGCTGCTGGCCCTGCAGGCCGCGTCGTACCCGGCGGTCGAACCCTACCCGCTCGATGTGCTGGGCGCCCAATCCCAGGGCATGATCGCGTACATGCTCGAGCAGGAGCTCGGCAACGTGCTTCCGCCCGACAAGCCGATCGCCACGTTGCTCACAATGGTGGAGGTCGACCCCGACGACCCCGCGTTCGACGATCCCACCAAGTTCGTCGGCCCCACCTACGTCAAGAGGAAGGCAGACGCTCTTGCCGGGAAGAAGGGCTGGGTCTTCAAGCGGGACGGCGGACTGTGGCGTCGGGTGGTGGCGTCTCCGGAACCCAGGCGGATCTTCGAGCTGCAACCGATCAGGTGGCTCATCGAGAAGGACGCGGTGGTGATCTGCACCGGCGGAGGCGGCATCCCCACGGCCTTCTCCAAGGAGCGGCCCAACACGCTCATCGGCGTGGAGGCCGTGATCGACAAGGACCTCGCGAGCGAACTGCTCGCGAGGGAACTCGGCGCGGCGCTCTTCATCATGGCCACCGATACGGACGGCGTGTACCTCGACTGGATGAAGCCCGGGCAGCGCCGCCTTGGCTGGGTGACGCCGGACGAGCTGGAGGCGTATGAGTTCCCTGCCGGTTCGATGGGGCCCAAGGTGGAGGCGGCCACGCGCTTCGTGCGGGCGACGGGCAATCGCGCGGCGATCGGCAGGCTTGAGGACATCACGAGGATCGTGGCTGGCGACGCGGGTACCAACATCGTAGATGACGTGCCCGCGGACAGGCGGGCGTAGGCGGCTGGCCGGCGCGTCCGGTCGTGACGACAGGGGGTCGTGATGCGTGTCGCGATCGCAGGCGGCAACGGATTCATCGGCAGGCGGCTCACGGATCAGCTCCTCGAGGCCGGCCATGATGTGACCTGGCTCTCGCACCGTCCCGGCCGGTACCGGCTTGCGGGGGGTGTGACCGAGGTCGCCTTCGAGTACATGGCGCCGCTCGGCGACGGGCCGCTTCCGGAGTGGGCCGAGGCGGTCGCCTCCGCAGACGTGGTGGTGAACCTCTCGGGCTACCCGATCGTCATGCGGTGGAACGACGAGCGCAAGCAGCTCCTGCGCGACAGCCGGGTGTACACGGCCCGGGCGCTCAAGGAGGCGATCAGGCGCGCGCGAGAGGGAGGTGGCGGTCCCTCGGCATACATCGGCGCGAGTGCGGTAGGCATCTACGGCGACGAGGGCGACACGGTGCTCGATGAGAGCGCTCCGGCGGGGACCGACTGGCTCTCGCAGCTAGGCGTGGCATGGGAACGCGAGACGTTCGCGGTGGGCGACGAGACCGGCGTGCGGGTCGTGGCGGTGCGCACGGGTCTCGTGCTCGGCAGCGAAGGGTTCCTGCCCAAGGTGGCGCTGCCCGCCAAGCTCTTCGTGGGGGGTCCCGTGGGGAGTGGGCGCCAGTGGACGCCCTGGATACACGCCGCCGACATCGCCGGCATATACAAGTTCGTGATCGAGCACGACGACGTCTCCGGCCCGGTGAACGGCACGGCGCCGCAGCCGGTGACGATGCGCGAGTTCTCCGGAGCGCTCGGCCGCGTGTTGCACCGGCCATCATGGCTTCCGGTGCCAGGCTTCGGGTTGAGGATCGTGCTGGGCGAGGTCGCGCCGTACATGGTCTACAGCCAACGTCCCACCACGCGGAAGCTCGAGGATGCCGGCTATGAGTTCGCCTACCCGGAGTTGGGTCCAGCGCTCGAGTCCGCGGTGAAGGAGCTGTAGCGACTCTGCGCGGGCGCTTGAGCGCATGATCGAGCCCGCTGTTCGAGTATCATGTGCGCACCGCACGCGAACGGGCGAGGAGACGCGCAGATGAAGAAGCTCAGCTGGAAGGTGAAGTTCGGGCTCGTGCTGGTGGCTCTGAGCGCGGTGATGCTCTACGCGCATTCGGTCGCTTTCCACCACAGCGACCTGCACGAGTTCGGCCCGTTCCTCCTCACGCACGAGATCGCGATGATGCCGCTCGAGGTGCTGGTGGTGACGCTCGTGATCCACTCGTTGCTCGAGCGTCGCGAGCACGAAGAGAAGATGCACAAGCTCAACATGGTCATCGGCGCGTTCTTCAGCGAGGTGGGCGACGAATTGCTGCGCCGGACGGCCGGGTTCGATGAGACGGTGGAGATCCGCGAGCACTTCCTGGTGAGCAACGAGTGGGACTCACGTCGCTACGCCACGGCGAAGACCGCGATCCTCGGCTACGACTACGGCATCAACGCGCGCGCTGAGGATCTCGAGGCGCTCGGCGGGTTCCTTGCCGGCAAGCGGCAGTTCCTGCTGGGCTTGCTGCAGAACCCCACGCTGCTGGAGCACGAGACGTTCACCAATGCATTGTGGGCAGTCTTCCATCTCTCCGAGGAGCTCGGCTACCGTCCTGGCTTTGCGGATCTGCCCGAGAGCGACATCGTCCACCTCAACGGCGACCTTCAGCGGGCATACGCCGCGATCGCGGTGGAGTGGCTCGACCACGTGCGGCACCTGCAGAAGGAGTATCCGTACCTGTTCTCGCTCGCGGTACGTCGCAATCCGCTCGATACGGGCGCGTCCGTGGTGGTGGGCGGGTAGGGCTCACCCGCAGCATACGGGACCCTTTCAGGCTCGCAGCACCACGCTGCCGCTCAGCAGGTCGTGCAGCGCCTGCTTCCGGCGACTCCACGCCGCCATCAGAAAGCCGAGCATCAATGGAGCCGCCGACAGCGGCTTGAGAGCCGTGCGCAGCACGGATCTTCCGATTCCGGCCCGATCGCCGTCTGTCCGCGCAACGCGCAGTCGCATCACGAGTTTCCCGGGTGATGCTCCGCGTCGCGTAGCCTCAGGAAGGGCGAAGTACAGGAGTGCCACCAGCACAGCCATGAGCCAGCGTCCACCGGAGATCAGCCACAGCGCACGGCCAAGTGCGACGCCGTCGGGGGCGAACGCGGTGCTCTCAAGGATGCGCGTGGTGGCGAAGTCGTAGAACCCCGACATCACGAACCACAACAGGCCGATGAGAACGCCGTCGATGAGCGCTGCGATGAAGCGCCGCCAGAAGCCGGCGTACCGGAGGGCCTGCACGGTGGCGGGCCATGCTGGTGCGGTCTGCGGAGCGGCAGCGGGTGCTGGCTGGGGCGCCGGAGCGGGTGCGGGAGCGGCCTGCGGTGCCGGTTGCGCCACCTGTGGCGCGGGGGCGGGCTCCATCGGCGCTCCACAGCGCGTGCAGAACCTGTCGCTACCGGATACCTGCTGACCGCACTTCACGCAGTACATGGGTCACCCTCCTGATGCGGCGGAACGCAGACCGGTGTGGGCGCTGTCACGGCGTTCCCCCCTCGGCAGGAGCCTGCATCTGGTCGAGCTCCTGCTGCATCTGGTTGAGAAGGTCCTCAAGCTCCATGTCGCCCGCCTCGGGCTCCCATCCCAGGTCGGGCGTCTCGGCGCTGTGCCGCGACAGGACGGCGGGCGGCGCCATCAGGTAGAGCTTGTCGCCCGGGAGCTTCTGGAGGTGACCGTTGAACACGAGGAACATCGGCATCCATACGCCCGACTCGCGGCCCTGGATAGACCACGACTGCGTGGACGCGTTCCATGTGCCGCGGATCGGGATGGTGTCGCCCCAGTGCATCGTTCCGTAGAAGTCGCCGCCCGCCTGCTGGACGATGTCGATGCGCATGAGTCCGCCCTCGCTGAACGGCACGGATCCCGCCCAGGTGCCGGTGACGTCCTTCGAGGTGCGCTCCTCGTCGCCGTACTCGAACTCGGCCACCTTGCTCAGCGGCCCTCGTGGCGAACCCGGTATCGCGGCGACCTCCTGGTACGCGACCCTGATCTTCGGGCGCATACCCGCACTGAGCGCTTCGGTCATGTTGATGAGGGTGACCGCGTCGCGCTGCCCGATGCCCTGCAGCATCCGGAAGAGCTGGTTCTTGCCCGTCTGCCTGTCGGCGTCCAGGAGCTTGTCGATGAGCTCGAGCGGGAACTCGGCCTTAGGCTCCTTTACCGAGAAGGTGGTCGTCTTCCCGTCGGGCATCGTCAGTGTGACCCGGTAGCCGGATATCAACGCCCCTGAGCCATCGGGCTTGAGCACCTCGGCCGCCGGACTCGGCTTCCAGCTCACCGTCACCTGCTCGTCCTTGACGTCCACCGTCGGCGCCGCCCCGGGGTACATGCCGAAGACGACCGGCCCGTGGTCGGTCACCGCGTCACCTGCCGAGGCGACCGTATCGGGTGCGGTGACGTATGTCTCAGCGCGCATGACGTGGAAGCGGCGTTGCGTGGGGAGCACGCAGCCGCCGGTGATCTCGTCCCACTCACCCTTGCCGGCGGCGGGGACGCTCAGCCGGACTACCGCCCCGCGTTCTTCGACCCCGAGGGTGGAGAGCACGTATACGGGGTCGGTGGGCGTGCTCGCGCCGGGCTGAACCGGCGCACCTGCGATGTCGATCTGCGTGATGAGCGTTGAGAGCGGAGAACCGCCCTTCACGAACCGCATCACGTGCATCGGGTGTGCGGCGTCTATGGTGGCCTTTGGGGTCCTCGGGGTCGTGCCGGTGCCGGTGTGCGCGGTGGCGAGGTCGTCCCCCGAGGCGTAGGTGAAGGCGTAGAAGACCTTCTGGAGCGACTCGGGGGTGCCGCCGGTGGTGCGGTACAGGCTCGCGACGCCGCCGCCGCGCAGAGAGGCGACGTCTTCGTACAGCCTGGGCAGGAACTGCTCGCGGGCGCCGCCGGTGGTGAAGTAGTAGTCGCGCAGGAACTCGAAGAAGTACGACTCACCGTAGCCGTGTTGTTGGTTGGGTTTCGCTCCCGAGGAGTCGAAGAACTCCATCGGGTCGAAGAACGCGTCGTACGAACGCTTCGTGGTGTCCCACGTGGCGGCGTACTTCTTCTCGGTCACGTAGTACTTCTCGGCCTCGAGCTCCAGGAGCACGGCGGTGGCCTCGTTGAACCACAGGTAGGCGTTGCGGTCCATGTACACGTACGCGGATTGCACCACGTGGAAGAGTTCGTGCATCGCCGCCATCTGGATCTCGTCGAAGGCCGCCTTCTGCGCGGCGTCGAAGGCCGAGGGGGCGGCATCGGGGATCTTGGTGCCGTCGAGCACGATGAACGGTGAGGACGTCCAGGTGTTGTGCGCCTCGCCGTACAGTTCAGGCGCGAGCGGCTTGTCGACGATGTAGACGTCAACGGCGATGCCGTACTTCTCGACGCCGGGCTTCCGGAAACCGCGATGGTCGAGGTACTCGCGGCCACGGTCGAGCGCGGTGAGCGCGTTGCCCACGCGGGTCGGGAGGCACGCCTCCCTCAGCCAGGTCTCGCTCCGCACTCGCTCCCGGAGCGCTTCGAAATCGGGATCGGCGTGGAGGGCCGCCAGGCGATCCAGCCGCTCGGCCATCTGTGCGCCGAGATCGCGGACGTCGGAGAAGGGGTCGAGCGCGGGAGATGCGGAGGCGCTGTCGCCCGGCGCGGTACCCGAGGACGTTGCGAGGTCCGCGGGTGTGAGCCGATGCTTCCTGAGCAGGTCCGCGTATTCGTCAGCGGCCGCTTTCACGGCCGCGGGGTCACGGCTCGGCCACGTCTTGGGGTACATCACCCGGAAGTCCTGTGCGCCGGGAGTCCAGTAGATGGCGGAGAATTCGCCCGCGGGGATCTCCGCCCGGTCCTTGATCACGAGAGTGGTCGCTGCGGCTACCAGCATAGGGATCAGCACGGGGAGCCATGTGCCGTTGTGCCGTGTCTCGATTGCGAGCGTGCCACGCCGCAGTTCGGAGTCCACAAGGAAGACGGCGCCGTCATCGGCGACCGTTGCGATACCCACATCGTCCCAGAGCTGCTCCGGTATGCCCAGCTCCTCAAGGTCGAACGACATCGTCACGGGCTCGTAGAAGAGGTCGCCTTCGGTCATACCGGCGTCGATGTCGAAGCCTCCGAGCGCGATGAGCCCGTGTGACTGCACCGCGGCATCCGCCGACGCCATCTCGGCCGTATCGAGGGGACGCGCTGTGAATGTGCGCTCGACGTCGAGCGCCCCTGCGGGTGCGTCTATCCTGATGCCCGGCAGAGGCTCTTCACGTACCGCAGGGGTGTCCGGACGTACGGGGCCGGCGGGCCGTGGTGCGCCGCCGCTATCGCCTCGGAAAGCGCCTGCGATCACGTCGGGCAGCAGTCCCCATCGGCCGGAGCGCGCGAGAGGGACGCCTGCGAAGAGGGTCGCCACCAGTAGCGCGATCGCCGTGCCGCCCGCGATGAAAGCGGTCGTGCGGCGCTTTCGTGCCGGACGCCGCCCCGTATCGGCAGCGGGGAAGGTCCCTGCGAAATCGGGGTGCTGGGAGAGCGGCATCCATGCGGCTGACGCACCTCCGGAGACTTGAGCGTCGCGCCGTATGCGGCCTTCGGCCACCCATGCTTCAAGCGTCGGTCTGTCTACGGGACCGTAGACGGCCCCGTCGGCCCCGGCGACGTGGTACACGGCGTTCCCCCTTCACCGTCCGCGCGGATGTGCACAGGCTGCGTGTGTCATGACACGTCAGGCACAGTGTAGCGCGACCGGGCTTTGGCGGCCTCTGCTAGGCCGGCGCCAGGTCGTCCAGCCAGACGGCGTCGTCGTCGCGCCGGTAGACGAGCATGCGGCCCTCGTCGGCGGGATCCTTCGCGCGGTGGTAGCGGGCGTAGATGTGATCGTCGTCCATGCCGACGACCTCGACCTTCCCGCTGGTGTGCGACATGCAATAGCGTGCTCGCCGGGAGAGTCCGGACACACGCGAACGGGCCTCGGCGATCACCGATAGCGCCCGGGTGATCGGGACTGCGAACGACGCGTTCCCGGTGGTGGGCCGGCACTGGAAGATGTAGTACTGCGGGCAGCCGAGGTCAGTGCACGCCTGCAGCAGATCGGCGAGCGTGTCGGGGTGGTCGTTGACGCCTGCGGTGATGGGCGACTGGTTCACGCACCTCACCCCCAGCCTCTGCACGAGCTCGAGCGCCTCCACCGCTACCGGGGTGAGCTCCCGCGGGTGGTCGAAGTGACACATCAGGTAGATGCTCTTGCCCGAGGCGGTGGCGCGCCGGAGCAGCGCGTGAAGCCGTTCGTCGGTCAGCACGCGCGCGGGGTTGTACGCGAGCATCTTGCTGCCGAGGCGGACCGTGTGCAGGTGGTCGATCCCGAGCATCGACTCCACGATCTCGGCGAGCCGTGAGGTGGGCAGGGCGAGCGCGTCGCCGCCGGTGAGCAGCACATCGGTGATCTCAGGGTGCTGTCGGATGTACGAAAGCCCGGCGGAGATGTCCGGCGACGTCTCGCGGCCCCCGGCGCTGAAGAGCCGCTTGCGGAAGCAGTAGCGGCAGAACGCCGCGCACTGGTCGGTCACGAGGAGGAGCGCCGTGTCGCCGTACTTGTGCTGGAGTCCCGGCAGCCGCGTGTTGGAGGCCTCGTCGGAAGCGTCGTCGGCGCCGAACGCATCCAGTTCGCTCACATCGGGGACCACGAGGCGGCGTATCGGGTCGTGGGGGTCGCTCCAATCGATGAGGCTGAGGTAGTAGTCGTTCGCCCTGAACGGGAAGCGTCTCGTGACACGTTCCAGCCCCTGGCGCTCCTCGGCGCTCAGATGGTCGAGTCCCCGCACGCCGATCATGCAGCGTGCCGCCTGGCCGAGTGGCTCGGGCTCGTGCAGCCCGAGCGGGCCGGATGTGGTCACCGTCTTCACGTTGGTGCTCCCTCCTACGGATGCGCACGTGGCGCTTCGTGGCCCCAGAGCGGCGTAAAGACGGTGAAGGCCGCGTCTGGGAGTCTATGGGGGCGCATCGCGCCCCCATAGGATGACTATCTCCACATTCGAGCCGGGCCAGTCACGGCCACCGGCGCGCGCGCCCGGGTGTCGACTGCAGCCCCATCCGCATCAGAGGATCTGGCTCAGGAACGCCTGCGTGCGTTCCTCGCGTGGGTTCTCGAACATCTCCGACGGCGTCGCCTCCTCGATGATCACCCCGTCGTCCATCATGATCACGCGGTCGGCCACCTCTCGGGCGAAGCCCATCTCGTGGGTGACCATCACCATCGTCATGCCCTTCTCGGCGAGGTCCTGCATGACCTGGAGCACCTCGTTCACGAGCTCGGGGTCGAGCGCCGAGGTCACCTCGTCGAAGAGCATGATGTCGGGATCCATCGCAAGCGCCCGGGCGATCGCCACGCGCTGCTTCTGCCCGCCCGAGAGCTGCGAAGGCCAGGCCTTCTCCTTGTCGGGCAACCCCACTTTGTCCAGGAGGTCGCGCGCGATCGCGTTCGCCTCCTTCTGTGAGAGCCCCTTCACGTTCACGGGGGCGATGGTGATGTTGTGCAGCACGTTCTTGTGCGGGAACAGGTGGAAATGCTGGAACACCATCCCCATGTGTTGGCGCACCTTGTCCAGGTTGCTCGTGGCGGGGTCGATGAGGTCGCCGTTCACGTAGATCTCGCCGCCGGTGGGGTACTCGAGGAAGTTGAGGCAGCGAAGCAGCGTGCTCTTGCCCGAGCCTGACGGCCCGATGACGACCACCACTTCACCCGGGTCGATGGTGAGGTCGATGCCCTTGAGGACCTCCAGGTCGCCGAAGCTCTTCCGGAGTCCCTTGATCTCGATGATGCTCATCGCGCAGCCTCCTGTCGATGGGGCGTGAGCCGGACCTCAAGCTTGTTCACGACCCACGTGAAGATGACGACGAGGACGAGATAGTACATACCTGCCACGAGGTAGGTCTCGAACGGCTGGTAGTTCGCGGCGGATGCCGTCATCGCGTTGCTGTACAACTCCGGTACGCCGAGATACGCAACGAGCGAGCTGTCCTTGAGGCCGATGATGAACTGGTTTCCGAGCGGTGGGATCGCCCTGCGGAACGCCTGCGGCAGGATGATTAGCCGCATGGCCTTCCTTCTCGACATGCCGAGCGACCTGGCGGCCTCGGTCTGGCCGCGATCGACGTTCTGGATCGCGCCACGGAATATCTCGGCCACGTACCCGCCTGCATGGAATGCGAGCGCGAGCGAGCCAGCCCAGAAGGAGCTCAGGAGGATGATCTCGCTGATGCCGAAGTACAGGAACATCAGCTGTACGATCAGCGGAAGCCCTCTCGTGAGGCCGATGTAGCCGTTGGCTACGAGGTTCGCCACGCGGTTGTTGGAGAGCTTGAGGAACGCGAATATGAGGCCGATCACCACCGCCAGCACCAGCGACACGGCGGTGAGTTGCAGCGTCATCCCCGTCGCCTTCAGGAAGCCCCAGAAGTGCTCTTGGATAACGGTCACGAATGCCACGGATGTCTCCTTACGGTGAGCGGGGGCCGGCCCGTGAGGCCAGCCCCCGTGGTCACATCACCGGATGGACCGGTGCGGTGCCGTCAGTAGAGTGCGGTCTATTCGCCGAGGATGTTCTCGTCGAACCACCGCAGACTGATCTCCTCGTACGTACCGTCGGCGATCATGTCCTCGAGAGCCTGGTTGATCTCGGCGAGCAACTCGCTGTCGCCCTCCTGGACCGCGATACCCATCTCGTCAGCCATGAGCACGTCGCCTACCGCCTCGATCTCGAGGCCCGACTCGTTGCGGGCAACAAGACCCACGAGCTTGTCGGTGATGACCGCGTCAACGCGGCCGGTGGTGAGGTCCTGCAGCGCCACGACGTCGCTGTCGTAGGTCACGAGGTTGCCTTCATCGGTGAGCGTCGCCGCGAGGTCGAGATAGGTCGAGGCCTTCAGCACGCCTACCTTCCGACCGTCCAGATCGTCAGGACCGTTGATGTCGGTCGTGCCGGTCTGCACGAAGATCTGCGGGCCCGAACGGTAGTAGGGGCGGGTGAAGTCCACCTGCTCCTCGCGCTCTGCGGTGATGCCGTGCGACGCCACGAGAGCGTCGTACTTACCGGCCTTGAGACCCTGGATGAGCGTGTCGAACGGCACCGGCGAGTTCATCACCGGAGTGCGGCCGATGCGCTCGGCGATCTCGTTGGCGATGTCCACGTCGAAGCCGACGATCTCGCCACCCTGGTCGAAGCTGAAGGGCTTGTACGCGCCGGAGTTGGCGAAGACGAACTCTTCGGTCACCTCGGCATCGGTGTCGGTGCCGGTATCGGCACCCGTGTCGCTGTCCGTGGTCCCGTCGCTACAGCCAACGGCCAAAGCCGTCATGATGGCGAGCGCCGAGAACAACAGGATCGTGCGCAGTCTCTTCATTCCGTCGGACCTCCGTCCTTGGGGGTACGGACACCCCGATCCGTTCCGCCAGCGCGCGCGGTACGGGTCGGTATGTGCGCCGAGAACACCGTCCGGCACACGACGGAATGAACCAGGGATGACGCCATTATACCGAATCGGCAACGGAACGACAAATTTATGCGACCCATGCTGGACGAGAGGCATTCCGTATGCTATAAGCGGCACTTCGTTTGGGGCGCCGGGGGGTCTCTGCTATACTCGGACTTCGGTTGCCGGGATACCGGCGATCACGGGGTCATGGATCGCGTGATGTGATGTGTGGTCTGGATCACTCCGCGGAGGATCTCCGACAGGTTGGTTCAACGCACGTGCTCTTCCGGTCCCAACGTGACCGGGAGGGTCTGGCGGGGTAGAGAGTACACGGCGTATTCGTCCCCGATCCGCTTGTGCGGCAGCCTTCACGCACTCTGGCTCTGTAGGCCTCTGTCCGGCATCGCCGGCGATGAGGCCTTGTACGTGCACCGAAGACAAGGAGGGACCATGGAAATCGCACGAGGAAAGGGTATGCGGCTCATTCTGAGTCTCATGCTCGCCGTCGCGCTTCTCGGCATGTCTGCCGTGATGGCCGGCTGCGACGCGGATACCACCGATGGTGACACGAACGGTGACGCTAACGGCGAGACCCCGTCGGTAGACGCCGATCCGATCGAGATCGGTTGGGTGCCGTGGGACGAGGACATCGCCGTCACGTACCTGTGGAAGCACATCCTCGAGGGCGAGGGCTATGAGGTCAACCTGACGCAGCTCGATATCGCACCGGTCTACGCCGGTGTGGCCGAGGGCGACCTCGATCTGTACCTCGACGCGTGGCTGCCGATCACGCATGGCGACTACGCCGACGAGTACGACGAGAACTGGGAGTACCTGAGCATCTGGAACAACAACGGCCTGCTCACCTGGGCCGTGCCGGACTACGTGGACGTCCAGTCGATCGCCGACCTCAAGGGCCAGTCTGACATGTTCGACGGTCAGATCATCGGCATCGAGGCGGGCGCCGGTCTGATGAGGCTTTCGAAGGACGCCGTCATCCCCGGCTACGGTCTTGAGGAGTACACCCTCGTTGAGGGTTCGACGAGCGCGATGCTCGCAGAGCTCGATCGTGCCGTGAGCAACGAGGAGCCCATCGTCGTGACGCTGTGGCGTCCGCACTGGGCCTACGGTGCTTATCCCATGCGTGATCTTGAGGATCCCGAGGGCCATCTTGGTGGCGCCGAGGAGCTGCACGTTGTTGCCCACAAGGGCTTCAGCGACGAGTATCCCGAGGTTGCCGAGTGGCTCACGAACTTCAAGCTGAGCGACGAGCAGATCGGCTCGCTCACGAACACCGTGATCCAGGAGTACGGCACGGGCCAGGAGGCCGAGGGTGTCGAGGACTGGCTGTCCGATCCGGCCAACCAGGCGCTCGTGGACGGTTGGCTCGGCAAGTAGTATCGCTTGAGCCACGCGGGCACTGCTCGCTGGCTTGATGGGCGCAACGGGCCCCGGGCGTTCTGTCCGGGGCCCGTCCCATGCGCGGATTGCCCGCGCTCCGCACGGTAGGTATACTGCGGCATTGCCGCCTTCGCGCAGGCGGCACCCACCCGGAGAGGTGGCAGAGTGGTTGAATGCGGCGGTCTCGAAAACCGTTTAGCGGGTATCCCCCGCTACGAGGGTTCGAATCCCTCCCTCTCCGCCAGTAGCAGCATAGATGTGGGCCCGGTCTCCTCACCAGGAAGCCGGGCCTACGTGCATCTTGGCGCGGTCGTGATATTATGATGAACTGCAATTCATGTTATGGCGACCGCCGGACTTCACGTCGGCGGATGGAATACGATCGGATGACGTAGTCGTGATGCAATCACTGCGTGCGGACGCACGACGCAACCGCGCAAGGATCCTGGAGACCGCCCGGGCACAGATCATCGCGCACGGGCCGGATGTTGGGATGAGCGAGATCGCGAGTGCAGCGGGCCTCGCCGTGGGGACGTTGTACCGCCACTATCCCACGAAGACCGACCTCGTGGCTGCCGTGATCACCGAACAGGTCGAGCGCCTGGCCGAAGCCGCTGAAGCAGCCTGGGTCCGGGTGGAGACCGGTTCCACCGCGAGCGATGAGCTACTCGTGTTTCTGCGCGGAGTGATCGGGGCTGCCGCCGATAACGGTGCGCTCAGGGTGGCCGCCCAAACACTCGGCACCGAATTCGCATGTCCCCCCGCTACAGCACGTGGTACGGCTGCTCTGCGGAAGATCATCGCCGCCGGCCAGGACTCAGGGAACATCCGCCGGGACCTGACCGTGACCGACCTCTACCTCCTTGTGGCTACTGGACCGCTTGACCATCCTGAACAGACCCGCGAGCGCTGGCTTGAGCTCGTCAGTCCCGGCTTGCTGCCGTAGCGCCCCGCTCTTACCGAGAGGCCCCCGATGCTTCAGCTCCACAACATCTCCAAGTCCTACACCACGGGCGACTTCACGCAGGTCGCGCTGGGTGGTGTGTCCATCGCGTTCCGGGACAGCGAGTTCGTGGCCGTCCTCGGTCCTTCGGGCTCCGGGAAGACCACGCTCCTCAACATCGTCGGAGGCCTGGACCAGTATGACTCCGGCAACCTGGTCATCGACGGCGTCGCGACCGAGGACTACAAGGACCGCGACTGGGACACGTACCGCAACAACCGCATCGGCTTCGTCTTCCAGAGCTACAACCTGATCCCCCATCAGACCGTGCTCTCCAACGTGGAGCTTGCCCTCACGCTCTCAGGCGTCTCTCGGCTGGAGCGACGGCGTCGCGCGATCGATGCGCTTGAGCAGGTGGGCCTCAAAGACCACGTCCACAAGAAGCCCAACCAGCTTTCCGGCGGACAGATGCAGCGGGTGGCCATCGCCCGCGCGCTCATCAACGACCCCGAGATCCTGTTGGCCGACGAACCTACCGGCGCGCTTGACACCCACACAAGCGCACAGGTGATGGCCCTCCTCACCGAGATCGCCAACGACCGCCTCGTCATCATGGTGACCCACAACCCGGAGCTTGCCGAGACGTACGCGACTCGCACCGTCAACCTCCTCGACGGCCAACTCGCCGACGACAGCGATCCCTACTGGCCGCAAGAAGACGCGACCCGGTTGAGCCAGAAGAGCACCAGGAAGACCTCGATGTCGTTCCTGACCGCCATCGCGCTCTCATTCAACAACCTCATGACCAAGAAGGGCCGGACGCTGATGACTGCCTTCGCGGGCAGCATCGGGATCATCGGCATCGCTGCCATCCTGGCTCTGGCGAACGGTGTGAACGAGTACATCGCGAGTGTCGAGGAGGACGCGCTCTCCTTGTACCCGCTGACGATCCAGAGCCAGGGTATGGACTTCACCTCTCTGTTCGCGGCATCAGGCGACATGGCCGAGGGGATGGATGAGGGCGGCGGCACGGGTGCCGTGGCGGACGGCAGCGACGTGCGGGAGCTGCGGATGATGACGCGGATGTTCGAGTCCGTGGGCTCCAACGACCTGGCGGCGCTCAAGGTGTATCTGGACGGGAACGGCGGGGGCATCAACGACCACGTCAACCTGATCCATTACTCGTACAACGTGACGCCGCAGATCTTCAGCCCGGACACCTCAGGCGGCGTTCGCCAGGTCAACCCGGACACCACCTTCTCCGCTCTCGGCTTCGGCGCGTCGTCGAACTCCCTGATGGCCTCCAGCATGAACACCAACGTGTTCGGGGAACTGGTGGATGACATCGCGATGATCGAGGACCAGTACGACGTGATGGCCGGACGCTGGCCGGCGGCGCATAACGAGACGGTGGTCGTACTGACACCCAACGGCGGGGTCAGCGACTTCATGGCCTACGCGATGGGGCTTCGCGACGCTGCCGAGCTGGACGCCATGGTGGAGCAGATGATCAACGACGAGGAGATCGTCACGCCGGGCGACACCCAGTCCTACACGTACGACCAGCTCATGGGCGTCTCGTTCAAGCTCGTGAATGCGACGGACTACTACGCCTACGACGAGCAGTACGACGTCTGGACCGACAAACGGACGGACACCGAGTACCTCAAGCGGCTGGTCGAGGACGGCGAGGACATCCGTGTCGTGGGTGTCATCCAGGCCAAGGACGGGGCGACCGCGACCGCGCTGCAGCCCGGGATCTACTACACGTCGGCGTTGACCGCCCATCTTGTGTCGGAGGCGGCCGGGACCGAGATCGTGCGCATGCAACTGGACGAGCCAGCCACGAACGTGTTCTCGGGCCGGACCTTCCTGGACGAGGAGGAGAACCCGGACAGGGACGGTTTCGACCTGGCATCGCTGGTGACCGTGGATGAGGGCGCGATGGCCTCGATGTTCAGCTTCGACGCGTCGCAACTGGCGTTCGACGCTTCTGCGCTGGACATCTCGATGGAGGACTTCAGCCTGGATCCGTCGGCCATGCCCGCGCTGGATACGACAGACCTGCTTGCGGGGCTTGACCTCGATGACGCGCTCGCCGGACTCGACCTGACCGAGGGGCTGGGCGAGATCGACCTGGAGGCGGCACTCGCCGACATAGACTTCGCGGCACTCATCGACGGCATCGACTTCGGGGTGGACGCGGAGCAGGCCGCTGACGTGGCTAACCGGATGGTGCAGGGCTACCTGGAGTTCTGCACCGCGGAGGGTCTGGATCCGGTGGACACGCAAGCCAACTTCCCGCTCTTCCTCGAGTCCACCGACGGCGAGGCCATCCTGGCAGAGGCCGAGGCGCTCTTCAGTGGGGCGGAGACCGGCCTGAGCGAGTTGCAGAGCCGGCTGCTCGCGGCGCTGACCGAGAGTCTCGGCGATGCTGTTCAATCGCAGATCGATTCGGTCTCAGCGGCGATAGGGGAGCAGCTCCAGGCGAGCATGGCCGCTTACATGCAGCAGGTGCTCTCCATGGTCGCGGAGCAGGTCACCACTGAGCTTGGCACTGCTCTGCAGGAGCAGATCGGCGCCGCTCTGGAGTCGTCGATGAGCCAGCTCACGAACGACATGTCGGGCCTCATGGGCATGGACGCAGACGCCTTCAGTGAGATCTTCCAGTTCAATATGGACGAGGAAGAGCTGACGCAGTTGATGCTGTCGATGATGGTGACCGAGCAGAGCTCGTACGACGGCAATCTGGCCAAGCTGGGCTACGCCGACTTCGCGAAACCGTCCAGCATCGACATCTACCCGCTCGACTTCGAGAGCAAGGGCCGGGTCATCGAGATCCTGGACGGCTACAACGAACAGATGGAGTCCGAGGGCGCCGACGACAAAGTGATCACCTACACCGATATCGTGGGCACCCTGATGTCCTCGGTGACCGATATCGTGAATGTGGTGAGCTACGTGCTGGTGGCCTTCGTAGCGATCTCCCTGGTGGTGTCGTCGATCATGATCGGTGTCATCACCTACATCTCCGTGCTGGAACGCATCAAGGAGATCGGCATCCTGCGCTCCATCGGCGCGTCGAAGCGCGACATCCGGCGGGTGTTCAACGCCGAGACGCTGATCGTCGGGTTCGTGGCAGGACTACTGGGCATCGGTGTGACGCGCCTGCTCATCATCCCCGCCAACGCTGTCATCAACGCCAGCTTCGATATCGAGAACGTCGCCATACTGCCCGGCATCGCCGCTGCCGCCCTCGTGGTCATCAGCATGGGTTTGACGTTCCTGGCCGGACTGATCCCGTCGTCGGCCGCGTCACACAAGGACCCGGTGGAGGCGCTCAGGAGCGAGTAGGGGCGGCATGGTCCGTGCCGCACGCGTCCTATGACACGACCTCGCTTGGCTCGGACGTTGACCGGCGCCTCCACATCATTGCCGCACCCACGAACATGGCGGCCAGCCCTGCGAGCGCCAGGTATCCGATCCAGGTGCTCAGTGGCTCGAAGAGCGCTCCAGCGAAGTGTGCAACGCTCTCGTCGGAGGCCGAGAACGTCGAGCGCATGAGGCTCTCGATCCGCTCGGTCTCTCGAGCGGTGACAGCCCCGGCGATCACCCCGCCGATGGCGAGCGAGACCCCCGCGCCGAAGAGCGCATGCCGTGCCTGAGGTGCTGCCGTGAAAGCGAGGAGCAGCGCGACTGCCGTCGCCCAGGGCAAGTACGGGCGGGCGCGCCCGAGGAGCCTGAGCAACTCGAGTCTGTCCGCTATGAGTTCTGCGTTGAAGACGACGACCTGCATCTGCCGGATATCGTCAGGGACGAGACTCGTGATGAGACGTCGAATGAGAGGGCTCTCGGCCTGTTCGATGAGCAGATCGATATACGGGCCCAGTGCGACGCGTATCTCTGCACCGTCGGTCACCGACTCATCGGTGGTTGCGTGCACTGCCCCGACCAACCCGATGTGCCATCGACGCATCTCGCCGAGCCACAAGTCGCCGAAGGTGTCGGTTCTCACGGCGGCTTCGATCTTCTGACGGACGAGCGAGTCAAGATCCGCAGCGAGCTGGTCGATCACCGGGATATCGAAGTCCGGAGCGACCAGGTCCGTGATCTGACGTATGTCGATGACGTCCATGACGGCGTCGGAGATGGTGGTGGAGGCTTGCATCCGCGCGCCGTCATCGTCCACGATCGGCTCGATGGCTCTCATGAATGTCGGTGTGTCGAGCAGCACCGTGTCAGCCCAGTACGCAAGGATGGATCCGTAGGCGCAGACCGCTGCCACGCCGACCAGCAGCACGACCAGCGCTCGTCTCACCGTGACAATGATCGCGAGGCTTCGTGAGTGCTCCAAGTGCGGCTCCTTGGGCGAGTAGACGACGAGGTGGCCACATCCACGGCGCACATGGTGTATACCCCCGCCACTCACCTACCTCTTTGCGTTGGGTAATAGACTGGACATACGTTGTGATGCTGGACAACAGCCAGGGGGAGATGTGTCACACATCACCACAAAGTCCGGTTACACGGAGTTCGTCGACCGGTTGAACCGCTTTCCCCAGGGCGCGCCTCCGTCGGAGACCCTCTACAAGATCCTCGAGGTGCTGGTGAGCGAGCGCGAAGCCCAGGTGCTCGCACAGCTCCCCATCAGGCCTTTCACGGCGCCACAAGCCGCTCGCCTCCTCAGGATGAGCGTGGCCGAAACCCGCGACGTCCTGGACGGACTTGCCGATCGCGCCGTTCTCGTCGATACGGAACGTGACGGTGAGACGACCTACACACTGCCTCCGCCGATGGCGGGGTTCTTCGAGTTCTCGATGATGCGCATGCGCGGCGACGTCGACCAGAAGCTGCTCGGCGAGCTGTTCTACCAGTACATGAACATCGAAGAGGAGTTCATCAAGAACCTGTTCGTGAGGGGCGAGACACAGATCGGCCGGGTGTTCGTGCACGAACCGGTGCTGTCCAGAGAGAATGCGCTTCACGTGCTCGACTACGAACGCGCCACCGAGGTGGTCACGTCTGCGACGCACCGGGGGATCGGCGTGTGCTACTGCCGGCACAAGATGATGCACGTTGGTCGCAACTGCGATGCCCCCATGGAGATATGCATGACCTTCAACGGCGCGGCCTCGTCGCTGATCCGGCACGGCTACGCACGCGAGGTGGACGTCGCCGAGGGGCTCGATCTGCTGCAACAGGCCTACGAGCAGAACCTGGTGCAGTTCGGCGAGAACGTGCGCGAGAGGGTCAACTTCATCTGCAACTGCTGCGCGTGTTGCTGCGAGGCGATGATCGCGGCGCGCGACTTCGGCATGCTCAACCCCGTGCACACGTCGAACTTCATGCCTACGGTCGATGAGACTGCGTGCAGCGGGTGTGGGCGGTGTGTGGACGTCTGTCCCGTAGGGGCGATCGGCCTCGTCTCTGCGAATGACCCTCACGATTCGAGATCCCGGATCGCGCGGGTCGATGAGGAGATCTGTCTCGGGTGTGGGGTGTGCGTGCGAACCTGCTCGCGAACCGCGCTCAGTCTGCGCTCTCGTCCGGCGCGTGTCATCACACCGCTCAACTCGACGCATCGCGTGATCGTGATGGCTATCGAGCGCGGGAATCTCCAGGACCTGGTCTTCGACAAGCGGGTACTGTGGAATCACCGAGCGCTTGCGGCCCTGCTCGGTGTGGTGCTGAGGCTGCCGCCGGCGAAGCAGGTGCTTGCCAGCAGGCAGATGAAGTCGCGATACCTGGAGTACCTGATCGCCAGATTCGCGCCGTAGCGTTCATGGGATGCGTGTAGGGTTCCAATCAGACCGCGGAGGTTCCATGTGACACTGAAGACCGGTCTCTTGCTTGCGTTGATCACGCTCTCTGAGGCGACGATCGGTGTCTTCGTCAAGCTGACGGACGGGCTCATACCGATCCTGACCCTCAACTTCTACGCTCTGGCAGCAGCAGCGGCATTCTTGCTGGTCGCCTTCCCTCTCGCGGGAAACAGGAACGACCTGCCCCTCGACAACTTGAAAGACACGCTTGTCGTGGGCCTGCTGATAGCGTTGCAGATAAGCGTCTTCAACTACGCCATGACGCTGGCCCCGATCGCCAACGTCGTGATCTTCTGGAGCGTAGCTCCCTTCTTCACCTTCATCCTTTCGACCGTCTTCCTTGATGAGAAGCCAAGGTGGACCCACGCGGCCATCTTCGCCATCGCTCTGGCGGGCATCGTTGTCGCGAAGCCCCTTAGTGGCGGCCACATGACGGGCAATCTGGTGGCTCTGGCGGACGGCGCCGTTTACGCAGCGCTGGTCACCTACATGCGACACGAGGGCAAGAACGATTCAGACAACGACATAGCCTGGTCGATGCTTGTAGCTGCGCTGGTGCTCTCTCCATCGATCTTCATATTCGGTCCGGGCGAGGTGGGGGCCATGATCCCGTATCCCGCACTGGGGATCGATCTACCGGTTGTCCTCTGGGCCCTGTGTCTCGGAGTCGTATCCACCGGGTTCGCCTACTTCGGCATCTCTCTCGTGCTCAAGAAGATCCGCGCCAATACCTACTCGTTGGTAGACGTCATCGTGTCCCCGGTGGTCGCCTCTCTTCTCGGCTATCTGGTCTTCGGAGAGGTGCCGGGCACGGGCATGGTCGTTGGAGGCGCGCTGCTCCTGGGATCCGGCTTCTGGCTCACCAGGGAGATGTCCGGGAACGCCGCCTGAGACTCGCGCCCTCGCTGGAGGGTGGGCGGAGGTCATCGGATTTGCCGGAGTGGATGTCCCGACGATCAGTGCACGCCCGGCACCGCTCGGCGTGAGTGGAGGGCGGCGGGGCCGGGTACGTAGTCTGTGTCTCGTGCCCGGCGGATGGCACAGGGTGCGGGCATCCTGATCACGAGGGAACGGGAGGCCCAATGGCGATTCCGGCGAGATCAGAAGTGGTGGGCTCGCGTGTCTTGGGCGCTGAGATCGTGTCGGACAATGGGGCCACACATACGATCGATCTGCCGATCGTCGTCGGCTAGGCCGCGCCGTGCTCGACACGCTGTTCTCTCTCCTCGAAAGTCACGGCTATCCGATCGTGTTGGCGGTGGCGGCACTTGAGAACACGTTTCTCGTAGGGATGTTCGTTCCGGGGCAGGCGGTCATCCTTGCGGCCGGTCTCGCGTCGCGCTTCTCCGGCCTCGACCCGATCTACGTTGCAGGATCGGCGGCTGTCGGCGAGATCATAGGCAACGCGATCAGTATCGCCATCGGCAGGCGCGCCGGCCCCCGTCTGTTCGACCGCTGGGGTGGCTGGCTGGAGCGTCATGGCGCTGACGTTGAAGGGGCCCGTGAGTATGTCCGAGAACGCGGGGCGATCGCGCTGCTACTAGGCCGTCCTGCGTGGGGGATCAAGAACCTTGTCCCGGCGATCGTAGGAGCATCCGACATGTCGCCGTGGAAGGCGCTGCTGTACGTGCTCGTAGCTTCCGCGGTGTACTATCCGGCGCTCGTGGGCCTTGGCTGGCTTCTGGGGCTCGGTGTCAGACAGGCCGCAAGTCTGGCCACATGGGCCGGTGTGGCGGCGACCGCTCTCGTGCTGATCGGGGTCGGTGTCGCGGTGTGGCGCATGCGGAAGAAGATCCAGGGCTCCGATGGACATGATGGTCAGTGACTCCCCGCCACTGCCCGCCTTGTGGCCCGAGGGCTACCCGGCCTGAGGACGTGATGCAGTCAGGATGAGCATCGATCGGATCAGACGCAGACTCTACGAGGTTCTTGAGACCGCGATCGCGGTCGATCGGGTCAGCCGTGCCTTCGACATGGCCCTCACCGTGCTCATCCTTGCGAACGTGCTCGCAGTCGCACTTGGGACCGTTGACTCGATCCAGCGGCAGTACGGTGGGGCCCTTGTCTCATTCGAGGTGTTCTCGGTAGTCGTGTTCACCATCGAGTATGTGCTACGTCTTTGGGTGGCCGTCGAGGACCCGCGCTATCGTCGTCCGGTCGCGGGCAGGTTACGCTACATGGTGTCGTGGCCGGCAGTCGTGGATCTCGTCGCGGT
This sequence comes from Anaerosoma tenue, assembly GCF_023161965.1. Lineage (NCBI taxonomy): Bacteria > Bacillati > Actinomycetota > Coriobacteriia > Anaerosomatales > Anaerosomataceae > Anaerosoma > Anaerosoma tenue. The sequence continues at coordinate 518,387 of NZ_JALNTY010000002.1, forward strand.
GCTGCCGTTCTACCTGCCTATCACCGGCATCGATCTACGCTTCGTGCGGCTGTTGCGCCTTCTGAGACTCCTGCGAGTCTTGAAGCTCGGGCGGTATTCGAACTCCATGCAGGCGCTCATCGACGTGCTCAGCGCGAAGCGCTCAGAACTGTGGTCTTCTCTCACTGTCCTGGCCATCTTGCTGTTCTCGGCGGGAGGGCTCATGTACTACGTCGAGAACCCCGGCCAGCCACAGGTGTACTCCAGCATCCCGCAGGCACTGTGGTTGTCGGTGCAGTCGTTCTCCGGCAACTCGGTAGCCACGCCCATCACCACGATGGGGCGCATCATCTCTGCAGCCATCAGCGTGTTGAGCGCGGGTCTCTTCGCGTTGCCGGCGGCTATCCTTGCGTCAGGGTTCTCCGAACGCATCCAGCGGGAGATCGCCGAGGAGTACGCTGAAGCGGTCGATGATGACGAGCCCTCGGCCGATCGTGGCTGACGGGCGGCAGGGGGCTCCTCGGGCTACTCGGTGAGCTCGGCGGACTCGAGCGTCATGTGACACGCCCAGCACGCGCTCTGGAAGTGGCCCGCTGGCGATTCCTGCGCGGGGTTGATCGTGGTGAGCATGAAGTGCATCGCGATCCACAGGAACAGCAGCACGCCAACGCCGACGCCGATCCAGGTTGCCGCCCTCTTCATGGGACCTCCGTGCAGTAGACTTCTGCGCCCGAACTCGATGATAGCGTGACGTCCCGTTGCGCGTCAGTGGTGGCTGACCGATGATGAGGCGGAGCGTGATGCCACGACTTCGAGGGGGAGCCATGGAGTTCTGGAGCAGCTACTGGTGGCCGTTGATCACTGCGATCATCGGTTTCGTGTACGTTGGCCTATTGGCGCGGCAGTGGTACACGCGTCGCAAGCCGCACCAGCTTGCGTGGGCGTTCGGCTTCCTGCTCTACGCCGTGGCCGCCTTCATGGAGTTCTACTCGGAGTTCACCCAGAACTGGGACCCTACCGTCTACCGCTTCTACATCGTCTTCGCCGCCTCGATGGTGGGCTTCCTGGGGCTTGGCACGCTGTATCTGGTGACCCGGAAGCGCACCTGGGGGCACGCCTACCTGGCCTTCAACCTCGTGATGCTCGCGGTCTTCCTGTGGGGGGCGTTCACCACCGAGCTTCACTACGAGGCGTTGCAGCCGGGCATCGTGGTCGGCGGCGCGGGCCTGGGCGCGGCGGGCTCGTTCCCGCGCATCATGTCGCTCGCCTTCAATATCCCGGGCACGCTGCTCCTGATCGGCGGCTCGACTTACTCGATCATCCGCTTCTGGCCCAAGAAGGCGTACCGGTATCGCGTGTGGGCCAATGTGCTCATCATCATCGGCACCCTTGCGATCGCCGGGGCCGGCTCGATGGCGCGCGCCGGAGCCACGCAGGGCCTCTACTTCGCCGAGATGGTCGCCAGCGCTATCCTGCTTGCCGGCTTTCTCATGGCGAGCACGCTGCAGAAGGGAGCCGAGGCGGCCCGCACGGAGGGACAGGGGCGTCGCACGTGAACGACCTGCTTGCCGCAACCGCACGCTCGGCGCCACTCGCCCATCGGTTCTCCAAGCTGTGGCATCCCGACTGGTACCAGGACGGCCCCAAGCGGCGGGGCTACTTCGAAGGCTGGTACCTCAAGTGTGTGGATGCCGACGCACGGCATGCGGTTGCGCTCATCCCCGGGATCTCGCTCACGCCCGACGGAGTCGGCTCCCATGCGTTCGTGCAGCTGATCCGTGCCGGTGGGACCACAGCGTACTGGGAATACCCGGCCGAGGAGTTCCGCTTCGCGACCGATCGCTTCGAGATCGAAGTGGGGCCCAACCGGTTCTCCTCGGAAGGCGCGTGGCTCGATGCCGATGGTGCGGCGGGTCGGCTCACAGGTGAACTGCGCTTCGGCGAGTGGGTGGGCTGGCCAGTCAGGCCGCTCTCGCCGGGTGTCATGGGTTGGTACCGGTTCGTGCCGTTCATGGAGACGTACCACGGTGTGCTCGGGCTCGATCACGCTGTGGACGGCGGTCTTGAGATCGACGGCGCCAGCCTCAGCTTCGACGGCGGGCGCGGCTACGTTGAGAAGGACTGGGGCCGATCGTTCCCGAGCGCGTGGGTCTGGGCGCAAAGCAATCACTTCGGGACGCCGGGGATCTCGATGATGATCTCGGTAGCCCGCATCCCGTGGCTCGGCGGTTCGTTCGTGGGCTACATCGTAGGGCTGCTGCACGATGGGGAGCTCCACGAGTTCACCACCTACAACGGCGCGAAGATGCGGGCGTTCTCCATCCGGGACGGTGAAGCGCGCATGGCGCTTGAGCAGGCCGGCTTGCGTCTCGAACTCACAGTCGAGGGCGCGCATCCGGGGGAACTCCGCTCGCCGGTGCTCGGCGCGATGGACGGCACGGTGTGGGAGAGTCTCGATGCGAGCATCGGCGTGAAGCTGACCCGTGGAGACGCGCTCCTGTTCGAGGGCCGGGGGCTGCACGCGGGCGTGGAGCTCATGGATCAGGCCGGGGAGCTTGAGGCCGGTCTTACGCGGAGGAAGTAGACGGGGCATCGCAGCACCGTCAGACTTCGACGTGTCAGCGCGCCTCACAACTGGAGACATCGCGATGAGACCTGCAGACCTTCGGCGCTACGTGAGGAACACCGAGAAGACCGTCGTGCCGGGCACGGTGGCGATGCGGGTTCAGGGCATGGGCATCCTGCGCAAGCTGCCCCGCTGGCTGCAGAACCGCATCGTCGAGCACGGGTCGCGTACCGATCCGTACATGAGCTTCATCGTGGAGCCGTACGCGGTCTTCCTGTCCTTCGAGATTACCGATCCGGACGCGGCCGGGCGGCTCCTCCCGCCGGGCTATCGCCTGCATCCTTCGGCGATGTTCGCTGACACGCCCCCGCGACCCTGTGCGATCGTGAGCGCGTTCAACGTGCACACCAACGTCTTCTGGGGCAGCCGGGTGGAGTTCTACCTCATGGCCGAGAACGCCGAGACCGGTCTGCTCTCGTGGATCATCGAGGAATACGAGAGCAACGCCCCGAGCTACGATCCGGCAAGCGGCTTCGCACTGCCGAGCACGTCGCATTCTGTCGTCTCCACCTCGTATCGCGGTGAGGTCATCGTAGAGATGTCGAGCGAGCAGTCCGGCAACGGCCTCTCGCTCGTCGCCGACATGACGAATGCCGTGCGCACCCCGCTCGACCAGCGCGTGTGGGTGGAGGGCAACCTCTCGGTCGACTACGGCAGCGACCTGCAGCAGTCCACCAAGCCGTTCGGTCTGATCTTCGATCCCGGGGAGATGGCCGAGGCGCTGAAGCTGCCGCTCGAGGACATCTCGCTGTGCGTGAACACGTTCGGGCGAGGCATGCTCGACCCGAAGCCCTTCGAGGCGGCGGTCTTCCCGTACGCGCAGCATTTCGTCACCACGACCTACCCCACGGCGACATCGATGCGCACGGCCGAGGATCTCGAGCGCGCGGTGGACGAGATGAACGACAGGCTGGGAGCCGTCGGAGAGAGCACATGCGAAACGTGAGGGTCGCATGTGTAGGCGACAGCATCACCCGCGGGACGTTCGCCTGGCGCCGGAGGGTCAACGCGTACCCTGCACAGTTGCAGGAGATGCTCGGGAGCGGGTACCGCGTACGCAACTTCGGTGTGAATGCACATGCCGCACAGCGGTCCGCGGACTTCCCGTACTGGAGCAGTAAGGCGTTCGCTGAGAGCTCCTCGTTCGCTCCCCACATCGTGCTCATCATGCTCGGCACCAACGATTCCAGAGGCGACAACTGGAAGAGCCTGAGCGCGTTCGCCCACGACTATCGGGAACTGGTCGTCCACTACCTGTCCCTCGATTCACACCCGGCGGCATGGCTGCTCACGCCTCCGACGCTTTTCCGGCTCGGACGCAGCACGAAGGTCCGCTACGGCATGGACGAGCTGGCGCTGGCGGAGATGTGCGGCGCGATCAAGGAAATCGCGGACGACCTCGGCTGCGGGCTCATCGACGTCAACGCCATCACCGCCGAGCATCCGGAGGCGCTCAGGTTCGACGGGGTGCACCCCGGAGCGGCGGGTCAGACGCTGATCGCCGAGGCGGTCTTCGAGGCGCTGTCGGGGAGCATCGCGTCTCAAGACCAAGGAGATACGCATGTCTAGCACACTCAGCGGCAAGGTCGTGGTGATCACGGGCTCAACGCGCGGCATCGGCCGTGCGATGGCCGAGGCCTGCGCCGATGCGGGCGCGACCGTGGTGGTGAGCTCTCGCACTGTGGGCGCGGTCGATGAAACGGTGGAGGCACTCAGAGACCGCGGCGCGCAGGCTTCGGGAATACCGTGCGACGTGGCCGACCCGGCAGCGCTTGAGGCGCTGCTGGCACACGCGATCGAGACGCACGGCGGCGTAGACGTGTGGGTGAACAACGCTGGTATCTCGCTCGGCCTGCGCACTCACATCGACACGTCGCCCGACGAGATCCGTTCGATCGTGGACATCAACCTCATCGGCACGATGCTGGCGTCCAGGATGGTGGTGCCGTACTTCGTCGAGCGTGGAAGCGGTGTGCTCATCAACGTCTCCGGCAGGGGAGGACGGGGAGACGCGGCAGCGTACACGGCCGCATACGCCGCCACCAAAGCGGGCGTGATGGTCTTCACTCGGAGCCTCGCGGCCGAGCATGAGGACGATCCCGTCTCGATCCTCGTGTTCATGCCGGGGATGGTGGACACTGACTTCTACGGCGCCGACATGGCCGTGACGCCAGGCCTGGAGCCGATCGTGGACAACGTGCGGGTCGTGCTCGACGCCATCGGCACGCCGATCGAGGCGGTAGGTCCAGCGCTTGTGGACGCCGCATGCACCGTTCCGGGCAAGGGATCGGGTGAGGTGCGTCGTGCGGGCAGTGCCGTACGGGGCATGCTCGGCGGCTTCAAGCTGATGTGGGCACGCATCACGGGACGCATGGAACCGATGTAGCGGCGCCAGCGCACTGTGCGTCCCGGCTACACGAGCCCTACCGCGCCAAGCGCCGCCTCGATGATCGTCGGGTCGGCCGAGTCGTCAGCGAAGACATCATGCACGCATCCCGGAGCCGAGAGCGAAAGGCTTATGGGCTGCATCAGGCAGCCGAGATAGCACGACGCGAGCACGCGTGCATCGCCGTCGCGTACGCCGCCCTCCGCTCGCGCGCGCTCGATGACGCTGGCGATGATGTCGATGGGCAGGTCATCGGCGGGCATGCTGGCGAGCGCCGCGGGCGGGGCCTGCACAAGGGCGAACACAAACGCCGCGGGCCGCTCTCGATACAGTGCGAGCACGCGGGCGGCCATCGCGCGGAGCGATTCCAGCGGTGTGTCGCGCCGCGAGGCGGCGACCAGCTCCTCCCCGAAGAGCGACATGGCCTGCAGGTGCAGCTCGCGCGCCAGGTCCTCCTTGGAGGCGAAGTGTCGGTAGAGGGCGCCCTCGGACACGCCGGCCGCCTGCGCGATATCCCGTATGCGGGTGGCGTCGTAGCCGGTGCGTGCGAAGCAGGACAGCGCAGCATCCACGATCGCCGCCTGACTGCTCGGCCTCGGTGTCATGATGCGGTGTGGGGAACGAACCGGGCCACTTCATCGTTCCGGTCGGTGGTCCATCGTCCGGAGACACCCGCATGCTCTGCGCCAAGCTCGGCGTGGAGCATCGCGATACCGAAGTCGATCGGCGCGGTCCAGTAGACCTTCGGGGCTTCCGTGATCACGAGCGCGTCGCCGTCCATGTGCAGCCTCCATGGTTGCTTGTTGGCTCCCGAAGGGGCCAGGCGCAGGGCCGCGGCCGCCTCCCGCGCCCATGCAGGCCAGTCCCCATGACCGGGCGCGATCGTATCCATCGGCAGCCGTTTCCTGGCGCTCAGCGAAGCCCGCATCAGCTTCTCCGAGATGCCGGTCTTGTCGGTGGCGTGTCCCAGTGCGGTGATTGCGTGCACGCGCTCGCCCTCGCCGAGTTCGGCAAGCCGGCCTGCGCGCTCGGGGTCGAAGGATGCGGCGATCCAGCACGTATCGAGCCCGAGCATGGTGGCCTCGAGGATGACCGCCTCGCCCACGTAGCCGATGTCGTGAGCTGCGTCATCCGTGCCCACGAACGCCACGAGCGACGGGGAATCCTCCACCCGTCCGTAGCTGCCCACGAGACCGGTGAACACCTCGGGCGGCGCCTGGCGGACCAGGACGGCGCGGGCGGGCGCCTCGGTGTCTGAAAGGCGCTGGCAGGTCTGATCGAGCCGGTCGAGAAGCGCGCCGTCTATCGCTTCACCGTTGTAGCGGCGGCTTGAGATCCGTGACTGCATAGCCTCGAGCCAGGCCGGATCGAGGGTGCGGGATACAGGGGGGTTGAGATGCATCGGGGGCTCCTATTCTTGGCGTACACGTGGTCAAAGTGAGTATTCACTTACATTGGTGGCAGTGTCAAGTCCTGCCTGCGCAACTGGCCCCGATGCGCCGCGTGCCCCATACGGGAATACTCCCCGTGATGCCGCCGGTGAGGGGAGAGCCGAGGAGTGCACGAGGAGCCGAGTGTCGCGTCTGCGCCCCGCGGCGGTGTCGTTGCGGAGGCGGTTGCCCGGGGTCTCGGTGCGCTTGACGAGCGGCAGGCTAAGACGCTGCTTGCGGAGTACGGGGTGCCGGTCCCCGAGGGCGGTCTGGCGAGCGATGCGGATGAGGCGGCAGCGCTCGCCCGCGGGCTCGACTGCCCGGTGGCGCTCAAGGCGGTGGGGTCCCACATCGGCCACAAGACCGATCGCGGGCTCGTGGCGCTCAACCTGTACGGTGATGACGCCGTGCGCGCCGCCGCTCGCGATCTCCTGGTACGCGCGGGCTGCGAGGACGCCGTGCTGCTTGTTGAGCGTATGGTGCGCGGGCAACGCGAGTTCATGCTCGGCATGAAGCGCGATCCGCTGTTCGGGCCGGTGATCCTCTTCGGCATCGGCGGCATCTTCGCCGAGGCACACAAGGACATCGCCTTTGGCGTGACGCCTCTGGAGGAGCGGGATATCGAGGGCATGCTGTCAGGCATCAGGGCGAGTTCGCTGCTCGGCGGGTTCCGCGGCATGGCGCCTGTGGACCGGGAAGCGCTGGCCGCCGCGATCCGTGCGCTCGAGCGGATCGCTGTCGACCACCCGGCCGTGGTCGAGATCGACGTGAATCCGCTCATCATCGAGGGCGCGACGCCAGTGGCGGCCGATGCGCTCGTGGTGCTCGATCCGTCAGCCGCGCAGCATCCGCCAGCTCACCGCACGTACGCCGCGCCCGATCTGTCTCCGTTGCTCGCACCGGGTTCCGTGGCGGTGATCGGCGCGTCGAATGACCTGCGCAAATGGGGCGGCTCCCTCATGCGCAACCTCATCGAGGGCGGCTTCGCGGGTCCCATCTACCCCGTGAACGGCCGCGGCGGGACCGTGCAGGACCTGCCCGCCTTCGCGAGCGTGGCCGTTCTGCCCGAGGCGCCCGACCTGGCGCTCGTGGCGGTGAAGGCGCCGCAGGTGAACGCCGCTCTCGAGGAGTGCGGCCGGCGTGGCGTCCGCGCGGCCCTCGTGGTCGCCGCTGGCTTCTCGGAAGCGGGCGAGGAGGGTGCGGCCCTTGAGGCCGAGCTTGTTAAGACCGCCCGGCGGTGGGGCATCACGCTCATCGGTCCCAACTGCATGGGGTTGCTCTCGCTGCACAGCCATCTCCACGCCGTGGGCTTCCTTGAGTTGCGGCCGCCGGCCGGCCGCCTCAGCATCGTGTCGCAGTCGGGCAACATCGGCGTGCAGCTGGTGACAAGGGCCGAGCGGCGCGGTATCGGCATCGATGCGTACGTGAGCGTAGGCAACCAGGCGAGCACCAGCGCGCTCGACGTGCTCGACGCGATGGCCGACGAACCCAAGACCGCTGCCGCACTCGTCTACCTGGAAGGCGTCGGCGACGGACGGCACTTCTTCGATGTGGCGCGCCGCATTACGCCCAAGAAGCCGGTGGTGGTGCTCCGGGGTGGCCTGACCGAGCTCGGCGTCCGCGCGGCGGTGTCGCACACCGGTGCGATGGCGGGTGCGGCCGAGGTCTTCATGGCGGCGGCCCATCAGGCGGGATGTCTCGTGCGCACGGGCCCCGATGAGAGTCTCGATGTGGCGATGTGCCTCACCGCGCTCCCGCTTCCGAAGGGTCGACGCATCGCCGTCATGACGCTCGGAGGCGGGTGGGGCGTGCTGGCTGCCGACGAGGTGGCTCGCGCCGGCCTCGAGTTGGCGCCGCTCACGCCGGAAGTCTTCGCCGAGCTGGATGCGCTGTTGCCCGGCTACTGGAGCCGCAACAACCCGATCGACCTGGTGGCCGCCATCGGCTCGGACCTCGCGCAACGCGCGCTCACGGTGCTCGTGGAGAGCGAGGCGGTAGACGCCGTGGCGGTGCTCGGCATCCTCAACAGTCCGTCCACGGGCGCGATCGCCGACGAGGCGCTGCTCGTGGACGGCCCCGGTGGGCCGTGCCGGGGGATGTTCAATGCCGAGGAGACCTCGTTCCTGATGCGGGTGACCGAGCTCATGGAACGTACCGGCAAGCCGATCATCAACGTCCCCCTGCGTCCGCTCGAGACCGCGACGTTCCACGGCAGCGGCCGTTACGACGCGGTGATCGTGTACTCTCCGGTCGCGGCGATACGCGCGTTCTCGGCTCTGGCGTGGTACCGGGAGTACGTCGACGGACGCGCGGGGTAGCGCCCCGCCCTACGCCTCCTCGATCACGAACAGCTCCTCGTCGCTCACGGCGTCGAGCGCCCAGTCGTCGCGCCCGGCCGCACTATCCGTGGCCGAGATCACCAGCCGTGCCCCGGGCTTCTCCCACACGGTCACCCCTGGCCCCGGGCCTTCCACATACGTGAGCCGGGCAGGGTTCGCGAAGCGGGCGCGCGTGAGGCCTTGGATCGTGTCCACCAGGCATCGCGGCCCCTCCACCGTCACCAGCAGTCCCGGGGAGGTGAGCTTGCCGATGCGCTCCTCGGCGGCGAGCGCCATGCGTGCGCCGAGATGGAGGTCCGCGCACAGCTCCCGGTGGTGTTGGCGGGCGAGCCGGACGAGGTCGGCATAGCGTGGCCCGCGCTCCGGAGGCCGCAAGACGGGCGCCTTGGGGGAGAAGACGCAGTCACGTTCGAAGTACGACTTGATGTCGAGCACCGGGGTGCCGTCCACGGCGTCGAGGCCGTCCACATGGAGCGTGGCGCCTTCCACCCGCACGAGCTCCACGAGCGAGAGCGCGATGGGGTTGGGACGCCTGTTGGCGCGCAGACCGAAGACGCCGTACGTGGGCGCATCGGGGTCCAGGCGGCCGGGAGTCACCTGCAGGGTCTCGCGGTCGCTCAGGTGGAACCAGGTGAGTATCCACAGGTGCGAGTGCTCCTCGATGTTGAGCAGCGCGTCCGCATAGCGCGGATCGAGCTCGATCGTGGCGGCAACGCCTCCTCGCACCATCTTCTTGGGGTCGGTCACCGGCGAGTGCACTCGGCCGATCGGGGTGAGTTCGGGGATCATGTCGGCTCCTTGCTGGCGGTCGATGCTCTCGGGGCTCATCGGCCTCACTCCCCGGCAAGCGCGAAGTCGACGGCGGCGCGGACGTGCAGCGCTCCGGTGTCGAACAACGGCAGCGCCGAGTCCTCCTGCCGCACGAGCAGCGGGATCTCGGTGCAGCCGAGGATCACGCCCTGCGCGCCACCATCGGCGAGCCGCCCGATGATGGCGGTGAACGCCGCCCGCGACCGCTCGCTGATCATGCCCAGGGTGAGCTCCTCGTAGATCACACGGTGCACCTCGGCGCGGTCCTCCTCGGCAGGAGTGACCACGGCGATCCCGTGGCGCTCGGACAGCCGGGCGCGGTAGAAGTCGCGCTCCATCGTGAATCGCGTGCCGAGCAGGCCCACGGTGGTGAGCCTGTCCGCCCGGACCGCCTCGCCGGTAGGATCGGCGATGTGGATGAACGGCACCGTGATGGCGGCTTCGATCGCGTACGCCACCTCGTGCATGGTGTTTGTGGCGAGCAGCACCACCTCGGCGCCAGCCGCCTGAAGCGAGTGCGCCGCGTGCGCCATCAGCGCGCCGGCTTCGTTCCACGCGCCTTCGGCCTGCATGCGCTCGACCTCGGCGAAGTCCACGCTGTAGAGCACCACCTTGGCCGAGTGCAACCCACCGAGCCGGCGCTTCACCAGTTCGTTGAGGTCGCGGTAGTAGGGGACCGTGGACTCCCAGCTCATGCCGCCGATCACGCCGATCGTCTTCATGGTGCCGCTCCTGTCGCCGCGCTCTCTTCCGTGTGTTCCAGTGTACCCGCCCCCAGGAGATCCCTGCGCGGGTACACATACAAGAGCAGCGGCGATGTTTCCCACGCCAGCCCGCAACCAGATGGGAGGAGGACTCCCGTGCAACCTGAACGTACCAGTGGCAAGGCCTACCTGCGGTTCTTCGCGATGATCGCCACTTCGATGGTGGTGATGCACGTGCTGATGTACGTGAACTCGGCCGATGTCCTCGGCCATGCGCGGATCAGCGAGATGCGCATCCTGATGACCGTGATGATGGGCGCATCAATGACGGTGGTCATGCTTGGCTACATGCTGCGCATGTACACGCGCACGCGGACCAACGTGGCGATATTCGCCGGAGCGGTCGTTGTCTTCGCCGTGGTCGTCTTCCTCATCCGCAGCCAGGTTACGGTGACCGATGTCGACTACATGCAAGGGATGATCCCGCATCACTCGATCGCCATCCTCACGAGCGAGAACGCGCAGATCGAGGACGTACGGGTCCGGGAGTTGGCGGATGCGATCATCGACGCGCAAGAGCGCGAGATCCGTGAGATGGAGTGGCTGATCGAGGATATCCGCGCCAACGGGGCCGCTACCACGGATGCCGAGGCGGAGGTTCGGCCGGTGCCCGTATACTAGTGGGCGAGCCCGGCCCATCGAGCGGCACGCAGACATCCCGGAGGCATCGTGAGCATGAAGTCGAGCACCCGCACCCTGATACTCGGCGCCCTGGCGGTCCTGGTGACGCTCAGCGTGGCCTACCTGGCGGTCACGGGCTACCTCGAGAGCCTGCCGAATCTGGAGTACGCCATGGCCGAGCCGGCGGTGGAGAGCACCACGTACCCCGAGGTCAGCTTCGCCGTGATGAGCGACCTTCACTACTACGACACCTCGCTCGGCACGAGCGGGGAGGCGTTCGAGGAGGTCCTCGGCTCGGATCGTAAGTTGCTGCAAGAAACCGCCGACCTGCTCGATCTCGCTATCGATGACGTGCTCGCGTCAGGGGCCGACTTCGTCCTGGTGCCTGGGGACCTCACCAAGGACGGCGAGGTCGTCAACCACGACGCCGTCTCCGCGGCCCTCGCGCGCCTGGTCGAAGCGGGCGTGGAGGTCTACGTGGTACCCGGCAACCACGACGCCAACAACCCGGAGGCGTTCGAGTTCAGCGGCGCCGAGAAGATCCCGGTGCCCGCTGTCTCGCAGGAGGAGTTCGCCGAGGTATACCGCGACTTCGGCTACGGAGAAGCGCTGATGCGTGACGAGACCTCGCTCAGCTACGTGGCCGAGCCGGTCGACGGGCTGTGGATCCTGGCGCTCGACTCGACCCGCTCGGACGAGAACGAGCCCGGCGGGGAAGAGGTCACGGGCGGAGCGTTCACCCAGGCGCAGGTCGACTGGATCGAGGAGGTCCTACAGGACGCCCGGGCCGAGGGAGCGACGGTGATCGGCATGATGCACCATGGCGTCGTCGAGCACTGGGACGGCCAGGCCAAGCTCCACCCCGAGTACCTGGTGGAAGACTACCCGTGGGTGGGGGAGCTGCTCGCGTCGTACGGCGTGCGCGTGGTCTTCACCGGTCACTACCACGCGCAGGACATCGCGCTCGCCGACTACGGAGACAGCGGCTTCCTCTACGACATCGAGACCGGCTCGCTGGCAACGGCTCCGTGCCCGATCCGCTACTGCGAACTGTCCGGAGATGAGCTCGCGGTACGTTCCGAGACGATCGTGGACCGGCTGAAGCCCGGCACCGATTTCGGCGAGGAGGCGCGCGCCTTCGTGCTCGCCACGATCGCGTCGGAAGCGTATGACGTCTCGCGCGGCTACAACGTCGCCGAGGACCAGTCGCGCTACATCGCCGACCACGTGGCGCCGGCGTTCGTGGCGCACTACGAGGGGGACGAGGACCTCTCGGCTAAGCCCGCTATCGACAACAGCAAGCTGAACCTATGGGGCCGGTTCATCTGGTCGCAGCAGCGCTATGTGGCCGACGGATTGTGGGCCGATCCCGAGCCGGCCGACAACGACGTGGTGCTGCCGCTCACGGAATAAGGCTGAACGCGGCGCGCCGGCGTCCGTTCCGACGAACGGTGCCTGCTGCACGGCCGGCCCGTCCGTGTCGGCGTGGTACAGTGGGGACACTCTCGACCTCGAGATCGCGCGTGTCCTACCTCGGCTGGGGCACAGCGCGCCATCGGCATCAGCGCCCGCGGATCCGTCGCGATGAACCTGCTGGAGTCCCTTCAGACCGGCAGCCGCAGTCCGGAGTCCGTGCGATACGGCAGCTGCTCAGTGCCGGGTCGATCGGTTCTCCGTCATCTTCAGGAGACCCGATGTCACCCACCAAGCGGCTGAGGCCGGTTCGTGTCAGCGCGCACGTCCCGACGGCCATCGTCTACTGCGAAGCGAACTTCGGCGGGATCGATGGCAAGACGGCCAACGGCCTGGTCCGCCAGTCGGACAAGTACAGGATCGTCTCGGTCATAGACAGTGAGAAGGCCGGTCTCGATGCTGGCGAAGTGCTCGGCGAGGGGAACAACGGCATCACCATCCGCCGAGACCTCGCCGAGGCGGTTGCCGTTGCGGAGTGCACTCCCGACGTGTTCATCTTCGGTATCGCGCCTGCAAGCGGCCTGCTCTCCGTGCATGAGCGTGGCGTCGTGCTGGAGGCGATGAGCCGGGGGATGGACATCGTCAGCGGACTGCACGAGTTCCTCGGCGACGACCCGGTGTTCATTGCAGCCCAGGCGGAACACCAGGTGGCGATCAGGGACGTGCGGCGACCCCCCGCCAAGAGAGACCTCCGGCTCTTCGACGGCAGCATCGCTGCGGTCACGTGCCCGCGCATCGCAATCCTGGGAACGGACTGCGCCATCGGCAAGCGGACGACGGCAACGCTGCTCACACGCGCGCTGAACGAGCGCGGGATCCACGCTGTGATGATCGCGACCGGCCAGACGGGGCTCATCCAGGGTGCACGATACGGCGTCGCCCTGGACGCGATGCCGAGCCAGTTCTGCGCGGGCGAGGTGGAGGGCGCGGTCGTCAGTGCGTTTTCAGCGGAGCGCCCCGACGTGATCATCATCGAAGGACAGAGCGCGCTCGGCCATCCTGCGTACCTGTCGTCGGGGTTCATCCTTCGCGGCAGCCAACCGCAGGCCGTCATCCTGCAGCACGCGCCCGCTCGCAAGATCCGTTGCGACTTCGGGGGCCTGCCCGTTCCGTCGCCGGCCGTCGAGATCAACCTGATCGAGACGTTCGCCGATACGCAGGTGATCGGCCTCACCATCAATCACGAGGGGATGACCGATGCCGACGTCACGGCGGCCATCCTGATGTACGAGCTGGAACTCGGCATCCCGGCCACTGATGCCCTGACGCGCCCGGTCGACGATCTCGTGGAGATGGTGACCCGGGCGTTCCCGGAGATCGGCGAGCTGGAGAGAGAGGAGCGGGGCGAGGGTCAGGAGCCGCGCGTGCTCGGCGCGTAGCCCTCGCGCTCCACGAGCGCCCCCTGTCATCGCTGGTCCGCATCCAGCTAAGGCCGTACGTCGCCGAGCCGGCTTCACGCTCTCCGGACAAGAGCGAGTGTTGCTGATGCGTGGCAATGGGTACTGAGTATCAAGCGGCCGCAACGGGATGGCCGGAGCGCGGGGGTGCATCATGAGCGTATCTCGCCCTGTCCGGATCGTCCTGGCCGTGTGTCTGGTAGCCAGCATCTCGTTCGCTTCGGCGCCTGCCTTCGCGGCGCCAACGTTCTCCGAGACCGTGATCGCCGGGGAGAGCGGTCCTTACCTCATGCCACCAACTCAGGCCGCCCCGGAGATGGATGGGCGCCTCATCGTGTACGAGTACACGCCCGGGATCGGGGTGGCTCCCCTCGACACAGACATCAAGGTCTACGACATCGAGACGGGCGCGGTCCAGGAGGCGAGCGATCGTGCCGGCGACAACGACGTGGATGACACCAATCCCGATGTCTCGATGGACACGGTGGTCTACCAGAGCACACTCAACGCACACCTGAATATCTACATGTACAACACGAGTTGGTACAACTGGCGCGCGGTCACGAACGAGACCGCGGCACAGACGCTCCCGCGTATCTCGGGCCGATACATCCTGTGGCACGATGCAGGCTTGGACTACCTGAAGTACTACTGCGTCGACTGGCCGCAGTACATGAACCAGCAGGTACCCGGATCCGTGAGTCCTTACGAAGGCTCCTGGGACATCGACGGTGACACCGTTGTGTATGCGCGCGAACAGACCGCCGGCAACTTCACGTTCTACAAGTGGACCCTCTGGTCCGATGCCGCGCCCGAGGCATTCGGAACGCATCTCAACGCGGGAGATATCGCCGACGTCCGGCTACACAACGGCCGGATGACCTACACGTATGGGGCCGCGCTCGACAACGTAGGCGTGATGTTGATCCACGACGGAGATGCCGGGCCTCTGACATCCGGCGGGCGGGACGCCGACCTGTTCCATGAGATGTATGCGTACGAGATCATCCCCAACGACAACATCGGCTTCACGCTCAACGGCGTGTGGAGCACGATACTGGGGCTTCCCACGAACGTAGAGACCAACCCCAGCGCGTTCGGTAACCGTGTGGCGTTCGAGCGCGACAGTTACAACGGCGACATCATCATGACGCGGTCGTCCGAGCCGCTGGTGGATCGCACGGCCGGTGCGAATCGCTACGACACCGCCGCGGCCGTGAGCAAGCGGTACTTCCTCGCCGGCGCCGACAACGTGGTGCTCTGTACGGGCGAGGACTTCCCGGACGCGCTGGCAGCTGCCCCCTGGGCGCGGTTCCTCAAGGCGCCCGTCCTGCTGACGCAGCGGACGTCGGTGCCCGCGGCGGTGATGAACGAGATCGAACGCCTCGGCGCCACCAACGTATGGATCATCGGCGGCGACTCTGCGGTCTCCTCGGCGGTGAAAGCACAACTGGAGGCCGAGGGGCTCACCGTCAACCGCCAGCTGCAGGGTCCCGATCGCTACGCTACCGCCGCCAAGGTCGCCGACGCGCTCTACGATGCGCTGCTCGCCGACGGCCGGCCATTCAGCAACATGGCGTTCGTTGCGCGCGGTGATTCGTTCGCCGACGCGTTGTCGGTGGCGCCAGTGGCGGCCGCCACGTACTCGCCGATCATCCTCGTGAAGACGCATGCGCCGTTGCCGGCCGCCAGTGACGACGTCTTCGAGCGTCTCCCGATCTGGGAGGCCTTCATCATCGGGGGCACCGATGTGGTGGATGGCGACGTCGAGCTCGCGATCGAGCAATGGACGACGCTACACCTCGGAGCGAACAGTCCGGCTACCCGGATCGCCGGCGTGGACCGGTACGACACCTCGGCAAGGGTGCTGGGGAACGCTATCTCGATGAACTGGCTCGATCTCGACACCATAGGGGTTGCCACAGGCCTGAACTTCCCCGATGCCCTCGGCGGCGGCGCGGCCCTCGGCTCCTACGGGAGCCCGCTCGTGCTCACGCGCCCCGACGTGCTGTCACCGCCGGTGAAAGCCGTACTCGAGGATCATGCGTGGGAGATCGGACGGGCCGACGTCTTCGGCGGCTCCGATGTGGTCTCCGAGGGGGTGCGCAGCACGCTGTCCGGTCTGATGCCGTAGGCCGCCAGCTACGCACACAGGGAGTCTTCGTAGAGCTCGGGGATGCCGCGCGGGCGCCTCCGGGGAGCGTCGTGCGCGCCAGGTTTCCCGCAAGCAGCGGTGTTGAAAGAAACAAGTTTGTGGTATAAACTCCTTGCCGAGCAGACAAGGAGGCGTGCCACATGAACGAGATCACCAAGACGCAGCGTCGCACGCAGGCATACTGGTTCGTAGACGGTTTGGCCGAGATGATCGGCGGCGTCGCGCTTGCTGCCGTGGGAGTGTTGCTGTACCTCTCGGTCGTGGCCGACAACCAGGGCCTCGCCACTATGGCACTGTTCGTGATGATCCTCGGCTTCCCATTGAGCGCCAAGGCCGTACGCTGGGCGAAGGACGGTCTCACACATCAGCGCACCGGCTACGTGAGCTATCCACAGCCTTCAGGCAAGCGCCGTGCGACGAGTGCGGTCGTGGCGGGAGTGCTCGGCGTTGTCTTCGCGGCGAGCGCCATCACTCTCGGCGACCCCACGTTCGATGGCACGCTCGGCACGTACATGCTCCTTGGCCTTGGCGTGGCCGTTTCGGTTTCCCTCGCGGTCCGTGCCGGGCGGATGGGGATGCCGCGCTTCTACCTTTCCGCCGCGGCTGTGGCTGCCGCCGCGGCATGGGGCCTTGCGCAAGGGTGCGGCTTCATCGCCGGCATGGGAGCGGTATGGATGGCGCTGGGCGCGGCGTCGCTGATCACCGGCCTGACCGCGCTCGGGCGGTATCTGCGTGCGACCTCGGGCCTTCCCGGGGAGGCCGAATGAGCACGTTCGAGTTCGCTGCCGATCCGGACCGGGTGATCCACGAGCCCGCCCGGCTGAAGATCATGTCGGTGCTTTCCGTCGCTGAGAGCGCCGACTTCACGTACCTCATGCGAGAGACGGAACTCACGCGCGGGAACCTCTCGGTGCAGCTCAGCCGTCTGGAGGAAGCGGGCTACATCGCCATCGAGAAGACGTTCGTGGGAAAGACGCCTCGTACGACCGCCAGGATGACACCGGAGGGCAGGGAAGCGTTCACCGCCTACCGCGCCTACCTGGAGAGGCTGCTGGACGCCACGGGGTGAGGGCCGGGAAGGTCGTACGCATGAGTGGTCGATCGGCTGTGGTATGGTCGAGGGACCAGGGCTGACGGCACGTGGGATGTTGTCTGTTGCCGTCTCGGGGGGTGAGTCGTCGTGTCCATGAACCGGCACCCGGCCTCATCGCGCGCTGTCGTCCCGCACTCGAGCACGGATGGGAACAAGCCCCTCTCGCTGCTGCAGGGCACGTCATGCCGCCATCGTCGGATGTCGCCGGCGAGCGACCTGTGCCTCTGGAGGGCCACCACCCAGGACGTGCGGCTTCGCGACACGCATCTGGGACGGGCCTGGATCAGGTTCGTGGTCATGGGCGTCCCGCCTCCCGCGAGCCCCTGACGCCCGGGACGATCGCTTCGCCTCTTGAGGCGGCCTGTCGTCCGTCATCGGCGCGCCCGCACACTCGATCCCGCACAAGACACGCGCCACACAAGCGCTGCTGTTGCGTGCCCTTGCCCAGGAAGCCGATTGAGAAGTGAGGTGGGAATGGATGGCTCCAGACACAAGAGCGAGCACACGATCGCACCACCCCTGCACCCACGGCAGAACATGGCTGCCGGTAGTCCTGCTGCTGGCTGTGCTCGTTGCCGGGCTTGCCGGGTGCAGCGCCGAGGAGCCTGTGGAGCCGGAGCCCGAGACTGACGTGGTGGTAGAGCCTCCGGCGGAGGAGCCTGCCGAGCCTGCGGAGCCCGTGTGGCAGGAGCAGGTCTCGGGAGTGACCGACAAGCTGTACGGCGTCGCGTTCGTCGACCCCGATACGGGATGGGCGGTGGGCGGAGACGGCAGAGGCGTCATCCTCGGCACCACTGACGGCGGCACGACCTGGGCCGAGGTCTACACGCAGGACGACTACGCGTTCAACGCCGTGCACTTCATCGATTCGCAGACCGGATGGGCCGCGCATCAAGGCGATGGGGAGAGCGACATCGTCAAGACCACTGACGGCGGCCAGACATGGGAGAAGCAGACGAGCGGCGCGGTGCGCTCGCCGAACGACGTCTTCTTTGCCGATGCCGACCATGGCTGGATCGTGACCTCGGCCGGCCAGATCTGGGCCACCGCCGATGGGGGAGCTACCTGGGAGCAGCAGGAGTCCGGGGTCGAGGGCCTGGCCAACCACCTGTACGACCTCCACTTCGTGGACGCGCAGACAGGATGGGCTGTTGGCTGGGACCGTGACGGGGTGATCGTTGCCACCACTGATGGCGGTGAGACATGGACGCGCCAGGATCCCACCGTGGAGTTCCTGAAGGCGATCTTCTTCGTGGACGCGCAGAACGGGTGGGCCGTAGGTCAGGACGGCGCGGTGGCCACGACCGATGGTGGTCAGACATGGTCGGCACAGGATGCCGGGCGTCGCACCCTCGAAGATGTCTTCTTCATCGACGCTCAGAGCGGATGGGCGGTCGGCGCCGGGAGCATCGTGCTTTCCACGACCGACGGAGGCGCCACCTGGAACCAGGAGCGCGATGGCGGTGCGGGAACGCCGGTCCTGTACGGCGTGCACTTCCTGGATGCCGGGCATGGCTGGGTCGTTGGTGACGATGGGGTGGTACTCCATTACGGGATCCCGGAAGGGACGGATGGTTAGAAGGCAGGGGCGAGGCGGGTCAGAGCATCCGACTTCGTGTCGCGCCATAAGGAGAGATGATGATGGTTGGATCCAGACTTAGAAGGACGATGGCGCTGTGCTTGTCGGCAGCACTGGTGCTGATGTTGACGGGGCTCCCGGCCGCGCATGCGTTTGTAGACCCCGACTCCCTTGATGTGAGAGCTGCAGGGTGGTCCCTGCAGGACTCGGGACACACCGCCGATCTTCACAGCGTGTACTTCATCGACGAGAACATCGGCTGGATGGCAGGCGCGAACGGCACGCTCCGCAAGACCACCAACGGCGGTGAGAGTTGGCTCGCACTGACTCCGGGTACCTCGGTGTGGCTCTCCGGAGTGTTCTTCCTCGACGAGAGCACGGGGTGGGTCGTGGGCGACGGGGGTACCATCCTGAAGTCCACCGACGGCGGGACCACCTGGGCCGCACAGACCTCGGGCACGACCAAGAACCTGTGGGGAGTCCAGTTCGTTGACGAGAACAACGGTTGGGCTGTGGGCATCCCCGGCGGGTATGGTCCTCCGCCTCCCGGCGAGTACAGTCCGATCCTGCGAACCACCGATGGCGGCGAGACGTGGACGAACCACGGGAGCCTCGCGAACCAGACCCTGCAGACCATATTCTTCATCGATGCGACCACCGGCTGGGCCGCGGGCAACGATAACCTCATCCGTTCGACCGACGGTGGTGTCACCTGGGAAGACATCAGGCCGGACGAGACATGGCGGCTGTACTGGACGCCGTATTTCGTTGACGCCAATACCGGCTGGGTCGTTGGTGACAATGGACTCATCATGCACACCACCGACGGGGGGGACAGCTGGGTCTTCCAGGATTCCGGCGTTACCACGGAGCTCCTCGACGTGCACTTCGTGGATGCGAGCACCGGCTGGGTGTCGGGCAACGGCGGGCTCATCCTCGCCACCGACGACGGCGGCGAGACGTGGGTGGTCCAGCACAGCGGCGGAACGCGCTACATGCGCGATCTGTACTTCGTGGACGCGAACACGGGGTGGGGTGTTGGCGCTGGCGGCCACACGGTGGCCTACCGGTGGCCGCTTCCTGCGGTGACGCCGCTTGAGGGCGACGATCGTTACGCCACGGCGGTGGACGTGTCGCAGCGGGTGTTCCCCATCGGCGCTGAGACCGTTGTGATCGCCACTGGCGCCAACTGGCCCGATGCGCTCGGCGGCACCGCGCTCGCGGGAGCGCTTGACGGCCCCGTGCTGCTTGTGGGCACCAGCGTCGTTCCCTCGGTCGTGTCCCAGGAGATCGATCGCCTTGGTGCGACCAACGCGATCATCCTCGGCGGCACCTCGGCGGTGGGGGCAGAGGTGGAGACCGCCCTCAAGACGCAGCTCGGCTCAGACAACGTAGAGCGCATCAAGGGGAACGACAGGTACGAGACCGCCAACGCCGTGGCGTTGCGGGTGATCGCGGAACTCGGCGAGGACTACGACGGTATGGCGTTCGTGGCAACGGGCGCGGACTTCCCCGACGCTCTGGCTGCCGCGCCGCTCGCCGCCCGGCAGCACTGGCCGCTGTTCCTCGCGCATCCGGTGAACGGCCTCACGGCTGCTACGAAGGCAGCCATGGCCGATGTGACGGATGCTGCGGTTCTCGGTGGCACGGCGGTCGTCTCGACCAACGTGGAGACGCAGCTGAATACGGATCTGTCCGGTACCGTGCACCGCTTGTGGGGCGCCGACCGGTACGCCACCGCCGTGGCGGTCGCCACGTACGCGGTGAGCAACGCAGGTCATGACTGGGACCGGGTGGGTGTCACCACCGGGATGAACTTCCCGGATGCGCTGGCAGGAGGTGTCGCGCAGGGCAAGATGAACTCCGTCATGCTGCTCACGGCACCGGACACGCTCAGCTCGGCGCCTGCGGCGGCTCTTACGGCGAACAAGGCTGAGATCGACAGCGTCACGTTCTTCGGCGGTGCGAATGCGGTTGTGCCGGGTGTGAGAAGCGCCGTCCTCACCGCGGCTGGCGTGACGCCGTAGGTTCGTCCACTGCAACGTGTGGATAGTCCCGAAGGGCCCGTCTTCCGAACCACGAGGGCGGGTCCTTCGATTTGTCAGCACGTACCGTGACGATGCGTTCTGTCGGTTCATGTGGCACATCGCGAACCGGAAACCGTCGATTCCCAGGTCGGTGTGGACTGCCCGGCCGGTGCGGCAGACACTTGGCCTTGTGTCGTATCAAGAACGCATATCCCAACTGTCCGGCCATCCACTTCTCTGGGTGGCCGCAGCCGCGACCCTCGCCCTGACGGGAGCGTCGCCCGCGCTCGCGCTGCTCGCCGGTCTCGGCGCCGGAGTCCTCATCGGCGCTCCCGAGCGGCTCCAGCCGGCGCGATGGTCGAAGCGGTTGCTGCAGGCGTCGGTGGTGCTTCTCGGCTTCGGGATGCGTATCGACGCGGTCGCCCGGGTGGGGCTGTCATCGGCCGGCATGACCCTGCTCACGGTGGGCGGCACGCTCGTACTGGCGGCGGTGATCGGCCGGTGGCTGCGCGTGGACGCCGAGGCGCGCACGCTCATCGGGTCGGGCACCGCCATCTGCGGCGGCAGCGCCATCGCCGCCGTGGCTCCCGCGATCGGAGCGTCGCCCGTATCCACCGCTGTGGCGCTCTCCGTGGTCTTTGTGCTCAATGGCGTGGCGCTTCTCGTGTTTCCGTGGGTGGGCCACCTCCTGGGGATGACCCAGCAACAGTTCGGTGTATGGGCGGCGATCGCGATCCACGACACCAGCAGCGTCGTGGGGGCGGCATCGGCATACGGGGCGGAGGCCCTGGGCATCGCCACCGTTGTGAAGCTCACCCGCGCGCTATGGATCGCGCCGGTGGCGTTCGTTCTGGCGCGACTCCACGGTGGCGCGGCGAAGGGGCCCAAGATCCAGCCGTTCCTCATCGGATTCGTAGCGGCGTCGGTGGTGGCCTGGCTTGTGCCGGAGTCCGGGCTGTGGGACGGTCTCGCGTCGCTCGGAAAGACGCTCATGATGCCCACGCTCTTCCTGGTGGGCGCGACCCTCACGCCGGATTCCCTTCGTACGGTCGGTGTGCGACCGCTGCTCCTCGGCCTCGCGCTATGGGTGACGGTGTCGGTGACGACCGCGGCGCTCGTGCTCGGCGGCGTGCTGCACGTAGGGTAGACGCCTTCGCAGCCTGGCTCCAGCCCCTCGGGCGGGCCTGCGTCTGCCTGTTCGACATACCTTGTACCGCTATGTATAATGCTGCGAGGTATAGTCCTGCCGCGTCGGCGGCACCGAGCGCAAGGTGCGTCCATGGAGATCAACAAGGACCTCGTGGCAGCGTCCTCCACACCGATCGTCCTCGCCATACTGGCCGAGGGCGACAGCTACGGCTACGCGATCCTGCAGCGAGTGAAGGAGCTCTCCGGCGGACGCCTCGAGTGGACCGACGGCATGCTCTACCCGGTGCTGCACCGGCTCTTGCGCCTCGGCCTCGTGGAGTCGCGCTGGGAGGTGGCCGAGTCCGGCCGCCGCCGCAAGTACTACCGGATCACTGCCGACGGCCGGACGCATCTCGCCGAGCAGTGGCGGCAGTGGCAGGCGGTCGACGCCACGCTGCGGGGGATCCGGGACGCGCGCGCGGACGCCGTGGCTGCACTCCGTACGATCCCGTCTCTACTCACGTTCACAGGGAGTGTGACCTATGCATAGCGATGAGCGCGAGGCGCGTCTCGAGGAGCGTATCGCCGAGTGGCGGGCCTATCTGCTCGGGCACCAGACCATCCATTCCGCGGACGTTGCCGAGCTGGAGGACCACCTGCGAGAGCAGATCGACGGGCTCACAGAGGCGGGACTCGACGCTGACGAGGCGTTCCTTGTGGCCGTGAAACGCATGGGCGACCTGGACACGCTTTCCGCCGAGTTCGCCCGCGAGCACTCCGAGCGCTTGTGGAAACAGCTCGTCACGCCGGGTGCGGACACCAGCGAGGCCGAGACCAGTGCCCGGAGGGAGGGCGTCGTCGCCGTGGCGCTGGCGGTGCTCGCAGCACTGCTCATCAAGCTGCCGGCGCTCTTCGGGCTCGATTTCGTGGAGGATGGCGCGTTCTACGCGCGCAATCTCAGCTTCTTCGTCCTCCCCGTGCTCACCGGCTACTTCGCCTGGAAGCGCGGGCTTCTCGGCTCGGCCATGCTGCGCTGGCTGGGTATCGCGTTCGTGGGCGCCGCGGTGTTCGCCAACGTCTACCCGTTCGAGCCCGGAGGCTCCACGGAGGCGCTTACGGCGCTCCACCTTCCCATCGCGCTGTGGGTCGCGGTCGTGGGCGCCGCCTACGCGGGCAGCCGTTGGCGCGAGACAGCGGGACGGATGGACTTCGTCCGGTTCTCGGGGGAGCTCTTCATCTACTACGTGCTGATCGCCCTCGGCGGCGGTGTGCTGATGGCGTTCTCGGCGCTGATCTTCCAGGCCATCGGAGTGGACATCGAGCCGCTCTTCGAGTCGTGGATCCTGCCCTGCGGCGCTGCGGGTGCGGTACTGGTGGCGTCGTGGCTCGTGGAGGCCAAGAAGAGCGTGATCGAGAACATGGCGCCGGTACTCACGCGTTTGTTCACGCCGCTCTTCGCGATCGTGCTGCTGACGTTCCTCGGCACGATGGTCTGGACGGGCGCCGGCATCAACATCGAGCGGGAGGTGCTGATCGCCTTCGACCTGCTCCTGGTGCTCGTGCTCGCGCTGCTGCTCTACTCGATCTCAGCGCGCGACCCGCAGTCTGGCCCCGGCGTCTTCGACGTGGTGCAGGTGGTGCTCATCGTGAGCGCGCTTGCTGCAGACGCGGTGGCGCTCCAGGCGATCGGTGCGCGCATCTCCGAGTTCGGTTTCACGCCCAACCGCGTGGCGGCGCTGGGCATGAACGTGATCCTGCTCGTGAACCTCGCGTGGTCGGCGGTGCTTTACATCCGCTTCCTCGGCAAACGGGGCACATTCCCCGAGGTCGAGCGATGGCAGACCGGGTACATGCCGGTCTACGCGCTGTGGGCGGCTCTCGTGGTGGTCGCGTTCCCGCCGCTCTTCGGGTACCTCTGAGGTCGCGAGCGTTCCGCGCGGCGTCTAGGCAAGGGCGAACATCGTCACGAGTCTGATCTCGGGCGTGAAGTCGTCGTCGAGCACGGTCGTCTCGTACGCGCCGAGATCGAGGCTCTGTTGCGCCGCGAAGTCATCCATCACGCCGGTGATGTCGCGCCGCACGCGGGCGACGGCTTCATCCAGGTTCCCCGAATAGGGCGCGGTCACGATCCCGGTCTTCGCGTCGGCGGCCATCGGCACGCCCGGGAGCACATCGCCCGCGACGTTGGCGCAGAACTCCTTCACGTTGCCGGGCGGCTCCAGCAGTGTCGTGTCGGGGTGCACCACCATCACGAGCATCCCGTGGATCGACTGCGCATCACCCTTCTGGCGCTTCTTGTTGAAGAACCCCACAGCCACACACCCCCTTCGGGCGTGGGGATCGGCCGACGTTGAGCCGATGCCCCGCAGCCACGTCTGTTGGGACTTCGTACCCGACTGCTCATGCGCGCTCACCGTTGACCGGTATTGAACACGTGTTTAGTATATTGAACATGTGTTCAGCAGAACGTACAGACGACCGCACCACCGCCGCGCGCATACGTGACGCGGCCATCCTGCGGTTTGGGGAGGTCGGCTTCGGCAAGGCGACCGTTCGGGACATCGCCGCTGATGCAGGGGTGTCTCCGGGTCTGGTGTTGCACCACTTCGGGTCGAAGGCGGGCCTTCGGGAGGCGTGCGACGAGCATGTGGTGGCCGAGTTCGGCCGCTCCCGCATCGAGGCCGTGGAGTCGGGGACCACGGACCCCTTCGCCGCGATGGCGGGCGTGCAGGGTGAGCAGCATCTCATGCGCTACTTCCTGCAAGGCCTGCGAGATAACTCACCCGGTGCCGGCCGCCTGTTCAGATCGCTGTTCGAGGAGACTCTGCGCTTGATGGAGCTGAGCGTCGAGCAAGGTGTGATCAGGCCGAGCGAGAACCTGCACGACCTCACCGCCGTCCTGCTCGGATGGCAGTTCGGCGGCCTGTTGCTCCAGGAGCAGGTCGCGCAGGTGTTTGGCACCGGGACGGATGCGGCCGAGATGATGCCCCGTTACGCCTGCGCTTCGATCGAGGCGCTCACCCACGGTGTGTTCGCTGATACCCGCTACGAGGACGCATGGCGCGAGTACGCCGCGAGCGGGGAGCCGCCCCCTGTGCAGGACGACCCCGCCTGAGCGGGGCTGACGGCATCCGAGGGCAGCCCGCCGGGCCGCCCCGACACGAAGGAGCGGTGAGCATGAGCAACGTCATCGAGACCACGGGTCTCGTCAAGGACTTCGGCAAGGTGCGCGCGCTCGACGGGCTCGACCTGAGCGTGGCCAAGGGGGAGGTGCACGGTTTCCTCGGGCCCAACGGCGCCGGCAAGACCACTACGATCCGCATCCTCCTGGGACTGCTGCGGGCCGACGCGGGCACGGCCACCATGCTCGGCGGCGACCCGTGGGACGACGCGGTGGCGCTGCATCGGCGTCTGGTGTACGTGCCCGGTGACGTGGAGCTGTGGCCCAACCTCACCGGCGGCGAGGCGATCGACCTGCTCGGAAGGTTGCGCGGCGGCCTGGATAAGGCGCGACGCGACATGCTCGTGGAGCGCTTCGATCTCGACCCCACCAAGAAGGGCCGCACGTACTCCAAGGGCAACCGGCAGAAGGTGGCGCTCATCTCGGCGCTGGCCTCCGATGCGGAACTGCTGCTGCTCGACGAGCCTACGGCCGGTCTCGACCCCCTCATGGAAGCCGTCTTCCAGGAGGTGATCCGCGACATGATGGCCGAAGGTCGTACGGTGTTGCTCTCGAGTCACATCCTCGCGCAGGTGGAGGTGCTGGCGGACCGCATCTCGATCATCCGCCAGGGCAAGGTGGTGGAGTCGGGAACCCTCCGTGACCTGCGGCATCTCACCCGCACCACGTTCACGGTGGAGACCGCCCAGCCGGCCAGCGCCATCGCGCAGATGCCGGGCGTCTTCAACTTCGAGCCGACCGATGGCCAGGTACGGTTCGACGTGGATGCCGAGCACGTCGGCACCGTGGTGAGCGCGCTCTCCGGCCTCGGCGTGCAGGCGATCACCTCCCGTCCGCCCACGCTCGAGCAGCTGCTGCTGCGCCACTACGGCGATGAGATGGCCGCGCACAACGGTGAGAGGGCGGAGGTGGCCCGATGACGGCGACCACCCCCGCACGCGGTGGTGGCACGCTCGTTGGCACGGGATCCCTCGTGCGGATGATGCTCCGCCGCGACCGCGTGAAACTGCCGAGCTGGATCCTCGGCATATCGCTCTTCTGGCTCTACTACACACGGCTCGTACCGACGGCGTATCCCACCAAGGCCGACCTTGACGCCATCGTGGGGATGATGGGCGGGGCCACCGGGCGCATGTGGACCGGGCCGACGTACTTCCTGGACAACATGACGTACGAGACGTTCATCCCGGCCGCATATGGCGGCTATCTGATCCTGGTGATCGTGCTGATGAGCATCCTGCTCATCGTGCGGCATACGCGTGTGGAGGAGCAGACCGGCCGGGCCGAGCTCGTGCGGGCGAGCGTGGTGGGACGGCACGCGCCGCTTACCGCGGCACTGCTGGTGGCGCTCATCGCCAACGGAGCCACCGCCGGGCTCATCGCGATCATGATGATTGCCGACCCGATCTTCTCCACCGCCGGTTCGCTGCTGTTCGCCGCGGGATGCTTCGCGAGCGGACTCGCGTTCGCCGGACTCACGGCGGCGATCGTGCAGGTGACCGAGTACTCGCGGACCGCCACCAGCCTGGCGGCAGGGGCGGGCCTTGGCGGAGCGTTCCTGATCAAGGCGCTCGGCGACATGGGTCACGAGCACGGCACGCTGCTCTCGTGGTTCTCGCCCATGGCCTGGCCGCAACAGACCGCGCCGTTCGTGCTCGACCGCTGGTGGCCGCTCGCTCTTTCGGTCGCGTTTGCCGTGGCGACTGCGGCGCTCGGTTACTGGCTTGCCGCACGACGTGACGTAGGAGCCGGGCTCATCGCCCCACGTGCGGGCAAAGCGCGCGCCAAAGGCTGGCTCGGTACGCCGGTCGGTCTGGCATGGCGGCTCGAGCGTCGGACGATCATGTGGTGGGCGATCGGATTGGGCGTGCTCGGCATGAGCATGGGCGCATTCGCCGAGCGTGCCGTGCCGGGTGAGATGCCCGAGGCGCTCCTGGTGGTGCTCGGTGGTGCGGAGAACATCACAGCCGGCTACCTGGCGTACATGGGCGTGTTCATGGCCTCGATCGTTGCCGTCTACGCGGTCCTTGCGATGCAGGGTCTGCGTGCCGAGGAGACCGGCGGACGCGGTGAGCCGGTACTGGCCGCCGCGGTCAGCCGCTGGTCGTGGCTGGGCGCGAACCTGCTCGTCGGCACGATCGGCGTTGTGGTCATCATGGGGGTAGCGGGGGCGATGACCGGACTCGGTGCAGCCTCGGTGCTTGGCGACAACGCGCTGATCTGGGAGGTCACCGCTGCGCACCTCAACCACGTGCCGCCGATCCTGGTAGTGCTCGGCGTGGCGGCGCTGCTCTTCGGTCTTCTGCCGAGGGCGACCGGCGCATCCTGGGCGCTCGTCGCGTACGGCTTCATCGTGGGCACGTTCGGCGCGCTGATGGACCTGCCCGACGTCGCCTTCGACATCTCGCCGTTCGAGCACCCGGCACGGATGCCGCTCGAGGAGTTCGAGCTCGTGCCGGTAGCCGTGCTCGTGGCGATCGCCGTGGGGTTGGTCGCTGCCGGTCTCGTTGCTTTCCGGCGACGCGATCTCGACGTGACGTAGGGGGCCGCATCCGCCGGTCCTATCAGGACGAGACGGCCCGCCTCCCGAGGCGGGCCGTACGTCTCGGGTTCATGCTCGTGCGCCGGTCGCCCCGGCGTTGCCGGGGGTATGAACCGACTGTCAGCCGACAGGAAGCGGTGATGTGGCGATGTCTGTTGAGAGTCCGGCCTACGAGGTCGTACGGCGTGAGGGGTCGTTCGAGTTGCGCCGGTACGAGCGGTATCTGACGGCGAGTGTCACGGTCCGCGCGGACAGCCACAACGGCGCCGCCTACAAGGCGTTCGGCGTGCTCGCCGACTACATCTTCGGCAACAACGTCGCCGCAGGCTCCATCCCGATGACCGCGCCCGTGAGCACGAGCCGGACGGAAGGGGCCCGGATCGCCATGACGGCACCGGTGACCTCGGAGCGGGTCAGGAGCGCTGAGCTGACCGGGGCGGCCCCTCTGTGCACCGTCAACTGCGCCGGGAAGTATACCGTACGGTTCACCATGCCCTCGCGCTACACCGAACTGGCGGACCTTCCACAGCCTAACGACCCGCGTGTCCGGCTCGACGTGGTGCCTGTGCATCGGGCGGTGGCCGAAGGGTTCGGCGGGCGGCTGGACGACGAGATGGTCGCGGCATCGGCCGAGCGGCTCCGCGCGTGGATGGCCGAGATGGACCTGGCTCCGGGTGGCGAGCCGGAGGCGGCACAGTACGATGCGCCCTGGAAGCCCGGGTTCATCCGGCACAACGAGGTCATCATCCCGGTAGCCGAGGCCTGAACGACCACCCGGCGGTCGCGGACCGCCGGGTGGCAGTGACGTCGAAGCGGACTGATACTAGTAGATCTTAGCCGCTATCGCGTCGTAGACGGTGGCGCTCAGCACATCGGATCCGCCAAAGCAGTCCGTCCGGCCGATCTGATAGCGGTGGGCGTCAAGGAAAGCGCCCGTATCCGCGGACAGGGTGCCCCCGTCGGTCAACAACAGTGCGCTGCCGTACACGCCCAGCGCCGCGCCCCCGCCAAGGGCGTCGGGGAAGTTCGTGCCGGTGGCGAAGCCGCAGGTGTCGAGGTCGATCCAGCGGTAGGCGAGACCCTTCTCGGCCACAGCCGTCGCGGTCTCGTACCGGTTGTCGCCCCACCAGCGCTCGGTGATCGTGCCGATGGCGCCGTTGGCGATGATGAGCGTCCTGAGCGCGGTGTTGGTGCCGGCGCTCACCACGCTCTCGCCGCCCACGATGTACCCGATGGTGATGTCGAGGTCATCCACGGCATCCGCCACGGAACCGGGCACCGAATCCTTCTGCACGAGCATGATCGGCGCGTTGGCCGCTCCGGCGACCGGTCCCACCGCCAGCGCATCCGGGAAGTTCTCACCGGTAGCGAAGCAGGCGCGGTCCATCTCGCCGGCGCCGAGGATCGTCCCCAGCCGGCGTGCGACTTCGGCCGAGGTCTCGTACCGGTTGTCGCCCCAGATCCGCTCAACAGCGTAGCTGGCATCCAGCTGGGTCATGACCGCATCGGACACCACGCTGCTGCCGCCGATGATCCAGACCTTCGTGGGGTTCAGCCGTGTGATCTCGGCAAGCGTCGCCGATGGTATGGAGTTGGGCGCTGTGAGAAGCAGCGGTGCGCCAAGCGCCCTGGCGAGCGGCGCCGCGCACAGCGCATCAGGGAAGTTCAGCCCGTTGCACAGGACCACATCCGTGGCGTCGGTGAAGTACCGCGTGCTCACGGCTGCGGCTGTGGCGTACCTGTCGGTCCCCGACGTGCGGTTGCGGAGTTTCATGTCCGAGGTGGCCAGCATGACGTCCTGGTCGCCACCGTCGCTCCGCTGATACCCGATCCGATGACCGTACAGGCTGGGGTAGCGGTCCGACTCGGCGCCGCCGAAGCTCGGTGTCTGCACCAGGTAGAGGCCGGCGATGAGTTGATAGCCGATGTCCGCGAATGCGGTGCCCTCCGCTTCGTGCCAGGCCACAGAGCGGTCGAAGATCGTGGGTGCGTGCTCGTCGAGCGTGTCGCTTGTGGCGACGTTCTCGATCGCACCGGTGTTCAAGTCACACACGACGATGTCGGTGTCACCGACGCCGTCGTTGGTCTCAAGCGCAACGCGGCGACCGTGCATCTGGATGTTAGCCACGTAGTCGCTGATCGCAAACGGCCCCTCCCAGTAGTCCCCCACCGGTGACAGTGTTCGGTGGTAGAGGTTGGCGCTACCCGGGGAGCGTTGTGCCATCACACACAAGCCGTTGTCTACGTCGTAGGCGATATCCGAGGGGCCGTCCGACAGCTGCCTGGCGGTGTATCCGCCCATGTCGTAGTTGCGGGCCCAGAGGTCATCGTTCGTGTCGTCCCACCAGATCACGAAGTTGCCGTCGATGCGCGGGAACTCTTCCACGGCAGCCGTTGCCCGAACCGTGCTCACAGTGTTCGTGCTCCACTGGTACATCTTGATGTCGTAGTTGCCGGAGCTGTTGTCCTGGAAGACGACCCGGTCACCCGAGACGTCCGGTTCGGCTTGCGTGCCTCCCGTGCTCGGGATCGTGCGCGTCACGCCGGTGGCGATGTTCCTGACCCGGATGCCGTTCTCGTACTCGTAGGCGAGGAGATGGCCGTCCAGCGCGGCGGTGTCCTCGGCGGCGGTTCCGCTGCCCGACACGACGACCTGCGTCCAGTCGACCGTGGGCATGATCACCACCAGGCCGGACGCCGAGCCCCCGAGCAGCATCACCACCGTCACACAACACAGAACGACCTGACGCGTATGAGTGAGTCTCATCACGTCCCCCTTCCTGCGCGGTGTCGCTGCGCGTGACACCCCCCTTGTGGATAAGACGCTGTACCCGCCCCCGGAGATGACGTAACGGTGTGGCACGTCGCGAGGGACGAGCGGTCGGGGCGGCCAGACACGCCGGGTTAGGGCCTGCGCCGCCGGTCTCGCCTCGTGCGCCCGTACGCGGTAATCTCGGCGTGCAGCGGAAGGAGGGCGGCATGTCACTCGACGATTACAACGAGAAACGTCACTTCGGCCATACGCCCGAGCCCGCGGGGAGCGCCGGGCGGTCCGGGGAGGGTCCTGCGGGCGGGCTGCGCTTCGTGGTGCAGAAGCACGACGCGTCCCAACTGCACTACGACTTCCGGCTGGAGTGGGACGGGGTGCTTCTCTCGTGGGCAGTGCCAAAGGGGCCCAGCCTCGACCCGAAGGACAAGCGGCTCGCCGTGGAGGTGGAAGACCACCCGGTTGACTACGCCGACTTCGAGGGGGTCATACCCGAGGACGAGTATGGTGGCGGCACCGTGATGGTGTGGGACCGGGGCACGTATGAGCCCCGGGGCGACATGGCGGAGATGCGCGCCGACGGCAGCATCAAGGTGGACATGCGCGGCGAGAAGCTTCGCGGGGGGTTCGCGCTGGTGCGCATGAAGCGGCGCGAGGGCGAGAAGCGGGACAACTGGCTGCTCATCAAGGAGCGCGACGACGAGGCCCGACCACGTGACTCGTACGATGTCTTGGCCGAGGAGCCCGGCTCCGCTAAGACCGGCCGGAGCATGGAGGAGATCGCGGCGGAGGCCTGATCGAACGCCGTCTGCGGCATCGGGTGCTGTCGCGGGCGGCCCGTGTGCGCTACGGTATCTCCATGGCTGCCACACGATCCGTCTTCGACATACTCGGTCCGGTGATGATCGGCCCCTCCTCGAGCCACACCGCCGGAGCGGTGAGGCTGGGCCTGCTGGCCCGGGCGATCGTCGGCCGACTGCCTGATTCTGTCACGGTCACGCTCCACGGATCGTTCGCCTCGACAGGCAAGGGCCACGGCACCGATCTCGCCATTGTTGCGGGCTTGCTCGGCATGCGTCCCGACGACCCGGGGATCGTGGATGCTTTCGAGCGGGCGGCGGACGCCGGAATGGAGTTCGACATCCGCACCGGCGACCTCGGCGACGTGCACGCTAACACGGCGCTTCTCCAGCTGTCACTCGGTGACCGCACGGTGGAGATCATGGGATCGTCGATCGGCGGTGGCGAGGTGCTCGTGACGCGTATGGGCCGTTTTGAGGTGTACGCCACGGGCCGCATGCCGCTGCTCATCGTGGAGCACACCGATCTGCCGGGAGAGATCGCGGCGGTCACGCGGATCATCTCCGAACATGGCGCCAACATCGCCGAGATGCGCGTGTCGCGCACGCGCAGAGGCGCCGAGGCGTTGATGCTGATCGAGACCGACACCGAACTCGACGCGGACGCGCTGGCCGCCATCGCCGAACTCCCTGGCGTGATGGTGACCCGCGCGGTGCCGGCGGTCTAGGGGAGGCGGCAGTGGCGTACACGACGTTCGCGGAACTCCTCGAGGCCGCGCGGGTGCACGGCTCGCTCGCAGCCGCCGCGATCGAGCGAGAGTCGTACGAGACCGGCGAGCCGGAAGAGGCGCTCCGTGCCCGCATGCGAGATCATCTGGGTGTCATGCGCGAAGCGGTGTCGCTCGGGCTGCAGGGAGACGCGCGCTCCCGCTCGGGCCTCGTGGGCGGCGATGCCGCACGGGTGGCGGCATCCGGCTCCGGCGTGCTCGGCGGGTTGTTCTCCCGCGCGCTGTCTGCAGCGCTGGCCGTCTCCGAGGTGAACGCGGCGATGGGTCGCGTGGTCGCCGCTCCCACCGGGGGCGCGTCGGGAGTGTTGCCGGGCGTGCTCATTGCCACAGCCGACGATCGCGGCCTGGCCGACGACGCGGTGGTGGACGCCCTGTTCGCCGCTGCCGCGATCGGGGCGGTGATCGAGGCGCGCACCAACCTCTCGGGCGCCGCCGCGGGATGTCAGGCCGAGGTGGGGGCTGCCGCGGCGATGGCGGCCGGCGCCACCACGGAGCTTCTCGGCGGTTCGCCGGAGGAGGCCGGGCACGCGGCCGCTCTCGCGCTGCAGGGCCTGCTCGGCCTTGTCTGCGACCCGGTGTGCGGCCTCGTGGAGGTGCCCTGTGTGGCGCGCAACGGCACGGCTACCGGCGTGGCGCTCTCGGCGATAGAGATGGCCCGCGCGGGCGTGCGATTCCCCATCCCGTTCGACGAGGTGGCCGAGGCGCTCGCAGGCGTGGGACGCGCGCTCCCGGCATCGTTGCGGGAGACCGCCCAGGGTGGTCTCGCTGCCACTCCGACGGCCCGCAGGATCGAGCGCTCGATCACCGATGCATGACAACGTCAACATACTGTAAACTGTTCCGCACGCGAGAGCGTGCGGTCTGTGTATCGCCCGAGGGCTCGAGCCTCCGGGGCACAGGTCGGCCGACCAAGTGCCATCCGGCGTTGGCTCCGATACATTGCGGACACTAGGAGCATGCATTGATCGAACTCATCGGAGTGAGCAAACACTTCGGGAACCATCAAGCGCTCAAAGAGATCGACCTGTTCGTCCCGTCCGGACAGAAGCTGGTCATCATCGGACCGTCGGGCTCCGGCAAGTCAACGCTCATCCGGTGCATCAACATGTTGGAGAAGCCGAGCGCCGGCCGTGTCATCGTGGACGGCATCGAGGTCACCGCTCCCCGGGCGCCGATCGCCAAGGTGCGTCAGCAGGTGGCGATGGTCTTCCAGTCGTTCAACCTCTACCCGCACAAGACAGTGCTGGAGAACGTCACGCTCGCGCCGATCGTGGTCTCGGGCGTGTCGCGTGAAGAGGCCACCGAGTCGGGACTCGCGTACCTGGAGCGCGTAGGGCTGAGCAGCCAGGCCGAGAAGTATCCCGCACAGCTCTCGGGCGGTCAGCAGCAGCGCGTAGCCATAGCCCGGGCACTCAACATGCATCCCAAGATCATGCTCTTCGACGAGCCCACCTCGGCGCTCGATCCGGAGATGATCCAGGAGGTGCTCGAGGTCATCATCGGCCTTGCCCATGGGGGCATCACGATGGTGGTCGTGACTCACGAGATGGGATTCGCAAAGGAAGCGGCGGACCGCGTGGTCTTCATGGACGACGGTTTGATCCTCGAGGACGGTACTCCCGAGCACTTCTTCGAGAACCCGCAGCACGAGCGCACCAAGCTCTTCCTGAGCAAGATCCTGCGGTAGGGGATCGCAAGCGGGGCTCTCCGGGACCGATCGGGTTCCGTGGCCGGTTGGCAGTGAACGCGTGATCACGCATCCCGGGTATCCCGGGGAGAAGGAGGAAGCATGAAGAGGACCGTACTGTCTCTGCTCCTTGCGCTTGCGCTCGTGTTGAGCGTCTCCGCGCTGGCGGGCTGCAGCTCGGAGGAGCCCGCCGAGCCCGCCGACAACGGGTCCGAGGAGCCGGCCGCCAGCGATCTTCCCGCCGGCGTCCAGGAGATCGCCGACGAGGGCGAGCTCCGTGTGGGTGTGAAGGCCGACGTTCCGAACTTCGGTCTGCAGGATGCGGCTACCGGTGAGTTCTCCGGCATGGAGATCGACCTCGCCTACGAGCTCGCCGAGCGCATGGGCCTCTCCAGGGACGACGTGGTCTTCGAGGCCGTCACGGCCAAGACCCGTGGCCCGCTGCTCGACAACGGCCAGCTCGACGTGGTCATCGCCACCTTCACCATCAAGCCCGAGCGTCTCGAGCAGTGGAACTTCTCGGACGCGTACTACCAGGATGAGGTCGGCCTGCTCGTGAAGAAGGACGCCGGTATCGAGAGCCTCGCGGACCTCGATGGCAAGGTCATCGGCGTGGCTCAGGGCGCGACCTCGCGTGACGCCGTCCAGGTCGAGGCCGACGCTCTCGGCATCGATGTGGAGTTCCTTGAGTTCGCCACGTACCCGGAGATCAACGCAGCCCTTGAGTCGGGTCGCGTCGACGCGTTCTCCGTGGACAAATCGATCCTCTCGGGATACCTCACCGATGACTCCGTCATCCTGCCCGACGGCTTCTCGCCCCAGGACTACGGTGTCGCCACCAAGCTGGGCACCGATGAGCTCCGCGACTTCATCAACGAGATGCTCTCGGACATGGAGGCCAGCGGCGAGATGGACACCCTGCTCGAGAAGTGGAACCTGGGCTGATCGTTCGCGATCAGACCGGAGACGCGCATGTCTGAGCTCATCGCGAGCATAGGCTTCCTGCAGCAGGGGCCGTTCTCGGTCCCGCGCTGGGAGGCGCTGTTCGCGAACATGGACGTGCTCTGGCAAGGCGCGCTCGTGACACTGCTGGTGGCGTCCCTGGGGCTGGCGCTCGCGCTGGCCCTGGGGACGATCATCGGCGTGATGTCGGCGTCGAGCTGGCGCGCGCCTCGTGCGTTCGCCAGGGCGTACGTGGAGTTCTACCAGAACACCCCGCTGCTCATCCAGGTGTTCATGATCTTCAACGCGTTGCCGATCATCTTCAAGGGCATGTTCATCCCCGTGGTCACGATCGGCATCATCGGCGTGGGGATGTACCACGGTGCCTACATCGCCGAGGTGGTCCGCGCCGGCATCCAGTCGATCGGCAGGGGTCAGCTCGAAGCCGCCCTGTCGCAGGGCTTCGGCTACGTAGGCGCGATGCGCTACATCATCATCCCGCAGGCGATGCGGGTCGTGCTGCCGCCGCTCACCAACCAGGCGGTCAGCCTCATCAAGAACACCTCGGTCATCGCAATCATCGCGGGCGGCGATCTCATGTACGCCGGCGACTCGTTCGCAGGGCGCTACGGGCACTACGGTCCCACGTATGTGGTCGTGGGTCTGCTGTACTTCCTCATGTGCTTCCCGCTCGCGCGCCTGGCACGTAGGCTCGAGTCGAGAGCGAGGGCTGCCTGATGGACGCCATCATGAGCAACCCCGTGATCCAGATGCTCTCTGACCCGGTCCTGTACATCGGGCTTGGGCAGGGCCTGCTGCTCACGCTGGAGATAGCGGGCATGTCCATCGTGTTGAGCTCGGTGTTCGGCACCATCATCGGCGCCATGCGCTACTCGGGCTTCCCGGTGGTCAGCCACCTGGCCACCACGTACATCGAGGTGGTGCGGAACCTCCCGCAGCTCCTGCTGATCCTGGTGAGCTACTTCGTGCTCGGGCTTCCCGCGATGTGGGCGGCCACGATCGGCCTCACCATCTACACGTCGGCCATCATCGCCGAGGTGATCCGCGGTGGGCTGAACTCCGTGCCGGTGGGTCAGTGGGAAGCCGCCCGGTCGCAGGGGTTCTCGTTCCTGCAGTCGATGCGGTATATCGTGCTGCCCCCCGCTGTCGTGAAGATGATCCCGCCGATCGTCTCCCAGTTCGTCACGGTCATCAAGGACTCGTCGTTCGCTATGGCGATCGGCGCGTACGAGCTGATGTTCAAGGGCACCATCCTGGCGGCCAAGTACTGGCGGCCATCTCAGATCATCACGATCTACATCGTGATCTCCCTCGTCTACTTCGCCGTGAACTTCGTCATCTCCACGGTCGCCAGACGGCTTCAGAAGAAGCTCTCAACGGGTAGAGGCACCATAGGGAACTGAGAGGGAGGAGTCACCATGCGATCACCGTGGACGACCGACCGGGAGTCGCTGCGGACGAGGGCGGTGACGTTCATCCTCTGGGGCGTGCTCCTGATCGTGCTCGGCATGGCGCTCCTCGCGTGGCCCAACCTCACCGGCACCGTGCTCATGACCATCGTGGGCGTCTTCCTGGCTGCCGCCGGTGCGGTGCTCCTCTACAGCGCCTGGCGGCTGCGTCCGGTCTGGGGCGGCCTCTGGGTGGTATCGCTGGTGCCCGCTGTCGCCCTGATGGTGTTCGGCATCGTGGTGCTCACCAGTCCGGATCTCGTGAGCACGCTCGTGCTCACCATAGTCGCCGTGCTTGCGGTGATCGCGGGCCTCAACGATCTCGCTGGCGCTCTGGCGATCGCGCGCGTCTTCAGCTGGTGGTGGTTGCGGCTGTTGCGAGGTCTGCTGCTCATCGGAGCGGGTGTGTGGGTGATCGTGGAGGACATCTCGGGGCTTGCGGTCGTGGGAGTGGCCGCCGGGGCGTGGTCGCTCGTGCTGGGCGCCCTCTCGATCGTCTGGGGCGTGCTCTCGGTCAGGGACTGAGGGGGCAACCACACACGAGGTTGGACGCGGGCGTCTAAGTTCGTCCCTTCGACTTCGTCGTCACCAGTCGTCTCAGTCCGGGAGCCGCCGTGAACATGAACGCATGTCCCTGTCGCTGCACCCTCATGTAGCCGCGGTCGACGAGGCCGATCAGATCGGCGCGGGCCGTGGAGTACGCGATGTCGTACGAACGACGGTGATAGTCGATGTAGAACGTCGCCCCCGGGAGCCGTATAGCCCGGCCGAGGACGGTCCGCTGACGGTGGTTCAGAGACGGGTCGAAGCGCAGTTGTGACCGCAGGCGCTCGTTCTCGTCCACGCGCGCATCGATGTTGCGACCGAGCGTCTCGAGGGCCCTCCACACGCTCTCGAGCGCCCAGGATACGAATCCGGTGAGATCTCCGTGATTCTCGGCAGGCCAACGTCTCGCGTACTCACCATAGCGGTGGAGGAGGACCTGTGAGATCGGCATGAGCTGGAGTACCGGATACCCGGCGCGGTGCATGTAGATCTGAAATATCGCGCGCGCCAGTCCCACGTCGCTGAGCTCGAACGGACGGAGGTTGAGGAGCGAGAAGTACAGGAGGAGGCCGCGGACCAACGGGTGGACCCACGGATCCTCACGCTTTGCGGCTGCGAGCATACGCTGGAGCGTCGGTTCGACCTCGCGCGCCAAGGGCACCTGGTATGCCCCGGGCCACCGGTCGACGGTCGTCCGCCGCGGTATGTTCTTCCGCCGCAGCGCGGTGCACTCACCTTCGGCACACAGGCCCTTCGTGAGCATGCGCTGCACCTGGAGGACTGTGTCCATGCCGAGGGGAGCCGAGGCCAGTCTGGGTACGTCACGCATCGTGGTGTAGAAGTTCACCACCAACCGCTCCGTTCGGGTCCGGGGCTTGGTGCCGTGACCGAGGAACTCGCGCACATCCTGGAAGCTCTTGCTCTCGTCGGGCATCAGGCAAGCCGCGGTCGTCTCGTCCATCAGCGTCTGGCTGGCGAAGCGCTGCTGCTCGTCTCCGAGCCTGCCAAGCGCGGTGGACAGGCGTCCGAAGGCAAGCGTGTCGATCTCGTGCAGGTGCCGGAGTATCTCCGGCGTAGGGATGAACCACCGCGAGTCCACGGTGCCGAGCGTGATCTCGTGCGCGCAGACCCGACGCGCGAAGTCGAGGATCGACCAGGCGGTCGTTCGCGCATCTTCGTCCAGCGTGGCGGTTCGTTTGGCGAGCTCCTCCTCGTAGGCGTAGTCCTGGTTGGCCAGGCGCAGCAAGGTATGCAGGTCTTCCGGGGTCATCACCGCAAGAAGATCGCGCAGTTGCTGCCTCGAGGGAGTCACCCCGGGCTCGACCATGATACCCACCTGACTTTCTATCGATTCTCGTCAGTTGGAGCGTTTGAATGCTGTCAACGCAGGGATGGCCGACCTCTCCATCTGCCACAAGCCCACTCTATAGCAAACTATCGATTTCCGAAAGTTGCACAGTTCCGGCGCTTTCGGCGTGATGTAGCGGTGCCCCGCCGTGGGGCGCCGCCCCCGGCAAGGGCGCGATCACAGACATAGGGGAAAGGGGTGAGGCCATGGCTGAGACGCTGTGGTTCGATTCGGCCACCTGGCTGGTGTGGTTCGCGCCGTTTGCAGGCGTGCTCGCCGCCGGGCTCAGCAGACGCAGGGACCCGGTGATCGAAGGCGACAAGGTCCTGCGGCACGACGTCCCGGCGCGGATCACGCACTGGACGCACGGCGTGGGCACGATGATGCTGCTCATATCAGGCATCGCGCTCGGGCTGTTCTTCACACCGGCGCTCGTCTCGGGCGGCGAAGGGGTCTGGACGTGGATGAACGTCCACTTCGCCTTCGTGGTGATGTTCTTGTTCGGCACCTTCTACTACGGCGCCAACACGCTCATGGCGGCCAAGCGGTTCCGTGAGCACCTGCCCACGAAGAACGCCGTGGACTACACCAAGCGCCACTACGGCCTCTTGCTCGGGTTCAAGAAGTTCACCTTCCCGCCC